>JABDKA010000064.1 GCA_013002405.1 Sulfitobacter sp. | reverse complement strand
CTCTAGGAGCGACCTGTGAGGGGGCAAACTGCGTGGTTGCCGACAGTTTGCCCCAGTGACTGATTGCGAGAGCCTCATGGCCCTCGCGAGGTCCAAAACAACATCCTTCAAACCGCATTGAAACCGGGGGCGTTAGAACCGGCCCCATTGGAGTTATCCTATGCCTGCTTTGTCTTCTGCAGCCCGCCCCATGATGTGTCGTGAAACCCTGGTGCATTCGGTGAAATGGGGCGCCTCGGTGGTCCAGATCTTTGGCTACGCGGCCACCGCTTTTGGAATGACGCCCCTCAACATCTACCTCTTTCTTGTCGGTCTTGTCGGATGGTTCACGGTTGGGCTTTTCTGGCGCGACCGGGCGATCATGCTGATCCACGTCGTGGCCCTCGCGGCGATGATCGCGGGACTGATGGGGCGTTAGAAGGGACGTTGTGGGCAAGGCTGGCAAGGGATTCAGGTGATATCCCGGCCAACCTCCTCAGGTCGCGGCCTGCAGGAGGGTCCGCGTATAGTCCGACTGTGGTCTCTCGTAGAGTTCATCGGCGGTGCCATACTCAACCACATCGCCGCGTTTCATCACGATTACCTTGTGCGACATGGCCCGCACCACCTTGAGATCGTGACTGATAAAGAGGTAGGCCAGCCCGTATTTCTTTTGCAGATCGCGCAGCAGGTCGACGATCTGGACCTGCACGGTCATGTCGAGCGCCGAGGTTGGCTCATCCAGCACCAGAAGCCGGGGCCGCAACACCATGGCCCGCGCGATGGCGATGCGCTGGCGTTGACCGCCAGAAAACTCGTGCGGGTAGCGATCCATCGTACCGGGGTCGAGGCCCACTTCGACCATCACCTCGTGCACCAGTTCGCGCTGGTCGCGGCTGGGGTCGACCCGGTGAATGTCGAGCCCTTCGGATATGATCTGGAAGCAGGTCATCCGCGGGCTGAGGGAGCCGAAGGGATCCTGAAAGACAATCTGCATGTCCTTGCGCAGGCGGCGCAGTTCCCGCGTGGACCATTTGCGCACATCCTGTTCCATGAAGGTGATCCCGCCCTCGGAGGAAATCAAACGCATGATGGCAAGCGCCATCGTCGTCTTGCCAGAGCCACTTTCACCGACAATGCCGAGCGTCTCTCCCGCCCGCACCGAGAAGGTCGCGTCGTTGACTGCCTTTACGTGCCCCACTGTGCGGCGCAGCAGACCCTGCGTGATCGGGAACCAGACTTTGAGATGGTCCGTGCGCACGATCTCTTCGGCCTGCTCTGGCACGGGATCGGGTTCGCCCTTTGGTTCCGCGCTGAGCAGCTTGATGGTATAGGGGTGTTGGGGCGCATCGAAGATCTCGCGCGTTGGTCCCTGCTCCACGATCTCGCCCTGTTGCATGACGCAGACCCGGTCCGCGATGCGCCGGACGATGCCAAGGTCATGGGTGATGAAAAGCAGACCCATCCCCTCGCTGTCCTTAAGCTCTTTCAGTAGGTCGAGGATCTGCGCCTGAATGGTCACGTCCAGCGCCGTCGTCGGCTCGTCCGCAATCAGCACGTCGGGCTGGTTGGCCAGTGCCATCGCAATCATGACGCGCTGCCGTTGTCCGCCGGAAAGCTGGTGAGGATAGGCACCCAGTCGGCTTTCAGCGTCCTGGATGCCAACCTTGGCGAGCAGTTCCAGAATACGGGCCCTTGCCGCGCTACCGGCCAGTCCCTGGTGCAGGGCCAGGCTTTCGGCCAGCTGCTTTTCGATGGTGTGCAGCGGATTGAGCGATGTCATCGGCTCCTGAAAGATGAAGCTGATATCGTTGCCCCGCACCTTGCGCAGCATCGCCTCATCCGCGCCAATCATCTGCTGCCCGTCGTAGGTGACAGAGCCTGAAACCGCCGCACTCTCGCCCAGCAGGGAAACAGTTGAAAGGGCCGAGACGGATTTGCCCGAGCCGGATTCGCCCACCAGCGCCACCGTCTCCCCCCGGTTGACCTGAAAGGAAACATTCCGCACCGCATGGGTAAGCCTGCCGTCCTGCCGGAACGAAACCGACAGGTCCTTGACCTCAAGCAGGGCCGTCATGAGAAAGTCTTTCTCGGATCGAAGGCGTCGCGGATGCCCTCGAAGATGAAGACCAGCAGCGACAGCATTATTGCAAAGGTGAAGAAGGCCGTGAAGGCGAGCCAGGGAGCCTGAAGGTTCTGCTTGGCCTGAAGGGTCAATTCGCCGAGCGATGGTGCCGAGGAGGGAAGACCGAAGCCCAGGAAATCGAGGATCGCGAGGGTCGAAATGGTACCAGTGATGATGAAAGGCAGCATCGTCAGCGTTGCCACCATAGCGTTGGGCAGCATGTGACGGAACATGATGGTCGTGTTGCTGACCCCCAGCGCGCGTGCGGCGCGCACATATTCGAGGTTCCGTGCACGTAAGAATTCTGCCCGCACCACTCCAACGAGAGAGGTCCAGCTGAAGAGGACCAGCAGGAAGACCAGAAGCCAGAAAGATCGTCCCAGGATCGCGAACATGATGATGATCACGTAGAGCGACGGGGTCGAGGACCAGATCTCGATGATCCGTTGAAAAATGAGGTCAAGCCAGCCGCCAAAGAAGCCCTGCACCGCCCCCGCTATGATACCGATGAGGGAGGCGAGCCCGGTCACGATGAGGGTAAAGAGGATCGACAGACGGAAACCGTGAATGACCCGGGCCATGACATCGCGTTTGGTGCCGTCCGTGCCCAACCAGTTCTGTTCATTGGGCGGCAGGGGGGCGGCACCTGGACGGTCGACAGCGGTGTTGAAGGAATAGGGTATGATCGGCCAGAGCGTCCAGCCCTTGGCAATCTCTTCGCCCTCGATCACGCCATCCTGAGCATCTTCGATATAGCCCTCGGGATCATCGAAACAGAGGTCCAGACCGCCCGTGACGATCAGGCACTCCACCTCCGGATCGCGATAAACGGCTTCCGTCTGAAAATCCCCGCCGAACTGCGTTTCGGGATAAAACTGGAATATCGGCATGTAAAAGTCGCCACGGTAGTTCACGAGGATCGGTTTGTCATTCGCCACGAACTCCGCAAAGAGCGATATTCCAAAGAGAATGGCAAAGATCCAGAGCGACCAGTAGGCGCGCCTGTTCCGCTTGAAATTGCGCCAGCGACGCTGGTTTAGGGGCGACAGGGCAAAGCGCTTGGGTCGCTCGGGCACGGGCGGGGGCGCATCCATGCCGTTGCTCTTTTGCGGCAGGGGATCGGTCTGGGCCAGATCGCTCATCCTTCCCTCCGCTCAAAGTCGATGCGCGGGTCGACCAGCACGTACATCAGGTCCGACAGGATGCCGACCACCAGGCCGATGAGGCCAAATATGAAAAGCGTGCCAAAAACGATTGGATAGTCTCGCGCGACTGCCGCCTCAAATCCCAGCCGCCCCAGACCGTCAAGTGAGAAGATCGTCTCAATGATCAGCGAGCCGCCGAAGAACACGCCGATAAAGACCGCCGGGAAGCCCGCGATTACGATCAGCATCGCATTTCGGAAGACATGGCCGTAGAGCACCTTGCGCTCCGACAGCCCCTTGGCGCGGGCGGTCATGACATAGTGCTTCTTGATCTCATCAAGAAAGGAGTTCTTGGTCAGCAGCGTCAGCGTGGCAAAGGCCGATATGGTGGAGGCCAGAACCGGCAGCGTGATGTGCCAGAAATAGTCGCCGATCTTGCCCAGCAGGCTCAGCTCTTCGAAGTTGTCCGAGGTGAGCCCGCGCAGCGGAAAGATCTGGTAGTAGGAGCCCCCGGCAAAGAGCACCAGCAGCAGGATCGCGAAGAGAAAACCGGGAATCGCGTAGGCCGCGATGATGGCACCCGAGGTCCAGGTGTCAAAGCTGGAGCCATCCTTGACCGCCTTGCGGATCCCCAACGGGATTGACACCAGATAGGCGATAAGCGTGGACCAGAGGCCCAGCGTGATCGACACGGGCAGCTTTTCCTTGATCAGCTCAATGACGCTGATGGATCTGAAATAACTCTCCCCGAAGTCGAAGCGCATGTAGTTCCACATCATGTTGATAAAGCGTTCAACGGGGGGCTTGTCGAAGCCGAATTCACGCTCCAACTCAGCGATGAATTCGGGCGGCAAGCCACGGGCGCCGACGTAATTCTCGTTCCCTGCGGAAACCGCGGTATCGCCTGCGTCGTTGCCTGTCCCGGCAAAGCCGCCAAAGACATCGCCGCCCCCCTGCACCCTTGCGATGGCCTGCTCAACCGGGCCACCGGGCACGAATTGGACCAGCGCGAAATTGATCAGCATGATCCCAAGCAAGGTCGGAATGATCAGCAGTAGCCTTCTGAGAATATAGGCGCCCATGGGGTTCTGATTACCTCAGCGCACCGGCATCGCGCAGGACCGCGGCCTTTTCTTCCTCGAACCACCAGAAGTCCAGATAACCGAGCGCGTAGGGCGGGATCTCGGGGTGCGCGTATTGATCGTAGTAGGCCACCCAGTGGACATCATTGTACCAGACAGGGATCATGAAGAACTCGTACCGCAGCGCCCGGTCCAGCGCACGCAGGGCGGCCTCCTCTTCTTCACGGCTGTTGGCGCGCAAGGACTGTTCGATCAGCGCATCGACCAGCGGACTGGCAAGACCGGCGGGATTGAACAGCGAATAAGCGGCATCCTCCGACCCGAACCGCTGCATCAGACCGGTGCCGGTCCCGAGAAAGGCGGAATAACCGTCAAAGACCAGATCGTAATCGCGGTCCCGCTCCCGGGAGGTGTATTGGGAGGCGTCGACCTTTTCCAACACCGCCTCAATACCCATCGCGTCCAGGTTGGACATGAAGTTCTCAACCACGGCCGAAAGAGTCGCTGAGCCCGAGGAGTTGAGCAGGAAGGTCAGCCTCAGCCGCTCACCGGCGGCGTTACGCCGCTTGCCGTCATCGCTGACGGGCCAGCCTGCTTCATCCAGCAGCTTCATCGCCGCGCGCGCATTTCGGCGGTCCAGCAAGCGTTCTGGTTTAGAGGTGTGGGGTATGACCGCTGCTTCCGTCAGCATCTCTGCCGGGACCAGATCGCCAAGCGACTGAAGCAGTTCCAACTCCGCCCCCTCCGGCACACCCGTCGCCATCAGCGGGGTGTCCTGCGTGAAAGAGGCGCGCTGCTTGAAAAGGCCGTACTGCAGTGACTCGTTTGTCCATTCAAAATTGAAGCCCAGCGACACGGCCTGGCGCACGCGCTTGTCCTGCAGGACCTCGCGCCCAAGGTTGAAGACGATCCCATTTGGCGTCGGCGGAGCGCCGTCGGGCAGCTCTTCCTTCACCACATAGCCATTGTCGACCTTGGGAAAATCGTAGGCAGTCGCCCACTGCTTGGAATTCCCTTCGGAGCGGAAGGTATATTCGCCCGCCTTGAAGGCCTCGAAAGCGGAGTTCTCATCACCGAAGTATTCGATCCGGATCCGGTCGAAATTGTTGCGGCCCTCGTTGAAGGGCAGGTCCTTACCCCAGTAGTCGGGGTTGCGCTTGTAAACGATGCGGCGGTTCACATCGACTTCCTCGATCGTGTAGGGGCCGGAACCTGGCGAGGTTTCCAGACGGCTTTCATCCAGCCGCGCGCCCGTCTTCTCGTACCACGTCTTGGACCAGGCAGGTACGCCACCGACCTGTTCGATCAGGCTGCGCCGCGAGATGCCTTCGGCGAAATAGAACTTGATCGTGTGATCGTCGATCACCTCTACCTTGGGGATCATCTTGCGCACCGCATCGGCGTAGGATTTCAGGCCCTGATCCAGCAGCAGGTTGTGGGAAAAGGCGATGTCATGGGCAGTTACCGGATCGCCGTTGGAAAAACGCGCCTCAGGCCGCATGTAGAAAATCACCCATTCCTTGCCTGGAGGATATTCAAGGCTTTCGCAGAGCAGGCAGTAATATTCGGAATAGACATCCGCCGGGGCCACGGCATTGACGCCCTCGCCCAGCAAGCTTTCGAACATCACCGTCGAAAGGGCGCCGCCCCGCCCCTTGCGGCTGTAAGGGTTCATGGAATCGAATGTGCCCAATGTGGAGAGCGATATCTCGCCGCCCTTCGGCGCGTCCGGGTTCACATAGTTGAAGTGTGTGTAATCGGGCCCATAGGTCAGATCCCCGTAGAAAGAGTATCCGTGCGACTTGATGTTCTCTTCCTGCGCCGCCGCGGCTCCTGCGATCAGCATCGCCACCCCCAGGATCAATAACCCCATCCAGTAAGGCCAAGCGGGCCGGGTCGGGTTGCAGGCAATGGTGCGGGCCGGGGGTGTCCTCATCGGGCAGATCCTCTGTATCGCATGTCTGGTTTCGAATTGATGTAAGCTAAAGGGCGGGACTGCCAAGATACAAGTTGCGAATATGTTATCCGGGCTGCTGCTCTCACGAAAAAGGCCGCCCGAAGGCGGCCTGTTCATCAGATCTCGGAAGTTGCCTCAGTTGGCGAGGCTGTCGAGGTAGGCAATGACGTTTGCGCGGTCCGTTGGCTTGTTCAGGCCCGCAAAGCCCATCGTCGTGCCGGGTGCCCAGCCGCGCGGGTTTTCAAGAAAGCCGTTCAGGTTTTCGACGGTCCAAGCGTCACCCTGTTCGGTCAGCGCACCTGAGTAGCCGAAACCGTCGATTGCGGCGATCTCACGGCCAACCACGCCATAAAGGTGAGGACCAACGGCATTCGCGCCGTCCTCAACCTTGTGGCAGGCGGAACACTTGCGGAAAACGCTTTCACCCTTGCCGATGTCGGCCTCTGCCATCAAAGCGGCGAAATCAACTTCTTCGACTTCTTCCTCGACCTCACCGGCACCTTCGACTTCGATCACATAAGAGGCCTCACCGTGCAGTTCAGCGTGATAGATCTCTTCTGCGGCCCACTTGCCAAGCAGCAGGATGAGCCATGCGCCCAGCAAACCGCCACCGATTTTCGTGATCGTCATCGTATCGAACATGGAATTCTACCCACTTCTCAATTTCGTCGTTGTTGGGCGCGTATCTATTGCTTTCCCTGGTCGCAGGCAAGGTGTAGTTAGCGCGACCAAACGCCCCTTTGTGTTTGAATTGAACAAGGATGGCTGAGATGGCCGAAAAGAGCGCTCCGCGCATCGCCTTCCAGGGTGCCCTTGGCGCCTACAGTCACGAGGCCTGCCTGCAGGCCAAACCGGATATGATTCCCGTTCCCTGCACCACCTTCGAAGGGGTAATTCGTGCGGTGAAGGAAGGCCGCGCCGGCCTTGCCATGCTGCCCGTGGAAAACACCACCTACGGCCGGGTCGCCGATATTCACCGCCTGCTGCCGGAAAGCGGTCTGCACATCATTGATGAAGCCTTCGTGCGTGTCCGCATCGCATTGATGGCCCGCCCCGGCGTATCGCTGGATGAGATCAATCACGTGCGCGCCCATCTTGTGTTGCTGCCACAGGCGCGCAGTTTCCTTGACTCCCACGGTATCACGTCAGAAGCGGCAGCCGACAGTGCCGGAGCGGCCGCTGATCTGGCCGTCTCAGACCTGCGCCATGAGGGGGTGCTTGCAAGTGAGGTTGCGGCCAAGATCCACGGGCTTGAGGTGCTGGCACGTGACATCGAAGATCTGGATCACAACACCACCCGCTTTCTGCTGATGTCCCCCGAAATCGACGAAAGCCGACGGGCGGAAAAGATGCTGACCACCTTTGTCTTTGAGGTGCGCAACATCCCTGCGGCGCTATACAAAGCGATGGGTGGTTTTGCGACGAACGGCGTCAACATGACGAAACTGGAAAGCTACATGGTTGGAGGCTCCTTCACCGCGACGCAATTCTTGGCGGATATCGAAGGGCACCCGGAGGATCCACCGGTCAGGCGCGCGCTCGAGGAGTTGGCCTATTTCACCAACATGCTCGAAATCCTTGGCGTTTACCCCGCCCACCCCGATCGAGGCTGAGGGGCCTTCGCTGGAGGAGGAGACAAAAACGCCGACGCTGAATAACCCGGGCGTTCAAACCATTCTGGCGTAGCGTTCTTCCATGGACTTGGCAAAGTTGGCCACGCCCAGCTTGTAACGGCGCGTAAGGGACTTCTTGGCCAGCTAGAGCGACTGCACCAAGAGTCGCGCGCTCAGGTTGAGGGGTTTCACCTCAAGCTCCACCTTCACCCGCGTGCGCTTGCGGCTGAGCGCGATCAGATCGAACCTCATGCTGCCGAGCATCCCGGGTGAGGTGCTTTCCAGGACGATTTCGTTCGGCTGATCGTAGGTCACCATTTCAAGTTCAAGTTCACGGCGCTTGCCGCGCAGGTTAAAGGCCGCGTGCCAGGTCATCCCGACGCCGGGCACGTTCAATCGGTCAACCCGTTGCACCTCCGCCCCGCGGCGCATGGCGGAACGCTCGAAACTCTCAAAGTCGCTCAGCATCTCGAAGACCGCTTCAATCGGAGCTTCGATATCCTCATTCGTCGAAAACTTCATACCGCCGCCCTATCAGTACGCTCTGATTTTCTTACTAATTCGCGCCTAAAGGGAACGCGTTAATCTTTTGTTAACCGAATTTTCGGCTCAATCCAACGTGTCCTTGAGCCAATTCTCCAGCAGAAAATGAGCAATTGCTCCTTTACGTGCGGGTAACATTCTGGGGTGAGTGCCGGAAAAGGCGTCCATCATTTCCTCGCGGCTGACCCAGATGGCGTCTTCGATCTCGACCGGATCTATCGTGATTTCACGGCTCAGGGCCTCGCCGTGGCAGCCGAACATCAGTGACGCAGGAAAGGGCCAGGGCTGGCTGGCAAGGTAACTAACAGCGCCCACCTTCACACCTGCCTCCTCGAGCACCTCGCGACGCACCGCGGCCTCCAGCGTCTCACCGGGCTCCACGAAACCCGCGAGAAGCGAATACATCCCCTCAGGCCAGCCAGGTGATCGGCCCATCAGGACGGAATTTCCATTTGTAATCAGCATGATCAC
Organism: Sulfitobacter sp.; assembly: GCA_013002405.1. Lineage (GTDB taxonomy): Bacteria > Pseudomonadota > Alphaproteobacteria > Rhodobacterales > Rhodobacteraceae > Sulfitobacter. Next base: position 11,807 of record JABDKA010000064.1, on the reverse strand, counting down.
CACCGGATCGGTTCGGGGAAAATGCCCGGCCTTGCAGGCGGGACAGGTCCGCTGCCATCCGGCCTGCCGCATGTCAGTCTTGTGGCCGCAAACGGCGCAGAACCCGTGACTGCGGTGCCAACCCAGGATAGCCTTGCCCGTCGCGGCAAGCTCCGCATCGCGGGGGGTCAGCCAGGTCATGATGCGTCGCAGTTCGGCGAAAACCAGGTCCTCCCCAAGACCGGGGTGGCGCTGTTCGCTGGGGTCAAGGAATCCACCCAAGGAAGCTTCGTCCAGGTCCTCGGGCGACCAGGCGGAAAGGTCACAGGCAAAGCGCGCCGCGCCCTCCTCGCGGCCCAAAAGGATCGCGTCGGGATCGGCCTGCTTCACGACAGGATGATCCATTGGCAGCCGCGCCAGTTCTGCCGGTCTGCTGCGTTTGATCAGCGGCTTGCCACGCCAGTAGAGGATCGCCCTTGCATGAGACGTGGCGCGGGCCGCGGCAACAGCATCGGGATCGTTGCGGATTTCCCCCGCACGGTCGAGCGCCGAGCCGCCAAATGTCACCGTCTCTGCGTGCCTCATGGTGCGCAATCTCCCCTACCTGTCACAGGCCGTTCAGGATGTGCCCCAATCGTGCTGGGGTGGCAATCCCAAGGGGGTTGATCATTTGGTTGAATGGTTGCAGTCTTTGGCAATCTCAGGTTGTTTGATTTGATATGAGAGACGAATTTCCCAGGCCCACAGCCGACGACGTTCAGCCCTTCGGTGGCACGCGTCGGGGCACAGTGGGGCCCAAAACGCTCACCCTTCGCGTGATGGCGACGACCGATCTGCATATACAGCTCTTGGGATTCGACTACGTTGCAGACAAGGAGGCAGAGAACCATGGCCTCGCGGGCATCGCGACGCTCATCTCGGAGGCGCGGGATGAGGCGCGCGCACTGGGATATGGCACACTGCTGCTCGACAACGGCGATCTTTTGCAGGGAACGGCCCTGGGCGACCGTCTGGCCAGGGACCCTGTTGGCCCCGATCATCCACTGGTGGGCGCGGTCAATTACCTGGGATATGACGCCATCGGTCTTGGCAATCACGATCTGGATCACGGAAAGGACTATTTGCGCGCCGTTACCAAGGCGCTGAGAATGCCGGTGATCTGCAGCAATCTGCGCCTGAAAAAGCCGGGCAATCTGCGCCGCTCCGCAATTCTGAACTGCCCTCTGCCGGACGGGGGCACCTTTGCCGTGAGTCTCGTCTCGGTCCTGCCGGAGCAGACGGCGGTCTGGAACTGCCACAACCTTGGCCCGCAGGACAGCGTCATGCCGCTGCTGCAAAGCGTTCAGGGCACTGTCACACGGCTCCGTGCGCAGGGCGCTGAGGCGGTGGTCCTTATGGCGCATCTGGGCATTCGCGGAGACAGGGTCGACGATGCGGTTCACCTGGCCGAAGTGGAGGGCGTCGATGCCCTGATCACCGGCCATACGCACAGGCGGTTTCCCGGTAAGGACCACACGGAACGGCAGAATATCGATCCCTCAACCGGTCTGCTGGCCAATCGGCCCGCGGTGATGCCCGGACACAACGGATCGGACCTCGGCATTCTCGATCTTGCGCTGGAACAGGCATCATCGGGCAAGTGGCAGATCATCCGCCACAAGGCATCGCTGAAGGCTAACGGCCCGGATACAAAGCCCGATCCCAAGGTGCAGGGACTGTGCCTCGCCGCTCACTCAAGCGCACGCCAGGCGCTGCGCGCCCCGGTGGCCCGCACCTGGACCCCGATCCACAACTTCTTTTCGCTCGCGATGCCCACGCCGACCTGCGCCTTCCTTGCCCGCGCCAAGGCAAGAGTGATCCGCGAGGCCCTGCAGGGCTCGCCGGAGGCCGATCTGCCGCTGGTGGCGGCAGCACCCGCGCACACAGCGGGGGGCCGGGCCGGGCCGCATCACTACCTCCATGTGCCCGAGGGGCCCATTCTGCGCCGTCACGTCCACGGCCTTGCCCCCTACGCCGATCAGATCTGGGCCCTGAAAATCCCGGGCCGGGGTCTGCGCGCCTGGCTTGAACGGTCAGCCGAGGTTTTCAACCGCCTGGCGCCCGGACACAAAGAACAGGCACTCCTCAACCCCGATGTCCCGACCTTCAACTTCGATACGATCTACGGCCTCAGCTACAGGATTGACCCCACGCAACCGGCCGGTGCACGTATCAGCGCACTGCGCTACGCGGGCGCGCCGGTGGATCCTGAACAGTCCTTTGTGCTGGTGACCAACCAGTTCCGCGCGGCGGGGGGCGGGGGGCACCGGACCGGACCATCTTGCGAGGTGATCCACCGCAGCCCGGTCCCAATCGAAGAGGCCCTGATCGACAGCTTCCAGAATCCCTTTGACCGGGTTTTCGAGGATTTCACGCCCTGGTGCTTTTCCTGCAAGGATCGGGTTGAGGCGATACTGGAGACCGCCCCGGCAGCCCTGCAGTACCTGCAGGAGACCGCCCATCTGTCGCCCGTCGTCCGCGGCCGCAGCACCGAAGGATTTGCCACGCTGCGCCTCACGCTCTGACGGATCCGGCCTGCTTGCGTCAGGCGGATCGCTGTCCTATATGCACTTCTGAGAGGTTGGTGCGGGCAGGCGCCTCGCCAACCCGGTCAGGTCCGGAAGGAAGCAGCCGTAACGAGTCCCGCTTGGGTCGTTATCAATCTCTCACCCAGGCTCTTTGCGCAGCAAAGGGCGTCGCCCGGCAGGCCCTTTGCAAAGTGATGCCGCCGAAAGAACCCCCCCGCATCATTCGCCTCAAAGCTGTCGCGCCGCGAAGGTGTCGCACTGGCCCACCTGACCGGTCTCAAACCCCCGCGCGAACCAGCGCGCCCGTTGTTCGGACGTCCCATGGGTGAAGGTATGGGGCTGGGGCACACGTCCTGCCTGACGCTGCAGATAATCGTCCCCGATCTTGCGCGCCGCATTCAGCGCCTCCTGCAGATCGCCTCGCTCCATCAGGCCCCGCACGTTGGCGGCCCAGATACCGGACAGGCAGTCGGCCATCAACTCAAGCCGGACGGTCAGGGCATTCGCTTCAGTCTTGCTGGACTGCTGCCGCGCTGCGTTGACCTTGGGCAAAATGTCCAACTCATTCTGAACGTGATGCGCGACCTCATGGGCGATCACGTAGGCGGCGGCAAAATCACCCCCCGCACCCATGCGCTGGTCCAGCAGGGTGAAGAAGGCAGTGTCGAGGTAGGCCTTGCTGTCCGCCGGACAGTAAAAGGGACCTGTCGCTCCGGAAGCACCGCCGCAAGGACTTTGGGTGATACCGGAAAAGACCACCAGTTTGGGCGGGACGTAGGTACGGCCCAGCTGCTCGCGAAAGATGTCGGTCCAAACATCTTCGGTCGTGGCCAGAACCTGGGCGGAGAATTGGGTTGCCTTGCTGTCCGCGGCAGAAACCGGTGCACTTTGCTGAGGCTGTGGTGCGCCACCCTGCAGCAGGGGGCTCACGTCGATACCTGTGAAGTACCCGATACCTAGCACGACCAGCAGGCCAACAATTCCGATGCCCCCGGCCCGGGCACCGCGGCCCTGCCGCACCTCCACGTTCTTGCTGCGTCTGATCCCTCTGAGCCGCATGGCCTGTCCTCCCAATTGATCTGCGCTATTCTCTGACCAACGCCGATTTGAGACAATGGTTCAATGACAGACAGCAACAAACTCGCCGAAGACCGCACCGACTGGGCGGAGGATCGCACCGTTCAGGCCAATGAACGGACATTCGCAGGCTGGATGAGGACCGGCATGGGTGCGCTTGGTGTGGCCATCGGCCTGCGTGCCGTCTTCGGAGAGTTTGAGCCGACCTGGGCTGCCAAGGGCGTTGCCTCGATCTTCGTTGTGCTGGCCATCTATATCTTCTGGGCCGCCCAGGACGCCGCCTGCAAGACGCTCGACAGGCTTAACGACCATGACGCCAAGGCTCAGCCGCGCTGGCGGATGCGCACCCTCGCCATCGTCTTCGCAGTAGGCTCCGCCTTCATCGGCGCGATCCTCTGGGCGCTCTAGGGCGGTTGCCGCCGCCTGCGCCACGGCCTACCTTGACCCCCAGCCGAATCTGAGCCTGGAGCCCCCATGTCCGACACCCCCGCCTACCGTGTGCTGGCACGCAAGTACCGGCCCGAGACATTTGTCGATCTGGTGGGGCAGGGTGCAATGGTGCGCACGCTCAAGAACGCCTTCGCGGCGGACCGGATCGCCCAGGCCTTCATCATGACTGGCATCCGGGGCACGGGGAAAACCACTACGGCCCGGATTATAGCCAAGGGCATGAACTGCATCGGCCCCGACGGCACGGGCGGCCCCACGACAGAACCCTGCGGGGTCTGCGAACACTGCGTGGCCATCATGGAAGGCCGCCACGTCGACGTGCTCGAGATGGATGCGGCATCGAACACCGGCGTGGGCGACATTCGCGAGATCATCGACTCCGTACACTACCGCGCGGCCTCGGCCCGGTACAAAGTCTATATCATCGACGAAGTGCACATGCTTTCCACGAATGCTTTCAACGCCCTGCTGAAGACGCTGGAAGAGCCACCCGAACATGTGAAGTTCATCTTTGCGACAACGGAAATTCGCAAGGTCCCCGTCACGGTCCTATCCCGCTGCCAGCGTTTCGATCTGCGCCGGATCGAGCCCGAGGTGATGATCGCCATGCTGCGCCGCATCGCCGACAGCGAGGGGGCTCAGATTGCCGATGACGCGCTGGCGCTCATCACCCGCGCTGCCGAAGGATCGGCGCGCGATGCCACCTCACTACTGGACCAGGCCATCAGCCACGGCGCGGGGGAAACGACAGCGATGCAGGTCCGCGCCATGCTGGGCCTGGCCGATCGGGGCCGTGTGCTAGACCTCTTCGACATGGTGCTCAAGGGCGATGCGGCGGGCGCCCTGACCGAGTTGAGCGCGCAATATGCCGAAGGGGCCGATCCCATGGCCGTTCTGCGTGATTTGGCCGAAATCACGCACTGGGTCTCGGTGGTCAAGATCACGCCGGAGGCGGCGGAAGATCCGACCGTTTCCCCCGAAGAACGCACGAGGGGCGCCGCCATGGCCGAAGCCCTGCCCATGCGCGTGCTGACGCGGCTTTGGCAGATGCTGCTGAAGGCCCTTGATGAGGTGGCCAATGCGCCGAATGCCATGATGGCCGCCGAAATGGCCATCATCCGCCTGACCCATGTGGCCGATCTGCCCAGCCCCGAAGAGCTGGTGCGCAAGCTGAGTGGCAGCACTCCTCCGTCTACCCCTCCCTCCGGCGGCACAGGCTCTGTCAGCCAGACCGGCGCGCAGGCGGTCCTGCAGGCCCAGAGCCGCATGGCCCAGAACCCCAGCGCCAGCGGCCAGACCACGGCGCTCGCACTCGATGCCTCAGAAGCGCTCGCCCGCTTTCCCACCTTCGACCATGTGGTGGAACTGATCCGCGCCAACCGCGATGTGAAGCTTTTGGTGGAAACAGAAACGACCCTGCGCCTTGCCGCCTACCAACCCGGCCGGATCGAATTCGTACCCACTGATCAGGCGCCACCCGACCTGGCCCAGCGCCTCGGCCAGCGGCTGCAGCAATGGACCGGCAACCGCTGGGCGGTGACACTTGTGAACGAAGGCGGTGGCAAGACCATCGCCGAGGTGCGCGATGCCAAGGAGAACGCCCTGCGCGCGGAGGCCGAAAGCCATCCCCTGATGCAGGCTGTGCTGGCACAGTTCCCAAGAGCGCGGATCACGGCGATCCGCACACCCGAGGAGATCGCCGCCGAAGCGGTCGGGGAGGCCCTGCCGGAAGTCGAGGACGAATGGGATCCCTTCGAAGTGGACTGATGCCCGGCACGGCGTTCGCCGGTGCCTGCATGGACCTGCATCCCGGCTGGGACAGCAGCGTCGTCGGCCCTTTCAGCGAGCGCTCATCTCTTCACGACGCCCCTGTCGCTTTTCCTGACCCGGGCCTTCCTGCTGGTCCTGCGGTTCCGCCCCCAGCGAGGCGCCCTGTGTGTCGTGATGCTCTGGACCATTCCGGTCTCCATCGTCGCCAGGGCCGATCCCACCGGCCTGCAGGAAATCGCCCGGACCGGGGCAACAGGGGCTCTCCCACCTTGTTCATCGCCATCGTGGCTGCAATATGTGGGGGAATGATTGTCCATACCGCGCCCCGATCCCAGCGGCCGGACCCACCAGACCAAGGAGAGAGCAATGCTCAAAGGACTAGGCGCACTCGGCGATATGGCCGGTATGATGAAGAAGGCCCAGGAAATGCAAGGCAAGATGGCCGAGATGCAGGAAGGGCTCGCCAACCTGATCGTCGAAGGCGAAAGCGGCGCGGGACTGGTCAAGGCCACCTGCACCGCGAAGGGCGAACTCAAGGGGCTCGACATCGATCCTTCGATCTTCAACGGCGATGACAAGGAAGTGGTCGAAGATCTGATCCTCGCCGCCATCAAGGATGCCCAGACCAAGGCAGCCGAACGCGCCCAGGCGGAGATGGCCAAGCTTACCGAAGGCATGGGCCTGCCCGCCGACATGAAGCTGCCCTTCTGATCTTCCAATTGGTTCAAAATCCCCGCCGGAGGCATAAAAGTTCTTCTGGCGCGGGGCGAACCGCAAAGACCGTCCCATGAGCAGCACACGAGATATCGACCGGCTGATCGAGATGATGGCCAAGCTACCCGGGCTCGGCCCCCGCTCGGCCCGTCGTGCGGTTCTGCACCTCATCCGCAAACGCAGCCTGCTTCTGACGCCCCTCGCGGAGGCGATGCAGGTTGTCGCGGCCACCGCACGCGAATGTCTGAATTGCGGCAACGTGGGCACGGCGGACATCTGTGACATCTGTGCCTCTGATAAACGGGCCAACGGAGAGCTTTGCGTCGTCGAGGATGTGGCCGATCTCTGGGCCATGGAACGGGCCGGTGTCTTCAAGGGGCGCTATCACGTCTTAGGGGGTACTCTTTCGGCGCTGGATGCTGTCGGCCCGCAGGAACTGCGCATCCCCCGCCTGATCGACCGGGTCGCAACCGAGAACGTGACCGAAGTGATCCTCGCGCTCAACGCTACGGTCGACGGCCAAACTACGGCCCACTACATCGCCGACCAGTTGGAAGGTCAGGTACGGCTGACCTCCCTGGCCCAAGGCGTGCCCATCGGGGGCGAGCTGGACTACCTCGACGATGGCACAATCACTGCCGCCCTGCGCGCCCGCAAGCAGTTTTAGCGCCTTAATCCTTCAATGAATTCAATCCGGATCTCTTGAACAGATCGGCCCCGCCAGACCCTCAAGAAAAAAGGCCGCCTGCCCCTCCCAAAGCAGACGGCCCGCCCGACGCGACGTGGATTGTCAGAGGACAACCACATCCAGCGGCGGAAACCCGTTAAAGCCAACGGAACTGTAGGAGCTCGTATAGGCGCCGCAGTTCCGGATCATCACCTTGTCCCCCGACCGCAGTGCCAGCGGCAGTTGAACGGGACGGTTTTCGTAGAGGATATCGGCGCTGTCACAGGAGGGGCCCGCCAGGACACAGGGGCCACATTCGGCCCCATCGTGCGGGGTGACCAGCTGATAACGGATTGCCTCCCCCTCCGTCTCGGCCAACCCCGAGAAACGCCCGATATCAAGGTAGACCCAGCGGTGCAGATCGTCCGCCGACTTGCGTGAGACGAGTATGACCTCAGCAGCAATGTGACCGGCCTCGGCCACAAGGCCGCGACCGGGTTCCGCCATCACTTCGGCCACGTCGCCAAAACGCGTTTCAACCGCCCGCATCACCGCAGCCGCGTAGGCGCGCGGCGCTTCGATGCTTTCGCCGTGAAAAGCCGGAAATCCGCCGCCGATGTTCAGCAGCTGCAGGTCGTGCCCCGCTGCCCGCGCCCCGTGCCAGAGCCCGGCCACCTGGTCGAGTACCGGGTTCCAGTATTCAGATTTGCGGGTCTGCGAGCCAACATGGAAGGACAAGCCATAGACCACAAGACCCAGCGCCCGCGCATGATCCAGCAGGCCGGGCAGCGCGGAAGGTGCACATCCGAACTTGCGGCTCAGCGGCCAGTCCGCCATCGAGTTCTCCACGATCAGGCGCAGATAGACCCGTGCGCCGGGCGCGTGGGCTGCGATCTTTTCCAGCTCAGCATCACTGTCGGCGGCAAATAGGGTCACACCGACCCCGTGGGCAAAGGCGATATCCGAGGCCCTTTTGATCGTGTTCCCAAAGGAGATGTTTTCGGGCCGCGCGCCCTGACCGAGACACAGCTCAATCTCCCCGCGCGATGCGCAGTCGAAACCTGAGCCCCTCTTGACAAGGGTGCGAATGATCTGCGGCGCGGGGTTCGCCTTGACCGCAAAGTGGATCCGGGCACGCCCCAGTCCGGCGCTGAGCGCATCATACTGCCTGGCCACCCGATCACGGCTGATCACAAGCGTGGGCCGATCGAAGGCATTGGCCGCAATAAAGGCCGCAGCCTCATCTGCGAATACGGGTGTTGCGGCGCGCAAGGCGCCCGGGAGGGTAGCGTGCATGGTCATCTCCAAAGAGCAAAAGGGGAAGGTCCCCAAAAGTCGTTTCAAGAGACGTTACCGTCGCTACTTAAACGCGGGTCAGTGCCAAAATGAAACTGACCGGCCAGAGGCGCGTGCGTTGGCGTCTGAGCGCTCACATACGCGCTTTTTTGAATCGCGCAAGAAGAAATATCCGGCCGGACGCAATTTATTCCCCAGCCGCACACGAAAGCCGCATCACTCCTGTTCCTTCTCCCAGTCGGAACCAATGGGATCGCGGTCTCTGGACCTCTCGCGGTCAATCATTTCCTCCGTCTCGCGCTTTTCGGCGGGGTCGGCACTTCCCGGTGACAGTTCCCTGTCCTCGGTCTCGGCAAGGGCCAGAACAAACCACATCGGAAAATGATCCGATCCGATCTTTTCAAGCCGTTCCATGGCGATAAGGCGAAAGCGTGCATCGTGGAAAAGATGGTCGAGCGGCCAGCGAAACCAGGGCATCGTGGCTGAGAAGGTATTGAAGAACCCACGGCCGACCCGTGGATCCAGCAGACGCGACAGGCGCTGAAAAAGCCGGGTGGTCGTGGACCAGGCCACATCGTTGAGATCACCGGTGACAATTGCGGGAAGGGGGTCGTTCAGGGCCTCAAGCCCCACTTGAGCGATTTCGCTGTCACGGCCCGCTGTGTCGTGATCAATCACAGGTGGCTCGGGGTGCACCACGTAAAGGCGCACACTCTCCCCATTGCGCAGCGTGACCATTGTACGGATCGAGGGCACCCCTTCTGTGATCAGATACCGTACGTCGACTTCAGACAGTTCCAAGCGCGACATGAGGCAGAGGCCATAGCCGTTGTCCTGAGGCACCTCGACCCAATGCGGATACTCCTCCTCCAAGCCCTGCTTGAGTGCCTCTAACCAGTCTTCGTCAACCTCGATCGCCATCAAAATATCCGGCTGCCGGTCCTTGGCCAGTTGGATCAGCCGCCGGTAGGCGCGGTTCGACATCTTCACATTGGCCGCGATCAGACTGAGCTTTGCGCCCTCATCCTCACTAAGCCCGGCCGGAGCATCAAGCGATTGGCGCCCCCAGAAAGGTGTGAATTTGACGATGTAGAGAAGCTGGATCAGGGCCACCCCGATCAGCAGCACGGCACCCAGCCTGCCCCAGCCACCGGGCTGGAAGTAAATGACGGCAGGGATCAGAAGGATGGCAAGAACGAAGAACTGTTCGCGGGGGAAAGCCAAGCCCCGAATTGCCCCGTAGGGCAGTTTGCTGAGCGGCAGGAGGCTGGCCAGTACCAGGAAGGCCGTCAAAGCCCAGATCAGTACGGTCGCAATTGTCAATTTCAGCCTCCAGACTTCTGCGCTGCCTCACCCCGGTACAGGGTGCGGCTTCCTGACAGACCAACGCTGCCCAGGTCCACCCCGTTCCCAGACAGGTCGTGGCGCCGCCTCAGGACTTGGCGTCTTTCTCTTCCTCGTCGTCCGTTTCAGGCAACGAAAAGAAACTGTCCGCATCGGAATAGTCGCCCTTCTCGTCCGCCTCCTCATCGGCCGGGGTGTCCTCTCCCGACAGGGTAAAGGTCTCAAGCCCTTCGATGGCCGTCGGGATCTTCGGCTCCGCTTCCATCCCAAGGCTCTGCTCGGTGCTGACCAGCTTGCGGCGTTCGTCATCGCTCATCACGTCGCCCTCGGCGGCCTTCTTTGCGGCGGCTTTCTGGACGGCGGCGTCCAGCTCGGACTGTTTGCACAGGCCCAGTGCGACGGGGTCAATGGGCTGGATGTTGGAGATATTCCAATGGGTCCGCTCACGGATGGCCTGAATCGTCGGCTTGGTGGTGCCGACCAGCTTGCTGATCTGACCGTCCGTCAACTCGGGATGAAACTTTACCAGCCAAAGAATGGAGGCAGGCCGGTCCTGCCGCTTGCTGAGTGGCGTGTAGCGCGGACCGCGACGCTTTTCTTCCCCCTGGGCTGCAGCATTGAACTTGAGCTGCAGCTTGTGGGATGGGTCCTTTTCGGCCGTGTCGATCTCATCCTGGGTCAGCTGGTTGTTCGCAACGGGATCGAACCCCTTGACCCCGGCGGCCACATCGCCGTCCGCAATGCTCTGCACTTCCAGCTCATGCATGCCGACAAAGTCCGCGATCTGCTTGAAGCTGATCGTGGTATTGTCCACCAGCCAGACGGCGGTTGCCTTCGCCATAATCGGTTTTGCCATGTCATCTCTCCTTTAAGAGCCACACCTCTCCCGTCGCCTGAAAGGGCTGTCCCGGGGGCCGGAACGGTTTCCATTGTCGGGGAACTTGGCCGCCTTATAGTGGGGCAAAATCGATAAGGAAAGAGTGAATGCGCACCCTCCTCAGCCAGCTTTTGGCTGCCCTCCTCGCCCTGACCACGCCCGCCGCCGCGATGGGGGATGTGCCGGGTGAGTTCGACTATTACGTCGTGTCGCTAAGTTGGTCGCCCAACTGGTGCGCCCGCGAAGGCGACGCGCGCCACTCCCCGCAATGCGCGGCCGGAACGGGGTACGGCTGGATTCTGCATGGCCTCTGGCCCCAGTATCACCGCGGCTATCCCGCCTTTTGCAGCACCGTCGAACGTCCGCCGTCCCGTGGGGCTACGGCCGCAATGGCTGACATCATGGGAACACCGGGCCTTGCCTGGCACCAGTGGCGCAAACACGGGGTTTGTACGGGCCTCTCTGCACCCGCCTATTATGCGCTGTCCCGCGAAGCCTACGGGCGCGTGTCACGCCCCGAGATCTTCCGCAAACTGAGCCGCACAGTAAAACTGCCCGCCCGGGTGGTCGAGGAGGCTTTCCTGAAGGCGAACCCGGATATGGAGCCCGATGGCATCACGATTACCTGCAAGGCACAGCAGATCCAGGAGGTCCGTATTTGCCTCTCCCGCAGCCTCGATCCGGTGCCTTGCGGAAGGGACGTGGTACGGGACTGCAGACTGAAAGATGCCCTTTTCACCCCCCTGCGCTAAAACCGCAGGAAGGGACTGCCTTCACTGTCCTGCCGAGTATTTGCGGTGACAAAGAGAAGAGGGAGAAGCTGCCCTTCCCCCTCTCCGAAAAGAGCCTGGCTCTCTTCATCACGCGGTCATCGACGCTCCCGCCTGTACCGCAGTTCGACATTGAAGGATCAAGGTAAACAAAGCTTTAATCTCTTTATCACTCAAAATACCTCCCGCCGGAGGCACGATTTTTGGTGCGCCAAAAATCCAAATATCGTGTCGCGCTTCAGCGCGTCAATTTCCTCAATCCGACACCTTGAGAACGATCTTGCCGATGTGCCCGC
>JABDKA010000055.1 GCA_013002405.1 Sulfitobacter sp. | reverse complement strand
GTGCAGTACCGAACCTAAGATGGGGGATACTCTGGGGGATCAAAATTCCCATTATCCATTCAACTATTTGTTTTTAAATAATTTAATAAATAAAGTTGGTGCGGTCGGAGAGACTCGAACTCTCACGGGTATTACCCCACAGCGACCTCAACGCTGCGCGTCTACCATTCCGCCACGACCGCAAGCCATGGTGATTGGCTCCATGTAGCTAAACTGTGCTGGCTTGTGAAGAGCGAAAAGATAACAATCTAGCCGGGCCATAAATGCGGCCCGGGCGCAATGCTTTGGCAGCGGAATAACCGGCCTACTCGCTGACGGAGAAGGTCGGCAAACCAGTTCCCGCTGCGGGCTGAATTGTTGGTTGGCTGCCCATGCCAACACCTGTCCCAGTCGCAGCGGCCCGGATCAGAGCGGTGCGTTCGGGTTGACCGGGAGCAAAGACCGCCGGGGCACCCGCGTCAATCGCTGAGAGACTGGCCTCATACCAGCTTTTGGACATATCAGGCCGCTTCGCGGTTCCGAAACCGGCGTTCAAATGGTGGCCCATCAGTTCGCCGTAAACACCCTCACCCAAGGTATAAAGCAAGAGCGCCGAACCGACAGCCACATCCATATTGTCAATCCGATACCCAACGCCCAGACAAATTCGCGCTGTCCCGGCCAATTGGGCCGGTGACATCCCTGAACCGAGTACGAATGAAGACACATCGGCCACAACAGCATCGCGGGACTTGAGCGACAGAGCCGCAACGTGATCCTTCATGGCGGGGCCGAAGCCCGCACACTGCTGCGCGATCTGGTCCGGTGTGAAGCCCTGGATTTGACTTACCAGTTCCTCGGAATTCGCTATTGCGTAGGTTCGTGCGAGGCAAAACTGCTCATTCAACGCGACATTCGGATCCGACATGCTGGTAAGCGTGGTAAAGCCACCGTTGGTGTTCGTGATGAGGGACACCGTGTTGCAATGTGAGGCCAAAGATGCTTGTGAACCGCCGCCCAGGAAATTCGGTAGGGCCCCATCGCTCGGCGCGACAGCAGAAGCCAAACCAGTGGCCCCTGCCAGCGGGGTAGACGCGGTTACGGTTTGCTGCGGCTGGGGCGCAACGACGATGGTTGTGGGGGGTTGCGGGGCGGGCGTGGTTCCAGCCATCTCCGCGCGGTAAGTCTTGAGCAGGCCGCGTGTCCCGTCGGGATTGCTGGCGACCTGCTGCTGAACGGCATAGCCACCCGCCTGCGCGCGGTTGTAACTCGATATCAGGAGGTTCTGCTCAAAAGCACTCAACTGTCCGGTAACAGGATAGCCTAGATAGGCCTGATACTGTGATACAGCGTTACGGGTTTTGCGGCCAAGCTGGCCATCTACCGCACCTGCATTGAAGCCGAAGTAATTGAGAGAGGCCTGAATATTTTTGCCTTCCTGCGTTGAGGGCAAAGCGGATCTGTAAGTCTTTTTGCGATAGGTTCGCTGATTGCTGCTTCGTTGCTTTTTGGCGTTGGCCCCAACGATGCCACCGATGATGGCACCTGCGATGAAGTCGCCAGCGTCTGCCTCGACACGTTCTGCGGGTATAACCGCAAGTGATAGGCCGAGAACAACTCCTGTCATTACTTTAAGAAACATCTCTCCGCTCCAAATTGATCCGTGATATGCGCAAAATGCTAACACAGGTTGCGTCCGACCAAACAAAAAATTGGTGTTCGAACCGGGATTGGCTGGAATTGGCGCGAACCGTAAAGATGTGATTGGTACCCTCGGCAGACTGCAGGAGAACAAACCCATGACCGGCACCGAAGCCCCGCAAGATGGCCCCGTCGTCCAGGTCGACATCGTCTCAGACGTGATGTGCCCCTGGTGCATCGTCGGATTTCGTCAGCTTGAACAGGCCCTTGGCATGGTCGGTGCGGGGGCCTACGTACGATGGCACCCTTTTGAGCTGAATCCCGATATGCCGCCCGAGGGTCAAAACCTGAGGGAGCATATCATGGAGAAATACGGCAGCACGCCCGCGCAATCCGATGCCAATCGCGCCCATCTGCAGAAACTGGGTGCCGATCTGGGCATTGCCTTCAATCTCACGGACGACAGCCGAATCATGAACACCTTCGCCGCCCACCAGCTGCTGAGCTGGGCGCAGAACGAGGGGCTGCAGCATCCCCTGAAAATGGCGCTCCTCAATGCTCATTTTACCCAAGGGCGCGACGTTTCGGATGAGGCGGTGCTGACAGATGTCGCCGCCTCTGTCGGGCTGGACCGCGAAGCGGCAGTAGAGGTCCTCAGCTCAGGCCGTCTTGCCGAAGATACCCGTGCCCATGAGGCCTTCTGGACCTCGAAGGGCATCTCCGGTGTCCCCTCAATGATTTTCGCGGGCAAATACCTGCTGACCGGTGCACAGGGGGCTGAAACCTACGCCCAGATGCTGCGCAAGATCATTGCCGAGAACGCATCAGCCTGAGTGCCATGCGCGCACCTCGCCCCTTCCCAGTCAGCCGCACCCGCGCTACACCGCGCCCATGGTGCAGTGGATCACAACCGAAGGTCTGACAGACTACCGTGAGGCCGAGGCCTGGATGGAGGCACGCGTCGCCGCGATTGCCGCAGGCGAGGCGGAGGAATGCATCTGGTTCGTCGAGCATCCGCCCCTTTATACCGCTGGAACATCGGCCCGCGCCGAGGATCTGATCGACCCGGGTCGGTTTCCCGTCTTTCCCACCCGGCGTGGCGGGCAATATACCTACCACGGGCCCGGTCAGCGGGTCATCTACGTGATGCTGGATGTGGCAAGGCGCGGCCGCGATGTCCGCCGCTTCGTGCACGCGCTTGAGGAGTGGGTCATCGCGACGCTCGCTGAATTCAATCTGCGCGGAGCGGTGCGTGAGGGGCGCGTTGGGGTCTGGATTGAGCGGCCTGGAAAGCCGCCGCAACCGGATGGCCGCCCGGCCGAGGAGAAGATCGCCGCCATCGGGATCCGTCTGCGCAAATGGATCAGCTTTCACGGCATCTCCATCAATGTTGAGCCGGATCTGGAGCACTTTTCGGGCATCGTGCCCTGCGGAATCGCCGAGCACGGCGTGACATCGCTGGTAGATCTCGGTTTGCCGGTGACGATGGCGGACCTCGATGTCGCCCTCCGCAAAACCTTCGAAAGCGTTTTTTCCGAATCCCCGCCCGATCCCGTCGCAATAGACTGAGCCAACCTCGGGCAGAACCAGCGGAAATCATCAGTCTACCCCGGTTAGCCCCTGGAGGCCTTGCCACGACCCTCGGGTCAAGCATCGAATGGCACCTCCGCTTCGGGCAAAGGCCCCTAGGCGCGTCAAAATATCTCGGCCTGCGACCATCCCGCCCATTGCCCCGGAAAGAGCATCCGATTAGAACGTCTGGGACTTCGCACCGCGCTTTGCCAACAGGCACGGTGTGTCACAAACAACTTCGAGGAGGCACCGCATGGCAGACGCAGCCATTCACGGGCACGAACATGAAGACAATCGGGGCTTTTTTACCCGCTGGTTCATGTCAACCAACCACAAAGATATCGGTATTCTCTACCTGGTCACCTCTGCGCTGGCCGGGTTTATTTCAGTCGCCTGCACCGTCTACATGCGGATGGAACTGATGAACCCCGGTGTCCAGTACATGTGCATGGAAGGCGCGCGGCTCATGGCCGACAGCGCCGCGACCTGCACGCCGAACGGGCATCTTTGGAATGTTTTGATCACCGGTCACGGTATTCTCATGATGTTCTTTGTTGTCATTCCCGCCCTCTTCGGTGGTTTTGGCAACTATTTCATGCCCTTGCAGATCGGTGCACCGGACATGGCCTTCCCGCGGATGAACAACCTGTCATTCTGGCTCTACGTGGCCGGTACAACGCTGGCAGTCTGTTCCGTTCTCGCCCCTGGCGGCAATGGTCAGGCCGGTTCAGGCGTGGGCTGGGTGCTCTATCCGCCGCTTTCGGTGAAAGAAGGCGGCATGTCGATGGACCTGGCGATTTTCGCGGTCCACGTCTCGGGCGCCTCTTCGATCCTGGGTGCGATCAACATGATCACCACTTTCCTGAACATGCGTGCCCCGGGCATGACCCTTTTCAAGGTGCCGCTCTTCAGCTGGTCGATCTTCGTCACCTCCTGGCTGATCCTGCTGTCCCTGCCCGTTCTGGCCGGTGCCATTACGATGCTGCTGATGGACCGTAACTTCGGCTTTGCCTTCTTCGATCCGGCGGGCGGGGGTGACCCGGTACTCTACCAGCACATCCTGTGGTTCTTTGGCCATCCGGAAGTTTACATCGTGATCCTGCCGGGCTTCGGCATCATCTCTCACGTGATCGCGACTTTCTCCAAGAAGCCCATCTTCGGCTATCTGCCGATGGTCTGGGCGCTGATCGCCATCGGCGCACTGGGCTTCGTCGTCTGGGCGCACCACATGTACACGGTGGGCATGACACTGAACCAGCAGGCCTACTTCATGCTGGCGACGATGGTCATCGCGGTTCCGACGGGGGTCAAGATTTTCTCCTGGATCGCAACCATGTGGGGCGGATCGGTTGAATTCAAGACCCCCATGCTTTGGGCCTTCGGTTTCCTGTTCCTCTTCACCGTGGGTGGTGTGACCGGCATCGTCCTCTCGCAGGCCGCCGTCGACCGCTACTACCACGACACGTACTACGTGGTGGCGCATTTCCACTATGTGATGAGCCTTGGTGCGGTCTTCGCGATCTTTGCGGGTGTCTATTTCTACCTGCCCAAGATGAGCGGACGTATGTATCCCGAATGGGCGGGCAAGCTGCACTTCTGGACATTCTTCATAGGTGCCAACCTGACCTTCTTCCCCCAGCACTTCCTCGGCCGTCAGGGCATGCCGCGCCGCTACATCGACTATCCCGAGGCATTTGCCTACTGGAACTGGTGGTCCTCCGTCGGTGCATTCCTGTCCTTCGCATCGTTCCTGTTCTTCTTCGGGATCATGGCCTACGCCCTGACGCGTGGTGCCCGTGTGACCCAGAACAACCCCTGGAACGAGTATGCGGACACGCTGGAGTGGACCCTGCCCAGCCCGCCGCCGGAGCATACCTTCGAAATCCTGCCCAAGCAGGAAGAATGGGACAAGCAGCCCGGTCACTAAGACGCTGCTGATCTGAAAAAGGATTAAGGCCCGAACGGCGGTTCGGGCCTTATTTCATTCTGAGACATCCGGATTATGGCGGGTGGATCGGATGACCGGATCAGACCGAACGCGCGCCTCATTCCTCTTCCATGAAGCTGGAAGCGAAATGAAAAGAGGATGCGTAAGATGACAAGGCGGGACAAGACCACCGCCGTCCGTGAAGGAAACGTATCGAAACTGACAGGGAGTCCTGACGCAAGGTCGCGGGACATCACCCATATAACCGTCCACGGTTTCGTGCCAGATTGACGCACACCTATCCGCACGAGGATTTCGATGACCCTGACGATCACCCCACTCTACGCCGCCGCGCTGACGCTCTTGTTCTTCGTTCTGAGCTGGCGGGTCATCAGGTACCGCCGGGCCAATCAAATCTCGCTCGGCGACAACGACGACAAGAACCTGCGCAAGCGCATGCGGGCGCAGGCGAATTTCGTCGAATACACACCACTAGCGCTCATCCTGTTGCTGATCGCAGAGCTTCAGGGGGCGCCTGGCGTAGCACTGCATGTGATGGGCCTGGGCCTTTTGACGGGCCGCCTGCTTCACGCTTACGGCTTTGCCTCGACCCCGCAAAACATCGCTATGCGTCAGGCTGGCATGGGGCTGACGTTCTTGGTGCTGCTGATCGGTGCAGTCGCGATATTTGCGCATGCATTGTTCTGACGGCGCCGCTTTGATTTTTCAGCCGACAGGTCAATTTCCCTCTTGCGGCGCGGCGCTGGGATATGTATTTCGCTCTCACTTGAAGGATGCGGGCGTAGCTCAGGGGTAGAGCATAACCTTGCCAAGGTTAGGGTCGGGCGTTCGAATCGCCTCGCCCGCTCCATTCAAGGCCGAAACCCCATCGGCACAGGTGAAAAGGCCGCCCTTCGGGGCGGCTTTTCTGTTTTCCCGCTCCCGCCTCTTGCCGCAAGTCTTTTCGGTCGGTAAGAACGAATTAAGAACACCGTGGACCGATCTTTTCGCCTTGCGTGGCGGGCCGAGGGCAGATTTCATGGGGCAAGAGGGGCGGGCTGAATGCTGACATCCGTAGAACTTTGCGCCGGTGCGGGCGGCCAGGCCCTGGGGCTTGAGGAAGCCGGGTTTGGGCATCGCGCACTGGTTGAGATCGACAAGCATTGCTGTAACACGCTGCGCCATAACCGCCCCAAGTGGCGGGTACTGGAAGAGGATATACGCCATTTCAAGGACCGCGCCGCCGACCACGCGGGCATCGATCTGCTGGCGGGCGGCCTGCCCTGCCCGCCCTTCTCTGTTGCCGGCAAGCAGCTGGGAGAGCGAGACGAACGCAACCTCTTCAATGACGCCATCGACATCATCGATGCCTCCCGCCCCCGCGCGGTGATGATCGAAAACGTGCGCGGCTTTCTCGACGCGGTCTTTCACGATTACCGGGAAAAACTGAAATCCCAACTCGGCAAGCTGGGGTATCACACCGACTGGCGGCTGCTGAACGCCTCGGACTACGGTGTGCCGCAACTGCGACCACGCGTGGTCATCGTGGCTGTCGAAACGGCGCGGTCGGAGTATTTCGACTGGCCCGATCCCAATCCCCACAATCCACCCACCGTCGGGGCAACTTTGCAGGACATGATGGCTGCAAACGGCTGGCCGGGTGCGGCCGCCTGGGCCGCCCATGCGGATGAGATTGCCCCCACCATCGTCGGTGGGTCGAAAAAGCACGGGGGCCCTGATCTGGGTCCCACCCGCGCGCGCCGAGCCTGGGCCACGCTGGGCGTCGAGGGACGCACCATTGCCCCGGCCCCGCCGAACCAGGACCACGCGGGAATGCCCCGCCTCACAGTGCCCATGGTCGCGCGGCTGCAGGGCTTTCCCGATGACTGGCATTTCACCGGTGCCAAGACCAACGCCTATCGTCAGGTTGGCAACGCCTTTCCACCGCCCGTCGCACGGGCGGTCGGCCAACAGATCGCGAAAACCCTGCGCAAGCGCGTCCTGAGGGCGGTCGCAGGTTAAGCATCGGGAGGGTTCCTTGAAAAAGTCGGTTCCCGCCAGCATCGTTACCCCCGGCCACCCTGACCAGCCACTGCTGAGTGCTCTGACGGGTGAGATCACCGCTCGTGCGGGGGGCGCTGAGGTCCTGGCCAGCCGTTTCGGCGTGATGCTGCGCACCTGCATCGACGATGTCATCATGACCCCCAAGACCGGCAGACGCGCCTTCGAGGAGCTGGAAAAGACCGAGAAGACCTACATCGGGACCCGGGTCGAGATCGAGCTGCGGGCCATTCTGGGGGTGCCCAAGGGACGGCTGGATACGCGGATCCTGGGCCGGGACGTCGATATAAAGAATACCATGGGCAACAATTGGATGATCCCGACCGAAGCCGTGGATCACCCCTGTATCCTTGTTGCGGCGGATGAGGCGCGGGCGCTTTGCTATCTCGGGCTCATTGTTGCGCGGCCCGACTATCTCACCCGAGGGCAGAACAAGGACGCCAAACGCAGCATTTCAGCCGAAGGTTTCCGGCACATCCATTGGCTGCTGCGTGAACACCCCTACCCTGCAAATTTCTGGCGTGGCGTGGCGGCGGAGAAGGTCGCGCGGATTTTTGAAGGGAAGACCGGCAATCACCGTATGGCCGTGCTTTTCCGAGAGGTACAGGGCCAGCCGATTTCGCGTGACGTGATTGAAGCGGTCGCCCAGCAACAGGACTTCATGCGCCGTATTCGCAGCGATGGGGGACGGGGTGCGCGTGATCTGCTGGCACGAGAGGGGATATTGCTGCTTTCCGGGCAATACGACGCAAAGCTTATCCGTGCGCTGGGGCTGACGGAGACGGATGCGCGCAGCTTTATCTCCTACCGGGCAGAGAGGGACGAGGAACTGGCCCTGGCCGCGCGACACGGGATGCAGTTGGAACCGGGCTTTTTCTAAGACTGAACTGCGCGGCGCCGGATCAAGTCCGCAGAGTTGGGCGCTTCGCCGTCGCAGACTTGAAGCGGGACCTCTTGGACCACGGAGCCGATCTCAGAGCTCGATCTGCGGCATAGCTTCCTCCGCCGTCTCCGGTTCCTCCTGTGGAAGATCCGGCTTGCGGCGGATGATGATGTCTCCGTTGGGAAGCACTTCGGGCGCCTCATAGGCGCTCCAATCCTCCACTTCTTCCAGAAGCTCGGTGAGCTTTGGTCCCATCTCCTGCGCGAAATTGCGTAGGGCCGGGCCCATCTGATCTCTCAGCTCGCTCAGCTCATCGATGGCCGGTTCCATTTCCTTCAGGATGCCTTCCATGAAAAGCTGTGCCCCTCGCTCCATCAGCGACAGTCCGTCTTCGGGATCCTGAGCGTAAGCCTGTGGGGCAGCGATAGTGGCAATTAATACGAGGGCAGCAAGATGTCTCATGCTCTCCAATATAGTGCGTTGGCCTCCCCATTTCGAGAGCGTCCTAAACCGGCTCCTCAATGTCCAGTGTAACCGGAAAATGATCGGAGGCAGCCACCAGCGCATCCCTTAGCATCGGATCGCGCCAGCAATCGGGGTCATCGAAGGGATGCCAGATGCGCCAGACGGGCCGCAGGGAACGAAACTCGGGACTCACCATGATGTAATCGAGAAGCGCCTGCAGATAGCGTTTTTCCGGCCGGATCCAGAAGCGTGAGCTGGTCGGCTGCGCACCCAGTTTTCGGGACAGCGCCATGACGGCATGAGGATCAAAAAGCGCATCGCTACGCCCGTGCCCCATCACGATCTCGACCGAGGAGCGGCCAAAGAGGCTTTCAAACTCGTCCAGACCGGGACCGTCGTTCAGATCGCCCAGCATGATCAGCGGCGTACCCTCGGCCAGATGCTCTTCGATCCTGCCGCGCAGCCAGATCGCCTGGGCAAGTTGCTTGCGGCGGTTGGCGATGCCGATGCTGAGGATTTCGGCCGAATTCTCGGCGCCGTGGGGCGCCTTTGATTTCAGATGCGCCCCGATCATGCGAAAGGCAAACCCGCCACGGGTCTTGACCTCCAGTTCAAGGGGCGGCTTGGAAAACCTGACCAGGTCCTCTGTCGCATCTATGTCGAGGTCGATGCGCAATGCGCTGTCGAAGCGCGGCGCGCCGGTGGTCCCGTCCCGACCGGCGAAAGGCCCCTTGGGATCGTGACGCGCTGTCAGCACTTCGGGATCGTAGAGCAGCGCGATTTCCTGCTGTGTATCGTTGGAAAAGCCCATCACTGCCTCTCTGGCGCGCAGACCGAAGTGGTTGGCAAAGTTTTCCAACGCGATGACGGTAGACTGCGACGGACTGTGGTCTGGCGCTTCGATAACCATGACGGCATCGGCATCCATCGTGGCAAACACATGACCCAGTGCCGCTGTCTGCTCGGCCCGGGTGACCTTGTAGCGGGCGGACCAGACCCCATCGTCGAACAGCCGATTGTTGTCGTCGAAAAGGCTCGCAAACCATTCGACATTATAGGTTGCAAGTCGCATCAGGCAGCCTTGCCTGAATAGGTCTCCCAGGCGCGGTTGATGTCGATCATCCGCTTTTCGGCCATGCGAATGGCCTCTTCCGGCAGACCGCGGGCCAGCAGCGCGTCGGGGTGGTTGTCCCGCACAAGCTTGCGCCAGGCCGCACGCGCCTCTTCCCTTGTCGCGTCGGGGGCAATGCCCAGCACGGTGTGCGGTAATGGTGATGTATCCGGCACAAATCGCGCCTTGAGACGCACGAAACGCTCTTCAGGAATGCCGAAGATCGAGGCGACCTGTTCCAGAAATGCTTCCTCGTTCGGATGGTACCGGCCGTCGGCCATCGCGATATGGAAGAGCCCTTCGATCACGTCGCAAAGGATCTCGGGCTGATCCTGGAACATGGAGGCGATCCGACGCGCATAATCGTCGAAGCCTGCCACATCCTGCCGGGCAAGGTTGAAAACCCGCGCTGCGCCTTCCTTGTCCGCCTCGGCGATCTGAAAGACCTCGCGAAAGGCCGTCACCTCATCGCGGGTGACCAGCCCGTCCGCCTTGGCCATCTTGGCCCCGAGCGCGATCACGGCGATCGTAAAGGCGACCGAGCGTTCAGGCGGGCTGCGCAGCCGGTCAAAGACCGCGGCCAGCCCTTCACCGGCGGTGAGGGCTTGCAAGGCTTCCGTGATGCGGGTCCAGATCGACATGGGGCCAGTCTAGGTACCTTGGGCGGGAATGTCAGCGCGGCGCGCTGACCATTCGTGATCAAAACGTGTCAAGCGCCCCGGATGGACACAGGTTTGACCGCGAATGGACAGAAGCTGACGATCCCTTGCAACCTAAAAATAAGTTTTTGTCACAATTCTGCCGGAATTATTGTGTCTAAAGCCCATCAATGAATGGGTCCGGGGGCGGCGCTTGTTTGGAAGAGAGATGCTATGCGAATTCTGGCCGTAGACGACGATCCCATCATCCTGGACCTGCTTCCCGTCATTCTTAGGCAGGCCGACCTGCCACAGGTCACGCTCGCCTCTTCCCCCAGTTCCGCGCTCGAATTGCTGGATGAGGTGGATACGCAGTTCGACTGTCTCCTTCTCGACATCATGATGGAAGAGATGAACGGGATCGAGTTGTGTCAGCGGATCCGCAAGCTCCCCCAATACCGGCACACCCCCATCCTGATGCTGACCGCCGTCAAAGATCACAGCGAGATCGAGGCAGCCTTCGCCGCCGGGGCAAACGACTATATCACCAAGCCCTTCGACGTGAAGGAAATCGCCACCCGCGTGCGTGTTGCCCAGCGCATGTCAGAAACCACCACACATATCCCGCGCCTCACCACCTTTGGCAGCGACACTGAGGCGAGGACGGGCGAGCACCGTTTCGACATTGCCGATCCCGTCACGCTTGAGAAAAGCGCGCGTCTGATCCTGCCCTTCTCGCTGGGCAACTATCTGTCACAGCTTTCCCGCTCGCGGCTGAATTCCTGCGTGATTTTCGCGGCCAAGATCGAAAACATCCACAGCCTCTATTCCAACTGCAAGAGCCACGAATTCGCGACGGCTCTGAGCGAGGTTGTCAAAGCCGTCGCCAAATCGGTTGACTGCCCCAAGATGCTGATGTCCTACGAGGGGAATGGCACCTTCCTGTGCGTCCTTCAGGGTACCGAAGCACCGCTCTGGCCCGAGATCGAGGACGACATCCAGGCGATCCTTTCCGAAGGGCATGCCCAGTACGACACGGGCAAACCGATCACCCTCCACATTTCCGTCGGCAATCCGGTGGTGCCGAACGCCAGCCGCAATCAGCGTGTGAAGAAGACCTTTGACCGGGCCATCGGTCGGGCGCTGATGCGCGAAAAGAGCAAGGAAAAGGTCAGTGGCAATATCTCCAAGAGGATCCCGCGCAGACGTCCGATCCGCACGCTCTGAAGGGGCTTACCCGATTTAATCCCGAAGGCGTTGCAGCAAAGGTCTGCAGCGCCTTTGTCAATTGATGGGGAACTGACGCAGGCAGCGCAGGGCGTTCTGACGATAATCGTCCAGCGTCTCTTCTACGCTGCGCCGGTCGCGCATGACCGCGAGGGCACGCTTCTTCTGAGCCCAGGTACCGGTCACGTGCCGCTCAAGGATCAGCACGGTCACCCCCAGCATTACTTCCTTTTCCGCCTCCGAAATCAGTCCAGCCCCCGAAAGGGCAACGGCCGTCAGAGCCAGCGTGTTGGCGCAGCGCAATGCCGCCGCTTCTGACCCCTCGTAGACCCGCGCGGCCTGAGCCGAACTGGCCAGCGGTGAGCAGGATAGGAACAGACCCAGGATAAGGGCGAAACGCACCCTCAAAAGACCTTGAAGGTCATTGTGGTCAGCGACCGTTCGATCCCGTCGATATCCAGAAGCTTGTTATTGATGAAAACGCCCACATCTTCATCCTTGGGGATATAGAGCTTCATCAGCAGGTCATACTCCCCGGAGGTGGAGTAGAGTTCCGAATGAATTTCGCGCAGCGCGATCTCCTCGGCCACGCGGTAGGTGGTGCCGGGGCGGCAGCGGATCTGGACAAAGACGCAGGTCATGGAAAGCCTCTATCTGGTTTCAACCAAGGCTCGCACAAGGGTCATGGCCCCGCAATCCCTCATCTGGACTTGGCGCGCCGCCCCGCGCTGCTATAAGGCGCTGGAACGCGACCGGAGAATTAGATGCGCCAAGCCAGCCTGACCCGAGCCACCGCCGAAACCGATGTCATGGTCGAGATCGATCTCGACGGCACCGGGACCTATGACAATGAGACCGGCGTGGGCTTCTTCGACCACATGCTGGACCAGTTGGCGCGCCATTCGCTGATCGACATGAAGGTGCGCGCCAAGGGCGATCTGCATATCGACGATCACCACACGGTCGAGGACGTGGGCATCACCCTGGGCCAGGCACTGGCCAAGGCGCTCGGCGACAAGCGCGGCATCCGCCGCTACGGCGCCTGCCTGCTGCCTATGGACGACGCCCTTGTGCGTACAGCACTCGATCTGTCGGCCCGGCCTTTCCTGGTCTGGAACCTGGATCTGCCTACGCCCAAGATCGGCACCTTCGATACCGAGCTTGTGCGCGAATTCTTCCAGGCCTTGGCCACCCAGGGTGGCATCACCCTGCACGTGGATATGCTGCACGGCCTGAACAGCCACCACATTGTCGAGGCCGCTTTCAAAAGTGTCGCCCGCGCCCTGCGCGAGGCGGTGGAGGTCGATCCGCGCAAATCGGGTGATATCCCCTCGACCAAGGGCGCACTCTAGGCGCATGCTGACCGCAATCATCGACTACGAATCCGGCAACCTGCACTCGGCCCACAAGGCCTTTGAGCGCATGGCACGGGAGGCCGACGCAGGAGAGGTCACCGTTACTTCCAACGCGGAAGTGGTGGCCAAGGCCGACCGGATCGTCCTGCCGGGTGACGGCGCTTTCCCGGCCTGCATGGCCGCCCTGAAAGGGGCGGGCGGTCTTTACGATGCTATGGTGGAAGCCGTGGAACACCGCGGCCGCCCCTTCCTCGGCATCTGTGTCGGCATGCAGCTGATGGCAACGGTGGGCCGGGAATATGAAGATACCGCAGGCCTTGGTTGGATCTCCGGTGAGGTGACAAAAATCACCCCAGCCGATCCGACACTGAAAGTCCCTCACATGGGTTGGAACGATCTGGTAATCGACCATCCCCATCCCGTTTTCGAGGGTATTTCAACGGGCGATCATGCCTACTTCGTCCATTCCTACCATATGGCAGTCACTAACCCGGCCGAACGGCTGGCCCACGTTGACTACGGCGGCGATGTCACGGCCATCATCGGCCGCGACACCATGATCGGCATGCAGTTCCACCCCGAAAAGAGCCAGAACACGGGTCTGCGCCTGATCTCAAACTTCCTGACCTGGAAGCCATGAGCGACTTCAGTTGACGCGCTGCCAGGTCTGCTTGGAACAGATCAGGCCCCCGGCAACACAGCCCGACAGCTTCAGCGAATTGCCGTTGACCGACATCTTGCCAATGTAGATCTTGTCGTTCGAGGGCCGCCAGACCTTGCCTTGGTAAGTGCCATCGCCCTTGGGTGACATGTCACGCACCAACTGCTTGCCGATGTTCTCGGACTGATACTCGCCCGAGCCGTTGAAGGTCCGCGCGATGGTGCCACAGACCTTGGTCCCGCAGGGCACGATCTTGACGTGGGCGTAGGCCCCATCATCTACTTGGGTTTTCCAGGTGCCCACGGCAGGATCGGCAGCCAGGGCCGCCCCGGCGGCAAAAACGCTCAGAAACGCGGCGGTAAGTGTCTTTTTCATGATGTACTCCTCCAGTTCGGCATGAGCTTTGGGCGCATAGAGGCCCCAAGGCAAGTATAACGTCAGGTCGCGTTGCAAAATCCGGCGCCCCATGCCACACCGCGCCCGACGCCCCACAGCCAGAGACCAGCCCATGATCCTTTACCCCGCGATTGACCTCAAGGACGGGCAGGCCGTGCGCCTTGTCCGCGGCGACATGGACCGCTCAACCGTCTTCAACGAAGACCCCGCCGCCCAGGCGCGCGCCTTTGTGGAGGCAGGTTGCGAATGGCTGCATCTGGTGGATCTGAACGGGGCCTTCGCAGGAAAACCGGTGAATGCCGCCCCGGTCGAGGCGATCCTGGAGGCCTGCGAGGTGCCCGCTCAATTGGGCGGCGGTATGCGCGACATGCAGACCATCGAGGCCTGGCTGAACAAAGGGCTTGCGCGCGTGATCCTCGGCACCGTGGCCGTCGAAAACCCCGATCTGGTCCGCACCGCTGCGCGTGCCTTTCCCGGCCAGGTGGCGGTCGGCATCGACGCGCGCAACGGCAGGGTGGCAACCAAGGGCTGGGCCGAAGAGACCGACGTCATGGTGACCGACCTCGCCAAGTCCTTTGAAGACGCAGGGGTCGCCGCGATCATCTACACCGATATCCTGCGCGACGGAGCCATGGGCGGTCCCAACATCGCGGCCACCGCGGCACTCGCCCGCGCCATTTCCATCCCCGTCATCGCCTCGGGCGGGGTCTCTTCACTCGAAGATCTGAAGGCCCTCAATGCAACCGGTGTGATCGAGGGCGCTATCTCCGGCCGGGCCCTCTACGACGGTGCCATCGATCTTGCCACCGCTCTCAAAGAGCTCGCAGCCTGACCTTCCAAATGGTCAGAATCCTCGGGAGGTCCGGAGGGCAGACAGCCCTCCGGCGGCTTGCCCCCAGCATTGCCAATCGCTAAAGCAGAGCCATGCTCAAGACCCGCATCATCCCCTGTCTCGACGTGGCCGATGGCCGTGTGGTCAAGGGCGTCAACTTCGTCGGCCTGCGCGATGCGGGTGATCCCGTGGATGCCGCCATCGCCTACGACGCCGCAGGCGCGGATGAGCTCTGCTTTCTCGACATCCACGCCACCCATGAGAACCGCGGCACCATGTTCGACCTGGTGCAGCGCACGGCCGAGCATTGCTACATTCCGCTGACCGTGGGCGGCGGCGTGCGGACCGTGGCGGATGTGCGCGCCCTCCTGCTGGCGGGGGCCGACAAGGTCAGCTTCAATTCCGCCGCCGTCGCCAACCCGGGCGTCATTGCCCAAGCCGCTGACCAGTTCGGTAGCCAGTGCATCGTCTGCGCCATTGACGCGAAGACGGTGAGCCCCGGCAAGTGGGAGATCTTCACCCACGGCGGCCGCAAACCAACCGGCATCGACGCCGTAGGATTCGCCCGCACCGTCACCGCCAAGGGGGCCGGTGAGATCCTGCTCACCTCCATGGACCGCGACGGCACCAGGGCGGGCTTCAACATCCCCCTCACCAGGGCCATCAGCGATGCGGTGAGCGTGCCGGTCATCGCCTCGGGCGGCGTGGGCACACTCGATCATCTGGTGGAAGGCGTGACCGAAGGCCATGCCTCAGCCGTCCTTGCCGCCTCGATCTTCCATTTCGGTGAATTCACCATCCACGAGGCCAAACAGCACATGGCCGCCGCGGGCATTCCGATGAGGCTGACATGACGCTGGACGATCTCTTTGCCACGATTGAGGCCCGCAAAGCTGCCGATCCAAGCAGCAGCTGGACCGCCAAACTGCTGGCCGCCGGCCCCGAAAAATGTGCCGAAAAGTTCGGCGAAGAGGCGGTCGAGGCCATCATCGAGGCAGTCAAAGGCGACCGCGAGCGGCTCACCTCAGAAGCGGCAGACGTCCTCTATCACCTCCTGGTCATGCTCGCTTCCCGCGACGTGACCCTCGATGCGGTGCTCGAAGAACTCAGCAGCCGCACCAATCAGTCTGGCCTCGCCGAAAAGGCCTCCCGCTAATCACCGGCGCCCTGCTTCTATTTGCCGAATAAGCTCCGGGGGGCCGTGGGGGACAGCGTCCCCCGAGAATATCGTGTCGCGGGCTTTGCCCGCGTCCTTTCGATCAAAGCTTGCTCGAAATCACGCCGGTGGCGAAACCACCCTTGCGCAGCTCACCGAAAAGCCGCTGGTGTTCGATCTTCGGACAGCGGTTTTGGATGACCGTCACCCCGCGTGCCTCGGCCTTGGCCGCCGCCGCCGCATGTTCAACACCGATCTGCATCCAGATGGTTTGGAGGGACGGGAAGACCGCCAGTGCTTCATCCACGATCTCCGGCACCATTTCCGGGCGGCGAAAGATGTCGACCATATCCACTCTGCCTTCGATCTCCGACAGTTCCGCGTGGACCTTTTGCCCGAAAGCATTTTCGCCCGTGTGACGCGGATTGACGGGGATCACCTCGAACCCCCGCAGGCTCAGATAGCGCGCCACGTAATAGCTGGGGCGCACGGG
>JABDKA010000050.1 GCA_013002405.1 Sulfitobacter sp. | reverse complement strand
AAGTGGTGGCAATGGAGGTGGAGGCTGGACGCCTTCACAGGGTCTCTGACATCGACATCGGCTTTCGGGACGGCGGGTTTTTCCTGGTGGCCGGGAGGGGGTGGCGCGCCGCAAACCGGTGCGGATTTTTCCGCGATTGGCTTCTGTCCGAAACCGAGCAGTGGCGTAGCGCACCGGAGAAAGATCAACCAATCAGTTGAATAAGAAAAAGCGGCCAAATGGCTCCTCTTTTGCGGACCGCCCCTGATCTCAAGTGCGAAAATCGCCAAAATAACCTATCATAAACAGGTACTTAATCTACCTCGTCCGGCAGTTGACTCTGTGCCCCCAGCGCTTTAGCACCTGCAGCAAGTCATCCAGGGGGTTTCCGGTATGGCAGAGCACGATCAAAAGCCGTCGCTCGATGCGCTCGAGGCCAAGATCGCCGCCGCCAAGGCGCGTCAGGCACCGAAACCCCGGGCGGATGAACACTATTCTCAGGCGCAACTGGCCTGGCGGATGGTGATTGAATTGGTGGCCGGTCTAGGGATCGGTTTCGGCATCGGATACGGGCTCGACGTGCTCTTCGGCACACTGCCCATCTTCATGGTGCTGTTCGTAATGCTGGGGCTCGCGGCGGGCGTGAAGACAATGCTCCGCTCCGCCAACGAGATCCAGGAGAAGAAGTTGGCCGAACTGGCCGAGGACAATAATGCGCCCGAAGGGCGCGACGACGAAGGAGCCTGAGATGGCGACACCACAGGATGCAGGGGACGAAGGCGGACTGGTCTTTCACCCGATGGACCAATTCATCGTCAAGCCGTTCTTCGGCGACGGAACTGAGGTTGCCTGGTACACCGTGACCAACGCCACCGTCTGGATGTTCCTCGCGGTGATCGCGACCTTCCTTTTGCTGGTTATCGGCAGCTCAGGCCGCGCCACGGTGCCGTCGCGGATGCAGTCGGTTGCTGAACTGGCCTACGGTTTCGTCTACAAGATGGTTGAGGACATCTGCGGCAAGGAAGGGGTCAAGTATTTCCCCTATATCATGACGCTCTTCATGTTCATCGTCTGCGCCAACTTCCTTGGCCTTATCCCCACAGCCTTCACGCCGACCTCGCATTTTGCCGTGACAGTCGTGCTGGCGCTCGCTGTCTTCCTGACAGTGACGATCTTGGGGTTCGTGAAGAACGGGACCGGGTTCCTGAGCCTGTTCTGGGTCGCCTCCGCGCCCCTCGCGCTGCGTCCGATCCTAGCCATCATCGAACTGATTTCCTACTTCGTGCGTCCCGTCAGCCACTCCATTCGTTTGGCGGGCAACGTGATGGCCGGTCACGCGGTGATCAAGGTCTTCGCAGGCTTTGCCGCGATCGCTGTTATCAGTCCGGTTTCGGTTCTGGCGATCACGGCCATGTACGGTCTCGAGGTGCTGGTGTCCTTCATCCAGGCCTACGTTTTCACCATTCTGACGTGCGTCTATCTCAAGGACGCACTTCACCCGCATCACTAAGAATTGGCCGGGCGGTCGTGCCCGGTCTCTGACACTCAACTTCCAATCGTAAGGAGAATTCACATGGAAGGCGAACTCGCACACATCGGCGCAGGTCTGGCAGCAATCGGTTCCGGCGCAGCCGCAATCGGGGTGGGCAACGTGGCCGGCAACTTCCTGGCCGGCGCTCTGCGCAACCCCTCCGCCGCTGCATCGCAGACGGCCACCCTCTTCATCGGCATCGCCTTTGCAGAAGCGCTGGGCATTTTTGCCTTCCTCGTTGCGCTGCTGCTGATGTTCGCTGTCTAACCTTCGGTAACGACTTCCTTACGAGCGGGCAGAGGCGTACCTCTGTCCGCATGTAAGTCCCCGTTTCCAAGGAGGCCCCGATGGCAACTGAAACAACACATGCCGAAGGCGTTGTAGAAGCCGGTCCCGGCATGCCGCAGCTGGACTTCTCCACCTGGGGCAACCAGATTTTCTGGCTGGTCATTGCGCTGATCGCCACCTACCTGATCCTGTCGCGCGTGGCCCTGCCGCGCATCGGCGCGGTTCTGGCAGAGCGCTCCGGCACGATCACGAACGACATTGCCGCGGCCGAAGACCTCAAGGTCAAGGCGGCTGAGGCAGAAAAGGCCTATGACAAGGCGCTTGCCGATGCCCGGACGGAGGCCCAGAAGATCGTGGCGGAGGCCAAGGCCGAGATCCAGAAGGATCTGAACGCCGCGATTGCCAAGGCCGACGATGAGATTGCGGCCAAGTCGGCCGATTCCGAGAAGGCAATCACCGAGATCCGCGCAAGCGCTATGGAAAACGTCGAAAAGGTCGCCAAGGACACCGCGAAAGAGATCGTGGCAGCCCTGGGTGGCAAGGCAGATGCGAAGACCGTCAATGCCGCCGTTGCGAACCGGATGAAAGGGTAAGCCAATGCGTATCATACTGACCGCCGCATGCGCCGCACTTTTCGCCACCCCCGCGCTGGCCGCGAAGGGCCCGTTCTTTTCCCTCGGCAATACTGACTTCATCGTCCTGCTGGCCTTCATCGTCTTCATTGGCATCCTCTTCTACTTCAAGGTGCCGAGCCTTCTGGCAGGCATGCTGGACAAGCGCGCCGAGGACATCAAGGCGGAGCTGGATGAGGCTCGCCGCCTGCGCGAAGAGGCACAGACGCTACTGGCTTCTTACGAGCGCAAGCAGAAGGAAGTCCAAGAACAGGCCGACCGCATCGTGAGCGCCGCGAAGGAAGAGGCCTCGACCGCCGCGGCGAAGGCACGCATCGATCTGGAGAAATCGGTGGAGCGCCGCATGGCCGCCGCCGAAGATCAGATCGCCTCAGCCCAAGCCGCTGCTGTGAAGGAAGTGCGCGACAAGGCCGTGACGGTTGCCATTGCTGCCGCGCGCGAGGTTATCGCCAAGCAGATGAGCGCCGCGGAAGCCAACAAGCTGATCGACGACGGCATCACGCAGGTCGATCAAAAGCTGCACTGACCGCAACAACTCGGACTTTACAGAAAGCCCCGGCGCTCTGCTGGGGCTTTTGTTATTTCGGAGCAGGGAATTCGGGATGCGATAACCGGTGCTTAGCCTTGGGTCTCGTGCGCAAGCCTTTGACGCGCGATTTCCTCGTTCCGTTCGGCCCTCTGCTGATCGAGCAGGCACTTCTCGACATAGTCAAGATGCCGTTCGACCTCCGCCCGTGCCCCGGCAGGATCGCGCGCCTGAAGCGCCTCATTGATCTCCCGGTGCTGATCCAGAAGGGCCGCTCGACTGGTCCGTTGCTTGAACATGATCTGCCGGTTGTAGAAGACCCCGCCGCGCAGCAGATCGTACATGGACCGCATCATGTGCAGCATCACCACATTATGGCTCGCATCAATGATGGCCATGTGGAACTGCGCATCAAGCCGCGCCTCCTCTTCCGGGTTCTTCTTGCTGTGCACCGCCTCCATCTTGGAAAAGAGCGTCTGCACGACCGCAAGGTCGGTGTCCGAACCGTGCTGCGCCGCGCGTTCGGCGGCCAGACCTTCCAGATCACGGCGGAAAGAAAGGTAGTCGAACACCGCCTCGTCATGGCGCGCGAAGAGCTCGATCAAGGCAGGTGAAAAGGCGCTGCCCAACACATCGGCCACATAGACCCCGGCCCCCGGTTTTGAGGCCAGCAGGCCCGCCTCCTGCAGATTTGCGATGGCGTCCCGCAGGGAAGGGCGGGAAACCTGCAGCCGGTCGGCCAACTCCCGCTCAGACGGCAGCCGTTCTCCGGGGCGCAGGATACCGCGCAGAATCAGCTGTTCGATCTGGCGAATGACGGCTTGCGATAGTTTTTCGGCGGCAACGGGCTGAAACGGCATGGCGGCTTTCCTGAATTGGTCAATTTATATGACCAAAGAGGGGCCGACGGCAACGGTTTTGCGTGAAAGGAATTGTTAACCATAAGGGTTTTTGATGGTCTGATGCCGCGCCTTCTGATTTGCCTCATCACAATTGCTCTCCTGGCTGCCTGCAATATGCCCAGCCCGCGCTTTCGCGGCCTGCCTGCGACCACGGTGACCGTCCAGGGATCGACCTTTGACGTGCGTGTGCGGGGAAAACTGGCCGAGGCGATCCGAACCAACAGTGAATTCGCGCCCCGGTTCGGCCCGATCCGCGAGCGGGCGGCCATTGCGATGGCGCAGGTCAGCGGTTGCCGGGTCAAGGAGGTGCGGGGCGATCAGGCACTTGCGCTTGGTATTCTGGATTGCAGGAAACGGGAATCCTGAGCGGCAGGGCCGGTTTCCGCAATATCTTGTGGATAATGCCGGCTTACCCACGCTCCTTTGTGGCTCTCTGTTGACTTAGGGGGGTGTCCACCCGAAGATTTGGGTGCACACAAGAATCATAATCGCCGGGCACCGCATTGCGCTTCTCCAAGCTCAGACTGACAGGCTTCAAAAGCTTCGTAGACCCCACTGACCTCATCATTGCGGATGGGCTGACCGGTGTGGTGGGGCCGAACGGCTGTGGCAAATCGAACCTGCTGGAGGCGTTGCGCTGGGTCATGGGGGAAAATCGGCCGACTGCGATGCGCGGCGGCGGGATGGAAGATGTGATCTTTGCTGGCGCCGCCACCCGGCCCGCCCGAAATTTTGCCGAAGTCACACTGCTCCTCGATAACTCGGACCGTCTGGCCCCCGCCGGCTTCAATGACAGCGACACCATCGAAATCGTCCGCCGGATTACCCGGGACGTGGGCAGCGCATATAAGGCGGGGGGCAAGGACGTGCGCGCACGGGATGTGCAGATGCTCTTCGCCGATGCCTCGACCGGGGCGCACAGCCCTGCCTTGGTCCGGCAGGGTCAGATCAGCGAACTGATCAACGCCAAGCCCAAGAACCGCCGCCGGATCCTCGAGGAGGCGGCCGGGATCTCGGGCCTTTATCAGCGGCGCCACGAGGCCGAGCTGAAGCTGAACGCAGCCGAAACCAATCTGACCCGTGTCGACGACGTGATCGAGCAGTTGGCTGCGCAACTGAGCCAGCTTGCCCGACAGGCCCGTCAGGCCGCCCGCTACCGCGAAATCGGAGATCAACTGCGACAGACCGAAGGTATGCTGCTTTACCGACGATGGCGTGAGGCGGACACGGCCCGCGCGGAGGCGGAAGATGCCCTGCAGCAGCGTGTGACGGCAGCGGCCCAGGCCCAGACCCACGCCACACAGGCGGGCACGGCACGTCAGAAGGCGGAGGAGGTCCTGCCAACCCTTCGGGAGGAAGAGGCAATTGCCGCGGCGGTACTGCAGAGGCTTGCCGTACAGCGTGATACGCTGAGCGATCAGGAAGCTCGCGCGCAGGCCCTCATTGAAACGCTGCAGAGCCGCATTGCCCAGTTGTCCCACGATATCGAACGCGAAAGCGGCCTCAACCGCGACGCAGGAGAGACGATTGAACGGCTGGAGTGGGAGGCCAAGGCCCTTGCCGAAGCGGGAGCGGGTCACGAGCAGGCCCTGTCGCAGGCCGCCGAGGCATCACGCGAGGCCGCCGCGGTCCTTGAGCGTGCAGAGGCCGAGTTGACCCACCAGACCGAAGATGTCGCAAGGTTGGCCGCGCGGCACAGCGCCGCGGAACGGTTGCTGTTGGACAGCCGCAAGACGCAGGAGAAATCAGAAAGTGAGGCAGAGAAGGCCCGCGCGGCGGTTACCGAAAGCCGCGATACCCTGCAGCGGGCGTCGGCGGACTTTGAAACTGCCCAGGCGGCGGAGGCCGCAGCCGTCGCCGAGGCGGTCCGTGCCGACGAGGCCCTGCAGGCAGCGGACGACGCCCGGGCAGAAACTCAGGCCCGCGAGGCGGATGCGCGGGCCGAGCGCTCTGAGGCGGAAGGGGAGATGAACGCGCTTCGGGCGGAGGCCAGTGCCCTGGCCAAGCTGGTGGAACGCGACACGGCTGAGGGTGGCCAGATCCTGGACCGCCTTCAGGTGGAACACGGGTTTGAGAAGGCGTTGGGTGCAGCCCTATCCGACGATCTGCGCGCGCCAGAGGTGGAAACGGACGGCCCGTCAGGCTGGGCGGTTTTGCCCGGCTACGATCAACCGCAGCCCCTGCCGGAAGGGGTGACACCGCTCAGCGCTCATGTCTCCGTGCCCGAGGTGCTGGGGCGGCGGGTCGATCAGATCGGCCTTGTCGACCCGGACGAGGGCACTGCACTTCAATCCTCCCTGCAGCCGGGGCAGCGACTTGTGTCTCTGGAAGGGGATCTGTGGCGCTGGGACGGCTACCGCGCCTGGGCCGAAGATGCCCCTTCTGCAGCGGCCCTGCGCCTGCAGCAGCTCAACCGGCTTGAGATCCTCAAGCAGTCCCTGGAAGAGGCAAGCCATCGCGCGGAAGGCGCCCGCGCCGCCCACGATCGCCTGACCAAGCTACTGGCCGAACAGACCGAAGCCGACCGCAAGGCCCGTGAGGCGCGCCGTGCGGCCGACCGATTGGTCGCTGAGGCGGGACGCGCGCTGAGCCGGGCCGAGGCGGATCGCAACCTGGCCCAGGGACGGCTCGAAAGCCTTGGCCTTGCCGTCAGCCGTCATGAGGATGCGGCGATGGCGGCGCGGACCCAGCTGCTGGAGGCCGAACGCGCGTTAGCGGAACTGGGTGATCTGAGTGAGGCGCGCAAGCAGGTAGAAGACCTGCGCATCACGGTAGAAGCCGCGCGGATCACCATGCTATCCCGCCGTTCGGCCCACGATGAGTTGCGGCGCGAGGGCGAGGCACGTGTGAAACGCGCGCAGGAAGTCACCAAGGAGATCAGCGGCTGGCGCCACCGCCTTGAGACGGCGGAAAAGCGCAGTGCGGAGTTGATTGGACGCAAGGAAGGGTCCGAGGCTGAACTGAAAGAGGCCGCAGCTGCCCCCGCAGAGTTGGCCGAGAAGCGCGCGGAAATCGGTAGCGAGATCACAAGAGCCGATGCACGGCGGGCGGAGGCCGCGAACAGGCTGTCTGAGGCGGAAGGCAACCTGCGCGATGCAGCCCAGTCCGAGCGGGATGCCGAGCGCGCAGCCTCGGAAGCCCGTGAAGTGCGCGCCCGTGCCGAGGCCCGCGCCGAAGCCGCCCGCGAAACGGTCACCGCTGCCGCGGAGCGGATCGGCGAAGACAGCCAGATGACACCGAACCAGCTTTTGACGCGACTGGACGTGAACCCCGACCAGATGCCCGATGCGGACCGGCTGGAAGCCGATGTGAACCGGCTGAAGCGGCAGCGCGACGCCTTGGGAGCGGTCAACCTGAGGGCCGAGGAGGACGCGCGTGAAGTTCAGGAAGAACACGACACGCTCACTGCCGAAAAAACGGATCTTGAGGAGGCGATCAAGACCCTGCGTGCGGGCATCGCGAGCCTGAATAGGGAGGGGCGCGAACGTCTTCTGACGGCCTTTGAGCAGGTGAATTCCAACTTCTCCATGCTCTTCAAGCATCTCTTCGGCGGGGGCGAGGCGAACCTTGTAATGGTCGAATCCGATGATCCGCTCGAGGCAGGGCTGGAAATCATGTGCCAGCCGCCGGGCAAGAAGCTGAGCACACTCAGCCTTCTGTCGGGGGGAGAGCAGACACTGACCGCGCTTGCCCTGATCTTTGCGGTCTTCCTGGCCAATCCCGCACCTATCTGTGTCCTGGATGAGGTGGACGCACCGCTGGATGACGCCAACGTGACGCGTTTCTGCGATCTGCTGGATGAGATGTGCCGCCAGACAGAAACCCGGTTCCTTATCATCACCCACCACGCCGTCACGATGGCGCGGATGGACCGGCTGTTCGGGGTGACGATGGCAGAACAGGGGGTCAGCCAGCTGGTCTCCGTCGATCTCAAAAAGGCCGAAAAACTCGTCGCCTAAAGGTGACTGGTGCCCGTGGGGCAGGTGGCCTAGCCTGAGACCATGCGACTGGTCCTGTTTCTTCTTATCCTTCCCATGACTGCCCTTGCGGCGGAATTCCCGCTGCTCAAGGACGACCGGGTCCTGAGCCGGGATGAAGTCTCTGCCCTGACTCAGCGCGATGTGGTGGAGTTCTACGAAGGGGGGCAGTCCCGCTATGCCGCTGACGGGAGATATAATTACACCTACCAAAGCGGTGGGACGGCGTTCGGTGACTATGAGATTGGCAGCGACGGGGTTATCTGCATCGCTTTTGACAACGGCCGTGACCGTTGCGACCGTTTTGTGCACAGCCACGGGCGTATCGTCATGATCACCGAAGGCGGTGATCGGTATCCGATCCGGCCTGCGCGGTAGGCGGGCTACTTCGGTTCCAGTTTCTCAACCGGTCCGCCCGCCTTTTCCCAGCCACTGAACCCTTCTTTCAGGTGCGCGGCATCAAAGCCCATGTCCTGCAGAGTCGCGACAGAAAGTGCCGAGCGCCAGCCGGAGGCGCAGTGAAAGATGAACTTCTTGTCCTGCGCAAAAACGTCCTTGAAGTAGGGGCTGTCGGGGTCGACCCAGAATTCCAGCATGCCACGGGGACAATGAAATGCGCCCGGGATCGCGCCCGTGCGTGTTCTTTCGCGCGGGTCGCGGAGGTCCACGAACTGCACGCCCGGGTTCTCCAGCATCGCGATGGCCTCCGCTGTTTCAATCTCTTCGATCCGGGCGCGGGCTTTTGCGACCATTTCGGCGGCGGTTGTCTTCA
>JABDKA010000047.1 GCA_013002405.1 Sulfitobacter sp. | reverse complement strand
CGATCGACCAGACGGAGCCCTGTGCTGTACCGACGTTGCACCAGTGCCTGACCCATACCTCGGGTCTTTCCTATCCCTTCAACCCCGGCCTCCTGCCTCAGGCGATGGACGCAGAGGATATCATTTTTCGCTCCGACCAGGGCACGCTGGGGGAAATGTGCGAGCGTCTTGCCGCCCTGCCGCTGGCCTTTCGCCCCGGCAGCCGATGGGAATACTCCGTTGGCATCGACGTGATTGGCCGGGTGATCGAGGTGATTACCGGCAAGACGCTTGAGCAGGTCCTTGTCGAGGATATCTTCAATCCGCTGGGGATGGATGAGACGCGTTTTTCGGTGCCTGCACATGCACGTGACCGCTTTGCCGCTCTCTATACGCCGCTGGCGGGGAATTCCTTTGATCTCAATGCGGCGAAGGAAGGCGGCGACAGCCTGCGGCTCGCCGATGACAGTGAAGGTTCGATCTTTCTCGACGCCCCCATGTACTCGGGTGGCGGCGGGCTGGTGGGCACGATCGACGATTATCTGAAGTTCGCGGAAATGCTGCGCCGGGGCGGGCAGGGGATCCTCTCGTCGCGCACCCTTGCTTTCATGATGCGCAACCATTTGCCGGGGGATATCGCCTCTATGGGCCCGGCCTCCTTTGCGGAACAGCCGATGGAGGGGATGGGTTTCGGCATCGGCGGGGCCGTGGTGATGGACCCGGGCCGCGCCCGTGTGCCGGGCTCTATCGGGGATTTCAGCTGGGGTGGCATGGCCTCCACTTTTTTCTGGGTTGATCCGGTTGAGGACCTGAGCGTGGTCTTCTTTACCCAGCTTTCGCCCTCCAGCAGCTATCCCGCGCGGCCCCAGCTCAAGGCCCTGGTCCACGGGGCACTGATGTGAGTGAAGAGCGGGGCAAGCTCCTCTGGACGCCCTCGCCCGAGCGGGCGCAGGAAACCACGATGGCCGCCTTTGAGAGCTGGCTGAGAGACGCGCGTGGCCTGCAATTCGCCGACTACAATGTGATGTGGCGCTGGTCGATCACGGAGCTTGAAGCATTCTGGTCGGCCATCGCCGACTTTTTCGCGGTGCCCTTCACGACGAAGCCCGATCAATGGCTGACGGGGCGCAAGATGCCGGGGGCGGAATGGTGTCCGGGCGCCATGCTTAATTACACCGACAATATCCTCAAAAATGTGGAGAGGCGCGCCGGGGAGCTGGCACTGGTCCAGCAGTCCGAAACCTTTGGCCGGTCGGAACTGACCTGGGATGATCTGCAGTTCCGTGTGGCCAGCGTTGCCGCCCGCCTGCGCGGCATGGGGGTGGCGCAGGGCGACCGGGTCGTCGCCGTCCTGCCCAACACGGACACGGCCCTGATCGCCTTTCTCGCGACGGCGAGCATCGGGGCAGTCTGGTCCATCTGCGCGCCCGATATGGGTCACGTTGCCATCCTGGACCGCTTCAAACAGATCGAACCGAAGGTGCTGATCGCGCAGGACGGTTACCTGCACGCGGGCAAGATGGTGGACCGGTCAGAGGTGTTGGCGGGTATCGCCGCCGCCCTGCCGACCGTGACCCATTGTGTGACCAAGCCGGTGGCCCAGCCGCTGCCGAAAGGGCACCTGAACTGGGACGAACTGACCGGGGACGCGGTGCCCTATCAAAGCACGCCCGTACCTTTTGAGCACCCCCTCTGGATTGTCTATTCCTCGGGCACCACTGGTAACCCCAAGCCCATCGTGCACGGCCACGGTGGTATCGTGCTGGAGGCCTGCAAACAGTCCCTGCACCAGGACCTGAGCGCGCGGGACCGTTTCTGCTGGCTCACCTCCTCGGGCTGGATCATGTGGAACGCCCAGTGGGTCGCGTTGGGGCAGGGGGCGCGTGTGGCACTTTACGATGGCGCACCGAACCACCCTGACATGGCCGTGATCTGGCGCTTCGTGGCCGACGAAGGGCTGACCTATTTCGGGGCGGGGGCGGCCTATTTCAGCACCTGCATGAAGGCCGGGATCACTCCGCGCGAAGAGGTCGACCTGAGCGCGCTCCGCTCCCTCGGGGCCACGGGCTCGCCCCTCTCTGAGGACACCTATGACTGGATCTACCGCGACGTGAAGGTGGACATCTGGCTCGCCCCCATCTCGGGCGGGACGGACCTCGCGGGGGCCTTTGTTG
>JABDKA010000043.1 GCA_013002405.1 Sulfitobacter sp. | reverse complement strand
GCGGGCCAAGCCTTTGGCATGGTGCTGGGGCAGGGCGGGGCCGACACCATGACCAAGGCCATGGTCAAGATGATCGAAGCGCGCGGCGGAAAAGTCCATTGCAGCGCGCAAGTGACGGGCATCGAACAATCCGCAGGGCGCGCCACGGGCGTTACCCTCGCTGACGGAACGGTTGTCCGGGCGGAAAAGGCGGTCATCGCCAACGTCTCCCCCTCCGCACTTCTCAAACTGACCGGCGGCACCGGCAACACACGACATGATGCGGCCATGAAGGGCTTTCAGCACGCACCCGGCACCAGTTCTGGTGCGATCCAGTCGGGCAGTCCATCCATGGCGAGGTGGATCATCATGGTGCCCGGTGCGTGCTGAAAGCCCTTCATGGCCGCATCATGCCGTGTGTTGCCGGTGCCGCCGGTCAGTTTGAGGAGTGCGGAGGGGGGGACGTTGGCGATGACCGCCTTTTCCGCCCGGACAACCGTTCCGTCAGCGAGGGTAACGCCCGTGGCGCGCCCTGCGGATTGTTCGATGCCCGTCACTTGCGCGCTGCAATGGACTTTGCCGCCGCGCGCTTCGATCATCTTGACCATGGCCTTGGTCATGGTGTCGGCCCCGCCCTGCCCCAGCACCATGCCAAAGGCTTGGCCCGCCATGGCTTCGAGATAGGGAAAGACCGCCCCGCCGGCGACATCGGGGGCGAAATCAAGGTGCATGCCCCAGGCGGCCAGTGTCGCTTTGACGTGATTGCTTTCAAAGGTCTGGTCCAGCCAGGCGCGCGGCGACATCATCAGGAAACGGACCAGGTCGAGCGTGCCACCGCCACCCCGTCGGCGCCAGATCTTCCAGCCTAAAGATGAAATTGCACGTAAATTCATCGGGCTGCCGAGAACCCCGATAATGGCCTCCGCTTCATCCGGAAATGCTTCGGTCAGGCGGGTCCAGGTGGCCGCGTCAGTTTCGCTGAAGCCACGGATGCGCGCGGTGGTCAGGGTCACATTGTTTGAGATGCCCAGCCAGCGGCCATCTGGGAAGAGGGAGGCAAAGGGGTTGCCTGCGGGCGCGAAGGCAAGGCCGTGAGAGGCCAGTTCAGCAGCGTTATCCCCATGAAAAGCAGAGCCTGCGAAGAGCGACAGGTTCATCGCCGCCCAGTCGTGGCGAAAGCCGGGCAGGGTATATTCACCAGACTTGACGGCGCCCCCTGGTTCGGCATTCTGTTCATAGAGGGCAACCCGCCATCCGCGCGATGCCAGGTGGCATGCACAGGCCAGGCTATTGTGCCCTGCGCCGATCAAGATTGCGTCAACGTCCTGCGTCATTCTTTTCCACACCCCACTGCACAAGATAATTGCAAACGCATGTAATGCTGTCTAGCATTGATTCATCATAATGGGCGCGAAGGACATCGCGCGGACATCAGGGAGATGAAGAGATGAGCGCATCGGATGTGGTCAGTAATCTGGGAGCCATGCTGGCCTCCGGTGGGGTGGAAGTCGTGGACTGTTCGGGATCGCTTGGTCCCGATACGCCGATCCTGCAGTTGCCGCCGGACTTCGCCAAGAACACGCCCAAGGTCGAGATTCACAAGATCAGTGAGTATGACAATGATGGGCCCTTCTTTGCCTGGAACTGGATGGTGCTGGGTGAACATTCCGGCACACACTTCGATGCGCCGCACCACTGGATCACGGGCAAGGATTACCCCGACGGCTATACCGATACGCTGGATGTGCAGCGGCTTGTGGCCCCGGTGAACGTGATCGACTGCTCCAAGGAAAGCGCCGAGAATGAGGATTTCCTGCTGACCGCCGATGGCGTGAAGGCCTGGGAAAAAGAGCACGGAGAGATCGGTGAGGGGGAGTGGGTCGTCATGCGCACCGATTGGGACAGCCGCGTCGATGATGAGGCGAAGTTCCTCAACGCGGACGCAAGCGGCCCTCATTCCCCCGGACCAACACCCGACTGCATCGAATACCTGTTGTCAAAGAAGATCGTCGGATGGGGCACCCAGTGCATCGGGACCGATGCGGGCCAGGCCGGAGGGATGGAGCCGCCTTATCCGGCGCACAACCTGCTGCACCGCGACAACTGCTTTGGTTTGGCGAGCCTTGCCAATCTGGACAAGCTGCCCGCCAAGGGCGCGGTCCTGATCGCGGCACCCCTGAAGATCAAGAATGGCACCGGATCGCCCATTCGCGCACTCGCGCTCGTTCCCAAGGGCTAGGGCCATGGCGTCCTTCGATCATCTCATCATCGGGTCGGGCATCAACGCCCTTGTTGCGGCGGCCATGCTGTCGCGCAAGGGCGATTCCGTCCTGGTGATCGAGAAGGAGGACCGGATTGGTGGCTGCATGTACACCGATGAGGTGACGCTGCCGGGCTATCACCATGATGTCATGGCGGCGACCTTTGTTCTTTTCCTGACCGGCCCGGCGCACGGGGCATTGGGCGAGGACCTGGCAAAGCACGGACTGGAATTCTGCCATACCGATGCGCCGACGGCGGCCTTGCGTCCCAATGGGGAGGCGGTGGTGCTAAGGACCGACCGCGATGCCAATGTTGCCACTTTCAATGGGCTGGCCGCCGGGGATGGCGATCAGTTCCGGCAGGATGTGGCGGGCGTCGAGAAAGATGCCGATTTCCTTTTCACGCTTCTGGGAGAGCAGCTTTTCTCTAAGGCCATGGTCAAACTTCTGGGCAAGCAGGCCTGGAAGAAGGGCATGACCGATATGAAGGTCTGGTTCGGCGAGGCGATGGAGCCCGCGCGTGGGTGGCTTGAGACGCGCTATGACAGTGCGGGCATTCAGGCCCTTTTTGCCCCTTGGGTCCTGCACGTGGGCCTGACGCCCGAGGCGACCTACGGCGGCCAGATGGCGCGGGTCATTGCCTTTGCTTTGGAAGCGGCTGGTGCGCCCGTCATCAAGGGTGGTGCGGGACAGGCCGCGAAGGCCTTCCGGTCCCTGATCGAGGCCAACAGTGGCAAGATCCGCACCGGGGTTGAGGCGACCCGCATCATGACCAAGCGTGGCAAAGCCGTGGGGGTCGAGACGGCGGAGGGGGAGCAGATACAGGCGAAGAACATCATTGCCAGTACGGCCCCCGGGCAGCTTTACGGTAAGTTGCTGCGCGACGAAGACTTGGAACAGCCTACCAAGAAATTCCGCCACGGGCGCGGCAATTTTCAGTTGCATTATGCCCTTGATGGGCAGCCCGATTGGGAGGCCGGGGGGCTGGAAGACGTGGCCCTGATACACCTGGCCGATGGCGTGGATTCAGTGTCCAAGTCCTGCAACGAGGCGGAGCGCGGCATGCTGCCGGAGGTGCCGACGATCTGCGTTGGCCAACCCCACCGGCTGGATCCGACCCGCTGCCCGGAAGGTAAGGGGATCCTTTGGCTTCAGATCCCCGACGCACCCGGTGTGATCAAGGGCGATGCGGCGAAGGAGATCGAGACCGTGCCTGAGTGGACCGACGAGATGCGCGAGGCCTACGCGGACCGCATTGAAGCGATTCTGGCAAAGCACATTCGCAACTGGGACAAGATCAAGCTGGGACGGCGCGCCTATTCACCCCATGACCTGAGCCAGATGAACGTGAACCTGGTGAAGGGTGATCCATACGGGGGCGCCTGTACGCTTGACCAGTTCTTTGTCTGGCGGCCCTACGCGAGCCAGATCAACAACGGCACACCTATCAAGAACCTCTTTCACATCGGTGCATCGACCCACCCCGGCCCCGGCCTGGGCGGGGGATCGGGCCTGAACGTAGCAAAGGCGCTGGGCGCATGACCAAGCTGGACAAATTTGACGGCAACGGGCCGCGTTTGGGTGAGATGGGGTTGGAGAACTTTCCGCCCTACCTGATGAACCGGATCATGGGGCGATATAATCAGGCGCTTGCCTCTGAGATGTCGCAGCTTGGGCTCACAACACCGCAGATGCGTTCGCTCGCTGTTTTGTCGGTGATTGACGGGATATTGATCCGTGAACTGGCGGTCTATGCGGTGGTGCAGCAGTCCACGCTCAGCCGTGCCCTGGAGACGCTGGATCAGAACGGGTTGATCCGCCGCAAGACGGACAGCAACGACAGCCGCGCCACGCGGGTTTTCATCACCGACGCGGGGCGCGAGGCATACGAGAAGCTCTGGCCGCACATGGCCTCGGCCTATGAGGCGATGTTCAGGGGCATCGGCGAAGAGGAAAAGCGCGCCTTTGTCGGCACGCTCAACACCATGCTGCGCAACGTTCGCAAACACGATTTTTGAGATCACACCGGGGGTCACATGGCGGAACGGTCTTTCAAGGCTGAGGTCGAGCATTTGCGCAAGGGGGACGGCGACGTCTTTACCGGCGAAGGCATCCTGGCCATCACCAAGGCGCTTCTGGAAAATGGTGTGGGTTATGTGGGTGGCTACCAGGGCGCGCCGATCTCTCACCTGATGGACGTGCTTGCCGACGCCGAGGAACTGATGGGTGAGCTGGGCGTGCGGTTCGAAGCAAACGCGTCAGAGGCGGCGGCGGCGGCGATGCTGGCGGCTTCGGTGCATTATCCCATCCGTGGGGCGGTGACCTTCAAGGGGCCGGTGGGCGTGAACGTGGCGTCAGACGCCCTGGCGAATCTGTGTTCGTCGGGGGTGAACGGTGGTGCACTGATCATCGTTGGAGAGGACTATGGCGAGGGGTCTTCAATCATGCAGGAACGCTCGCACGGGTTCGCCATGAAATCTCAGTTCTGGATGCTGGACCCGCGTCCGAACCTGCCTTCGATCACCAAGGCGGTGAAGGATGGGTTCGAGCTTTCGGAAGCCTCTAACACGCCCGTGATGCTTATGGTGCGCATCCGGTCCTGCCACGTAACGGGCCGTTTCGCGACTAAGGATAACGTCCCGCCACCTCTGACGGTGAAGGAGGCCATCGCCAACCCACAGTCCGATTTCAACCGGGTGGTCCTGCCGCCAATGAGCTACGTGCACGAGCAGGACAAGATCAAGAACCGATGGCCTGCCGCGGAAAAGTTCATCATGGAGAATGGGCTGAACGAGGTGTTTGGTCCTGAAAAGGCCCCGCTTGGCATCGTGTGCCAGGGCGGCATGTACAACGGCGTGGTACGCGCCCTGCAGCGACTGGGGCTGGCGGATGCCTTCGGCAATAGCGAGGTGCCGATCTACTGTCTGAACGTAACATACCCCATCGTACGGACAGAGTTCGACCAGTTCTGTGAGGGCAAGGACCATGTCCTGATCGTGGAGGAGGGACAGCCGGAGCACATAGAACAGATGCTTGGCAACTTCCTTTACAAGGCGGGCCGCAAGCTGAAGCTGTACGGCAAGGACCTGCTGCCCATGGCCGGAGAGTACACCGGACAGGTGATGCTGGATGGATTGACCGCTTTCCTGAGGGAGGCCGCGCCCGACATGCTGCCGGGGCAGGTGCGTGCACCCAACGCGGAAGAACCGCAAATCCCCGACCTCTCCAAAACTGTGCCCATCCGCCCTCCT
The DNA here is from genome assembly GCA_013002405.1 of Sulfitobacter sp. Classification (GTDB taxonomy): domain Bacteria; phylum Pseudomonadota; class Alphaproteobacteria; order Rhodobacterales; family Rhodobacteraceae; genus Sulfitobacter. The sequence goes on along the minus strand of JABDKA010000043.1, from coordinate 28,242 downwards.
GGCTTCTGCACCGGTTGCCCGGAACGGCCAATTTTTGCGGGTATGAAGCTGGTGGAGCAGGAACTGGGCAAGCACCAGATCACCGGCGATATCGGCTGCCACCTATTCGGATCGTTGCCGCCCTTTGAGATTGGCGGGGCGACCATGGGCTATGGCTTGGGACCCGCAGCCAATGCCGCCTTTGACGGCGGTGGTGAGCGGCGCGCGATCTCCATGCTGGGGGACGGGGGGTTCTGGCACAATGGGCTTTCCAGTTCGATCGGCAACATGGTCTTTAACAAGTCAGACAATGTCGTGGTGATCGTCGACAACTACTATTCCGCGGCGACAGGTGGGCAGGATATCCTGTCAAGCCGTGCGCAGAATGACACCAAGGCCACGGGCAATCCAATACAGGCGGCGCTGAAAGGCGTGGGGGTCGAATGGATCCGCACCATCGACCGAACCTATGACGTGGGCAAGGTGCGCGACACCGTGCGCGAGGCGCTGACGACGGATTTCAAGGGGCCGAAGGTGATCGTGGCCTCTTCTGAATGCATGCTGAACAAACAGCGGCGGGAGAAGCCCCTGCGCAACAAGGCCATCAAGGAAGGCCGCCGGGTGGACGTGCCGCGCTTTGGCGTGGATGCGGAAGTTTGTACAGGGGATCACGCTTGCATCCGGCTCTCGGGGTGTCCGTCTTTGTCATTGAAGAAGCTGGACGATCCCCTGCGGGACGATCCCATCGCTTACATCGACCAGACCTGCGTTGGTTGTGGGAACTGCGGGGAGGTGGCGGATGCCGCCGTTCTCTGCCCCTCATTCTACCGGGCGGACGTGGTGCATAATCCGGGTGGCTTTGAGACATGGCGCGCGGGTCTGCGAAACCGGATCATCGGGTGGTTGCAGGACCGGCGAGACGCCAAACGGTTCCGTATGGAGGGCTACCAGGCCGCCGAGGCAAAGGGTGCCCGCGCCACGCCCCAACCGCCGATGGGGGCCGCGACATGAACATGATGGCGCAGCAAAAACCCATGGACGCGCGGGCCGCAGAGATCACAAAAATCGCCGTCATGGCTGTTGGCGGTCAGGGCGGCGGTGTTCTGACTGGCTGGATAGAGAGCCTTGCGCGGTCCCAAGGTTATGCCTGTCAGGCGACCTCCGTCGCCGGGGTGGCCCAGCGGACGGGGGCCACGATCTATTACGTCGAAATGATGCCCGATACCGGACAGCAGCCGGTCTTTGCGCTGGCCCCCTCAGGCGGGGATGTGGACGTGCTGATCGCGGCTGAGATGATGGAGGTGGGCCGCGCGGTGATGCGCGGGTTCGTGACGCCGGACCGGACGACGCTGATCGGATCTACCCACCGGGCGCTGGCCGTGTCGGAAAAGACGGCACCCGGTGACGGCACCGCCAACGCTGATGAGGTGCGTGCGGCGGCGGAAGTGGCGGCGCAGAAGCTGATCCTGGCGAATATGGACCGACTGGCTGTCGACCAGGGGTCTGTTATTTCGTCCAGTCTGTTCGGGGCGCTGGCGTGGTCCGGCGCGCTGCCTTTCCCACGCGAGGCTTTCGAAGATGCGATCCGGGCGAGCGGCAAGGGCGTCGACGCCTCACTCCGCGCCTTCGCTGCGGGCTTTGAGGCGGCGGAGCGGGGTGTGGACGCGCCGGAGCAGGTTGCAAGCCCGTTGATGGGCTCCAGGCTGTCAGGGCCCGATGCGCAGATGAAGGAATGGAAGGGACTTCTCTTTCGTGCCAAGGCGCTGCCTGAACCAGTGCAGGAAATGGTGATTGCCGGTCTATGCAAGGTCGTGGATTTTCAGGACTGCGCCTATGGCGAGACCTACCTAAACCGGTTGGATAGCGTCATCGCGCGGGACGATGCCGCGCGCAATTATGAGCTGAGTGCCACAGCCGCGAAGTACATTGCCAACGCAATGGCCTACGACGACATCATTCGGGTGGCGGACCTCAAGACGCGCGGGCCCCGCTTTGATCGCATCCGCGAAGAGATGGGCGCGAAGGACGACCAACTGGTTGAGCTGACGGAGTTCTTTCACCCCCGCGCCGAAGAGATCGCCAGCCTTATGCCCGCGAAGATGGGCGCGCGGTGGGAGGCCAACCCCAAGCGCATGGCGCTGCTGGACCGGCTCTTCAACAAGGGTCGGCGGCTGCGCACCCATACCCTGCGGTCTTTCCTGATGCTGCATTTCCTGGGCGGGCTGAAGCGCTACCGCCTGCGGACCCGGCGACACGAGGTGGAGGTGGCGCATCTGGAGGGATGGTTGAAGGAAAGCCTGTCGGTGCTGGATCAGGACTATGCCCTGGCCGTGGAGCTGTTGAAGAACCGGCGGCTGATCAAGGGCTACTCCGACACCCACGCGCGGGGCCTGACCAAGTTCGGCACTGTCATGGGTGCCGCAGCACTGCTGAAGGGGCGCGAGGATGCGGCGGAGTGGATGGCCCGCCTGAGGGAGGCCGCTTTGCAGGATCCTGAAGGCAAGGCGCTGGAAGGGGCGATCAAAACGGTGCGTAGTTTTGTGTGAGGGAATGAGATGGAGCTGAATGCGGACTTTTCCGAGCGCGCCCTGGTGCATGCAACTGACCTTGATTGGGTGGCTTCCCCCATGCCTGGCGTGGACCGGCGCATGCTGGACCGGATTGGCGATGAGGTGGCCCGCGCAACCTCCATCGTGCGCTATGCGCCGGGCAGCCATTTTAGCGCACATACTCATACCGGGGGTGAGGAGTTCATCGTGCTGGAAGGGGTCTTTCAGGACGAACACGGTGACTATCCGGCGGGCACATATGTGCGCAATCCCCCGACCAGCGCCCATACGCCGGGGTCTGAGCCGGGGTGCACGATCTTCGTGAAGCTCTGGCAGTTCGACATGGGTGACCGGACGCAGTTCCGCAAGGATATGGCTGCGGAGCTTGGGACGAAGGTGGAGGGTGTCGCGACAGCGCTTCTGCACGAGGATTCGCGCGAGAGGGTTTCCTTCCTGGAGCTTGATCCGGGGGCGCGGCTGGCAGTGGAGGCGGCGGGTGGCACCGAAGTACTCGTGCTGGGTGGGACGCTGAAGGTGGGGGCGGATGCGTTGCGCCTGCACTCCTGGTTGCGTCTGCCGGACGGCGAACCGCTGGTGGCGCGGGCCGGGTCTGAGGGGGCGAAGGTCTGGATTAAGACGGGGCATTTGCCTTTTGCGGCAGCACCTGAGACGCAATAATGTTCATTCCACTTTGCTATGCCTCATGCAGCCCGCGGCTTGATCCGGAGCCTGTCGATTGAGCTGGAGGTCAAGCATCATGTCCGGGACTGCGGGGCAAAAGTCGCAAAAGAAAAACCGCCGCAATCTCTTGCGGCGGTTTTCATTAATTTGAGACCCCGGATCAGGTCCGGGGCTGCGAAAAGGCTTAGTTCAGCGCCTTGTCGGTGATCATGGATGTCCAGGCGCCTTCGGGCTGTTTCGTGATCACGGGGTCAGAGCCGCCGGCCAGAAGGGTATCGACGGTACGCTGGAAATCCGCCTCGACCAGTGAGCCGTCAGAGCCTGCGGTCAGCTTGGCGATCTCACCCATCATGCGGACCTGGTGTGCTTCGGTCTGGGCACCGGTCTCGTCATACTCAAGAACGATGTTCGCGGCCTCTTCGGGGTTCTCCTCGGCGTACTTCCAGCCTTTCATGGAGGCACGGACGAAGCGGACCATCTTGTCAACGAAGACTGGATCTTCGAGGTTCTCTTCGAGCACGTAGATGCCGTCTTCCAGCGTGGCAACGCCCTGGTTCTCGTACTTGAAGGTCACCAGTTCGTCAGGGCTGACGCCCGCATCCAGCACCTGACCGTATTCATTGTAGGTCATGGTCGAGATGCAGTCGGCCTGCCGCTGGATCAAGGGATCGACGTTGAAGCCCTGCTTGAGAACCGTCACGCCATCCTCACCCCCGTCGGTGGAGATGCCTTCCTGGCTCATCCAGCTCAGAAAGGGATATTCGTTGCCGAAGAACCAGACGCCGATGGTCTTGCCCTTGAAGTCCTGGGGGCTGGTGATGCCTGTGTCCTTCCAGCAGGTCAGCATCAGGCCGGATGATTTGAAGGGCTGGGCAATGTTGACCACCGGCAGGCCCTTTTCGCGTGCGGCCAGGGCCGAGGGCATCCAGTTGAGCATCGCGTCAGCGCCGCCGCCCGCCAAGACCTGCGGCGGAGCGATGTCGGGGCCGCCGGGCAGGATTGAAACGTCAAGGCCCTCTTCCTCGTAAAAGCCCTTTTCAAGCGCCACGTAGTAGCCCGCGAACTGGGCCTGCGTGACCCACTGCAGCTGTAACTTGACGGAATTGGCGTGGCCGTCCGCAAATGCGGGGGCGCCGCCCAGTCCAACGGCCATGGCCGCTGCCATCATCAGTTTCTTCATTTTGGTGTACCTCCAGGTTGGTTGTTATCTTTGTGACGGGTGCCAGAAGGTCACCCGCTTTTCGATCAGTGCCATCGCTCCATAGAAAACGGAGCCCGCGATGGCTGCGACGATAATTTCGGCCCAAACCATGTCGAGCGCAAGCTGCCCCACGGATGTGGAGATGCGAAAGCCCATGCCGAGCGTCGGAGAGCCGAAGAATTCAGCAACGATAGCGCCGATCAGCGCGAGTGTCGTGGCAATTTTCAGGCCGTTGAAAATGAAGGGCATCGCGGCAGGCAGGCGCAGCTTGAGCAGCGTCGGCCAGTAGCCCGCCCCATAGGTGCGCATCAGGTCGCGCTGCATGGCGCTGGTGTCCTTGAGGCCCGCGACTGTGTTCACAAGGATCGGGAAGAAGACCATGACGCCCACGACGGCGGCTTTGGACTGCCAGTCGCTGCCAAGCCATTTGACGAAAATGGGGGCCGTGCCGACAATCGGAAGGGCCGCCATGAAGGCCCCCACCGGCAGGATGCCCTTGGTCAGGAAAGGCGAGCGATCTGCCAGGATTGCCACCGCGAAGGCAGCAAGCGCGCCGATAACGTAGCCGGTCATGGCCCCCTTGACGATCGTCTGTTCAAAGTCCGCCCAGAGGAGCGGCAGGCTTTCTGCAAATCGCGCGCTGATCATGGAGGGGGGCGGCAGGATCACGGCGCTCACGTCCAGCATGGTGACCAGAACCTCCCACATCAGGATCAGCGTGACGCCGAAGATGATCGGGATCAGCAGGGCATAGGCGCGGCTGTCCGACAGGGCTGCGTGGGCAAGGCGATGGTTGAGGTACCAGCCCGCGGCCCAGATGGCGATGGCGAGAATCCAGGCGGTCATGCGGTTTTCATCCCCATGCTGCGGAGCGTCTGCCGTTCAATCAGGCTCAGGATCGCGACAAGCGCCGCTGCGGTGATGGCCGCGGCAAAAAGGGCGGCCCAGGTGACCAGAGGTTGCCCGTACTGATCGCCCACCAACATTCGCGCGCCAAAGCCAGCCCGGGCGCCCGTGGGCAATTCCCCCACGATGGCACCGACAAGTGAGGCCGATATGCCGATCTTGAGCGAGGCAAAGAGGTAAGGGATGGAGGAGGGCAGGCGCAATTTCCAGAAGCCTTGGTTCTTGTTGGCGCTATAGGTCCGCAGAAGGTCAAGCTGCATCGCGTCTGGACTGCGCAGACCCTTCACCATGCCGACGACCACCGGGAAGAAGCTGAGATAGGCGGAGATGATGGCCTTGGGCAGCAGACCCTGGATGCCGATAGAGCCGAGCATGACGATCACCATGGGGGCGAGGGCGAGAATCGGGATGGTCTGGCTGGTGATGGCCCAGGGCATGACGGACTTGTCCATCGTCCGGTTGTAGACGATGCCGATGGCCAGCAGGATGCCAAGGCCGGTACCGATGGCAAAACCCAGTAACGTGGCCGAGAGAGTGACCCAGCCGTGATAGACAAGGCTGCGCTTGGAAGTGACTTTCTTTTTGACCGTCGTCTCCCAAAGCTCCACCGCCACCTGGTGCGGGGAGGGCAGGCGAGGGCGGGTCTGGGTGTAGGTCAGCGGGATGATCTGGGGGTTGCGAAGTGCGAGGGCGAGACCGGAGATATCTTGCCGTGCGGCAGGCTCCTCTGGGGTTATCTCGAGGCCACTGCGCTGGGCCTGATCGGCGGTGATGTGGGCGTTCATCGGGATCACGGCGAGGGTCCAGAAGGCGAGGATGATCGCCACCACGGTAAGGGCGGGCAGGATGCGGTTCATGCGAGCACACCCGCCCCGGACGTGATCCGGGGGCTCGCTGAAAATGGCAATAGGTCCCGGGTCGGGCCCGGGACGGGTCGTGCGATGGAATCAAACCTCATTGCCGTGTCCCGCGCGCAGGCCATCGCGGACGCGGTGGGCAATTTCGATGAACTCCGGGGTGTCGCGGATGTCGAGCGGGCGCTCCTTGGGCAGGGGGCTTTCGATCACATCGCTGATCCGGCCCGGACGGGGGGACATGACGACAATCTTGGTCGAAAGATAAACTGCCTCGGGTATCGAATGGGTGACGAAGCCGATGGTCTTTTCCGTCCGCGCCCAGAGGCTTAGAAGCTGCTCGTTCAGGTGATCGCGTACGATCTCATCCAGCGCACCAAAGGGTTCGTCCATCAGCAGGATATCGGCGTCGAAGGCGAGCGCGCGCGCGATGGACGCGCGTTGCTGCATGCCGCCCGACAGCTGCCAGGGAAATTTTTTCTCGAACCCGGCCAGGTCCACCAGTTCCAGCACGCGGTTCATTCTCTCGTTCTGCTCGGCCCTGGAAAAGCCCATGATCTCCAACGGCAGCTTCACGTTCCGCCCGATGGTGCGCCAGGGGTAGAGCCCCGCAGCCTGAAAGACATAGCCGTAGGCCCGTGCCCGGCGCGCTTCGTCCGGTGTCATGCCGTTGACACTGATCTTTCCGTCGGTGGGTTGTTCCAGCCCGGCGATGCAGCGCAGGAAGGTTGTCTTGCCACAGCCCGAAGGGCCGATGAAAGAGACGAAGTCGCCCTTCTGGATGTCGAGCGATACGTCCTTCAAGGCATGCACGGGGCCGTCGTTGGTCTCAAAAGTGAGGTCGAGGTGCTGGGCGCGAATGACGGTGTCAGTCATTGAGTATTCCGTGGTCCCGGACGTGATCAGGGACCTTCTGGTGAGCGTAGAGGCCCCGGTGCAGGTAAGGGGCTCCGTTTCGCCGTGGGATCACGGTTAAACCCCCGTCGCCGGAATGCCCGACCGTTCCACCGGGCGGGGCGCGGTCAGTTCTTTCCAGCTCGACAGAGCCCGGTTTACCGTGCCATTTCCCTCACGGGCGACGAATTTGCCGTGGCCTTCCTGGGTGCGGATCTCGCCATCGTGCACGGCCACCTGGCCCCGGGTCAGGGTGAAGCGGGGCAGGCCCTTGACGTGCTTTCCTTCGAAGACATTGTAGTCGATCGAGGATTGCTGGCTGGAGGCGGTGATCGTCTTTTCCTTCTCGGGATCCCAGACCACCAGATCGGCATCAGCGCCCACCAGGATTGCCCCCTTCTTGGGGTAGCAGTTGAGGATCTTGGCAATGTTGGTCGAGGTGACGGCGACGAATTCGTTGGGCGTCAGGCGGCCCGTCGCGACGCCATGGGTCCAGAGCATCGGCATCCGGTCTTCCAGTCCGCCGGTGCCATTGGGGATCTTGGTGAAGTCGCCCACGCCGGTGCGTTTCTGTTCGGTGGTAAAGGCGCAGTGGTCCGTCGCCACAACCGAGAGCGAGCCCGCCTGCAGACCGGCCCAGAGACTGTCCTGATGCTGCTTGTTGCGGAAGGGGGGTGACATGACGCGGCGGGCGGCGTGGTCCCAGTCCTGGTTGAAGTATTCGCTTTCGTCCAGCGTCAGGTGCTGGATCAGCGGCTCGCCCCAGACCCGCTTGCCCTGCTGGCGCGCGCGCCGGATGGCCTCGTGCGCCTCCTCGCAGGAGGTATGCACGACGTAAAGCGGCACGCCCGCCATGTCGGCGATCATGATGGCGCGGTTGGTGGCCTCGCCCTCCACCTGGCTGGGGCGGGAATAGGCGTGTGCCTCCGGGCCGGAGTTGCCGGCGGCGAGGAGCTTGGCGCTCAGCTCTGCCACTACGTCGCCGTTCTCGGCGTGGACCAGGGCGATGCCGCCCAGTTCGGCGAGACGGTTGAAGGAGGAGAAAAGCTCATCGTCGTTGACCATCAACGCGCCCTTGTAGGCGAGGAAGTGCTTGAAGGTGTTGATGCCCCGGTCCTGAATGACAGATTTCATATCGTCAAAGACCTGCTCGCCCCACCAGGTGACGGCCATGTGGAAGGAATAGTCACAGTTGGCGCGGGTCGATTTGTTGTCCCACCGCTTGAGCGCGTCGTGCAGGCCCTCACCCTGATTGGGCAGGCAGAAGTCCACCACCATCGTGGTCCCGCCCGCAAGACCCGCGCGGGTGCCGCTCTCGAAATCGTCGGAGGAATAGGTACCCATGAAGGGCATTTCCAGGTGCACGTGCGGGTCGATCCCGCCGGGCATGACATAGCAGCCGGTGGCGTCCAGCTCCTCGTCGCCCTTCAGGTTCGGCCCGATCTCGGTGATGGTGCCGTTCTCGATCAGGACGTCGGCCTTGTAGGTCAGGTCATGGGTGACGACGGTGCCGTTCTTGATGACTTTGGTGGGCATGGTTTGGGTCTCCCTAATGGGTTGCGGGACGCGCCCCGGGGTTGACCCGGGGCCTCGACACTTCAGGCGCTGAATTGAGTTGAAAGAGGCCCCGGCTCAAGGCCAGGACGGGTGTCACTTTGGAATTTGATGCGTTACATCCCGCCATTCCGGATTGGCCTGCGAAACCAGGTGTAACTTCCAACTGCGCCGCCAGCGTTTGATGCCGCGTTCGCGCTTCAGGGAGTGTTCGAAGTCCGCTTGCTCTTCGAACCATACAAGCGTCTTGATATTGTATTTCGCTGTATGCACCGAAAGGCCCGCCCGGTGCGCTTCGACCCTTTGACGCAGATTCGTGCTGCGGCCCGTATAGAGCGCGCCGCCGGGGCGTGAGGCCATGATGTAGACGAAGTGCGCCATGCACAGAGGCTGGGGGGAGATGGTTAAGGCAAAGTGAATCCCGCCCCGGACCTGATCCGGGGCCTCTACCCGCTGGCACCTTGGCCGCGAGTTCCCGGGTCAGGCCCGGGACGGAAAAGGCTTCATTCACCCCACAATCTCCGCCGTCTCAAGCACCGCATGGAGCAGCACGTCCGTCCCTGCCGCCGCCCATTCCGGTGAAATCTCTTCCGCCTCATTGTGCGACAGCCCGTCCACGCAGGGACACATGATCATCGCCGTGGGGGCAACGCGGTTGATCCAGCAGGCGTCGTGGCCCGCGCCGGAGATCAGGTTCATATGGCTGTAGCCCAGCTTTTCCGCGGCATCACGAACGGCCGAGACGCAGCCCTCGTCGAAGGCCACGGGATCGAACCCGCCGACCTTCTCGAATGCGATCTCCATCTCCATCTCTTCGATGATCCGCTGCCCCTCGGTCCGCAGGCGCGCCTCCATATCCTCGATCACGCTCAACTCGGGTGAGCGGAAGTCGACGGTGAAGACCACCTTGCCGGGGATCACGTTGCGGGAGTTGGGATAGACGTCGATGTGGCCCGCCGCCCCCACCGCATGGGGCGCATGGCTCAGGGCGATCTCATTCACCTTCTCAAGGATCCGCGCCATGGCGAGGCCTGCGTCCTTGCGCATGGGCATGGGCGTCGACCCGGTATGGCTGTCCTTGCCGGTCACGGTCACCTGCGTCCAGGACAGGCCCTGCCCGTGGGTGACGACACCGATCTCCTTGCCTTCGGCCTCCAGGATCGGACCTTGTTCGATGTGCAGCTCGAAGAACGCGTGCATCTTGCGCGCGCCCACTTCCTCCTCGCCGCGCCAGCCGATCCGCTTGAGCTCATCACCGAATTTCTTGCCCTCCGCATCCTCCCGCTCGTAGGCCCAGTCCTGGGTGTGGATACCCGCGAAGACGCCGGACGACAGCATCGCAGGGGCGTATCTTGTGCCCTCTTCGTTGGTGAAGTTCGTCACGACGATGGGGTGCTTGGTCTTGATGTCCAGATCGTTGAGTGTGCGGACCAGTTCCAGCCCGCTGAGCACACCCAGAACACCGTCGTACTTGCCGCCCGTGGGTTGTGTGTCAAGGTGGGAGCCCACGTAGACTGGCAGCGCCTTTGGGTCGGTCCCCTCGCGCCGGGCGAACATGTTGCCCATCTGGTCGAGGCCCATGGAGCAGCCCGCCGCCTCGCACCATTTCTGAAACAGCGCGCGGCCCTCGCCATCCTCATCCGTGAGGGTCTGGCGGTTGTTGCCGCCTGCAACGCCGGGGCCGATCTTGGCCATCTCCATCAGGCTGTCCCAGAGGCGTTCGCTGTTGATCCTGAGGTTTTCTCCGACGGCTGGCATAGGGCTCCCCTTTATCTCTTGCCAGGGGGTCAAGAATTTGACCAACTGGTAAAGACACGCTAGCAGGGGGGTATCCCCTGTCAAGGAATTTGCTTAACGCGTCCTATTTCTATCGTTACAGACGCCGCAAGATTGGGCAGGATGGCCCGGACGCCGCAGCGCGAAAGAGGCCCATGAACAAGCCAGAGACCCGTATCCAGCGCAAGAACCAGGCCGCGATCCTTGCGGCGGGGTTGAAGGTGTTTTCCCAGTTCGGATTCCGGGGATCGACCCTTGACCAGATCGCCAAGCAAGCGGGACTGTCAAAGCCCAACATGCTTTACTATTTCGCCTCCAAAGACGCGATCTATCGTGCCCTTCTGGAGCGTCTTCTGGCCGAATGGCTGGAGCCGATCTATACGATCGATCCCGAAGGTGATCCGGTGGAAGAAATCCTGGGCTATGCCAAACGCAAGCTTGCGATGAGCCGGGATTTCCCGGCCGAAAGCCGTTTGTTTGCCAACGAGGTTATTCAAGGGGCGCCTCAGATCGGCGATACCCTACGGGGTGAATTGCGCGAGGTGATCGACCGGCTCGCGGCAGTGATCGAAGGCTGGATCGCGGCAGGCCGGATGCGGGATGTGGACCCCTACCATCTGGTTTTTTCGATCTGGTCGGTGACCCAGCATTATGCGGATTTCGACGTGCAGGTGCGGGCCATCCTTGGGGATAAGGACCCTTTCATCGGGGCTGAGGCCTATCTGGAGGATATGATGCGGCGGCTATTGGGGGTCGATGCGATACCGCAGCCACTGACCTGATCCGGGATTTCTCGCTTACGATTGGCCAGGAGGTCCCGGCTCAGGGCCGGGACGGTAAGGGCCTATTCGGCTGCGACAGCGCCGGGGTTGTTCGGATGAGTAGTCCAGTTGGCGTACTTCTCTTCGACTTTCTTGCCCGTGCGCGGATCGACGGTGCCGGGTTCCTGGCGGACCATGGTGATGCAGTTCTCCACCGGGCAGACCTCAACGCAGAGGTTACAGGCCACGCATTCCTCGTCGATCACCGAGAAGGTCCGGTCCTCAGACATGGCAATCGCCTGGTGCGAGGTATCCTCGCAGGCCGCATAGCAGCGCCCACACTTGATGCAGTCGTCCTGGCTGATCTGCGCTTTGGTCACATAGTTGAGGTTCAGGTACTGCCAGTCGGTTGTGTTGGGCACCGCAGCCCCCATGAAATCGTTGATGGAGGTGTGGCCTTTTTCATCCATCCACTGGGACAGGCCCGAGATCATCTCCTGCACCACCTTGAAGCCATAGGTCATGGCCGCCGTGCAGACCTGCACGTTGCCGCAGCCCATGGTGATGTACTCGGCCGCGTCGCGCCAGGTGGTCACGCCGCCAATCCCGCTGATGGGTAGGCCGGCGGTTGCGGGGGCGCGGGCAATCTCCGAGACCATCGACAGCGCAATGGGCTTGACCGCCGGGCCGCAGTAGCCGCCGTGTGTGCCCTTGCCGTCGATCGAAGGGTGCGGAGACATGGAGTCAAGATCGACCGAGACGATGGAGTTGATCGTGTTGATCAGTGAAACCGCGTCGGCCCCGCCGCGCTTGGCCGCCTCGGCTGGTTTGCGGATGTCGGTGATGTTGGGGGTGAGCTTCACGATCACGGGCTTGGAGTAGTACTGCTTGCACCACTTCGTCACCATTTCGATGTACTCGGGCACCTGGCCTACCGCAGCGCCCATGCCCCGCTCGCTCATCCCGTGTGGACAGCCGAAGTTCAGTTCGATCCCATCGGCACCCGTCGCCTCGACGCGTGGCAGGATATCCTTCCAGGCCTCTTCCTCGCAGGGCACCATGATGGAGACGATCATCGCCCGGTCAGGGTAGTCCTTTTTGACGCGCGTGATCTCATCCAGGTTGGTCTGCAGATCACGGTCTGTGATCAGCTCAATGTTGTTCAGGCCCAGCACGCGGCGGTCCGGCCCATGGATCACGCCGTAGCGCGGGCCGTTGACGTTGACCACCGGCGGCCCTTCGGAGCCGAGGGTTTTCCAGACGACACCGCCCCAACCGGCCTCAAAGGCGCGGCGCACATTGTATTCCTTGTCCGTGGGCGGGGCTGAGGCCAGCCAGAATGGATTGGGGCTTTTGATGCCCAGGAAGTCCGTTGTCAGATCAGCCATTGCAGGTCTCCTTTGCGGAAAGCGGGGCGCGCTGTGTGGCGCGGGGAATCGGGGGTGGGAGGCAGTCTAGCATCAGGCGGCCTCCTGGTGGTCGGGACAATAGTAGGAGGTGCGCCCGCCCACGGTCTTTTTCCGGATGGTCCCTTCGCAGCGGGTGCAGGCATCGCCCTCTTCCCGGTGGTGGATCAGCCAGTCATCGGGCAGCTTGGCATAGATGGCGTCGGTGTCGACGACTGCCTGCAGGATCTCGCGCACGGACCTGTGCAGGTGGCGCAGGCGGTCCGCCTTCAAATCGACCGCACGCGTTTCGGGGTCGATCCCGGCCCGATAAAGCGCTTCATCGGCCCACAGGTTGCCGACACCGGCGAGCTTTTTCTGGCTCAGAAGCGCGGATTTCACAGCGCCGCGGGTGCCTCCGACGTTCGTTGCAAAGGCATTGTCGCCGATGGTGAGGGCGTCGGGGCCCAGGCCTTTGTCTTCGATGAAGGTGTCCAGGTCATCCACGACCTGGATGTGTCCGAACTTGCGCGGATCGCGGAAGTGGAGGCGATTGCCGCCCTCGAATTCCACCGTGAATCGGATGAATTTCGGCAGGTCGTCGCCCGCGTCCAGAACCCGGATGGAGCCCGCCATACCAAGGTGAATGTGGAGCCAGGGGCCATGCGTGGAACCTACGAAGATGTACTTGCCATGCCGGTGGGTCCGGGTGAACTGCGTGCCGATCAGCCTTTCGCGGTCGTTCTCGCCAGGCAGGTCCATGTAGGTCACTTCGCCCAGGCTGAAGCCTTCGATGGTGCGATGAAGCGCCCCGTCTGCAATGCGCTTGCGCGCTGCCTCGGCTTCGGGCAGCTCGGGCATCAGCCGCCCGTCAGCCTGGCATGGATGTCCATGGCGGCATCGCGCCCTTCGGCCACCGCCGTGACGGTCAGATCATCGCCGCCCGTAGCGCAGTCTCCGCCTGCCCAGACCATATCGCGGCTGGTGCGGCCCGGCCCGGTCACAGCGATCTTGCGGTCCTTGATCTCAAGCCCAGCATCGGTGTTCAAAGTCTGGCCGATGGCGCGGAAGACCTGATCGGCGGGCAAGCGTACGGTTTCACCTGTGCCTTTGAGTTTTCCGTCTTCGGTCGTTGTATACTCCAACTCGATCTCCGCCGCGCTGCCATTGCCTTGCACGGCCTTCGGCATCACGTTGAACATCAGCTTCACACCATGAGAAGCGGCAAGGTCCTGTTCGTAGCGGCTCGCGCTCATCGCCTTGCGATCGCGGCGGTAGGCGATGGTGACCTGTTCGGCCCCCAGCAGCTTGGACTGCACAGCGGCATCCACTGCCGTCATGCCGCCGCCGATGACGACAACGTTGCGGCCCACGGGCAGGGCGGCCAGATCGGGCGACTGACGCAGTTCCTTGATGAAGGCGACGGCATCTTCGACCCCGCCGACGTCATCGCCTGCGACACCCAGTGCGTTCACACCGCCAAGGCCCACGGCAAGGAAGACAGCGTCAAATTCATTGCAGAGGGCGTCCAGTTCAAGGTCGCGGCCCAGCGCCTTGCCGTTTTCGATGGCGATACCGCCGATCTGGCAAAGCCAATCGACCTCGCGGGCGGCGAAATCCTCCGTCGATTTGTAGGCGGCGATGCCATATTCGTTGAGACCGCCTGCTTTTGGCATGGCGTCATAGATGGTCACATCGTGGCCCAGCATCGCCAGACGGTGCGCGCAAGCGAGGCCAGCTGGCCCCGCGCCCACGACGGCAACGCGCTTGCCCGTCGCCTTGGCGCGGGTAAATGGGTGGTCGCCCTTGGCCATGACCGTATCCGTGGCGTAGCGCTGCAGGCGCCCGATCTCGACCGGCTTGCCTTCCGCCGTTTCCCGGACGCAGGCCTGCTCACAGAGGTCTTCCGTCGGGCAGACTCGGGCGCACATGCCGCCGAGGATGTTCATGTCAAAGATTGTCCTGGCGGCAGCCTCAGGCGTCCCGGTGCTGATCTGGCGGATGAAAAGCGGGATGTCTATGTCCGTCGGGCAGGCCGTGACACAGGGCGCGTCGTGGCAGAAATAGCAGCGGTCGGCGGCGACGGCGGCCTCGTGTGGTTCAAGCGGCGCGTGCAGGTCCGCAAAATTCTCGGCCAGTGCCTCGGCGCTCAGGCGACCGGGCGCGATGCCCGGGGTCAATGGGTTGGTCATGGCGGTGTCCTCGCTCTGGTCTGGGGTCCACCATGGCACGAAATTTTATTTTATCAAAAGGTAAAATTTTTCCGGGTGATAAAATTCTTACCCGTTCCAGGCTCACGACCGAAAAAGAGGCAGCAGGGCTCAGAACCGGTAGAATTCCCGCGCATTGTCATGAAAGATCGCCTGGTGATGCTCTGCGGGCACCTCGGCCATCAGGAAATCCAGCATATCAGCGTAGGTTAGGTGCAGCAGGTCTACCGGAAAGTTGCTGCCGAAGATGACCCGCTCTGGCCCGAAAATCTCCAAGATCCCTTGCGTGACCACGCGCGCCTGATCGCCCAGCGCACTGCCGAAATACATGGCATAACCCGACAGCTTGGCGCTGACGTGGGGGAGGGCGGCAAGACACTCCATCCCGTCGCGCCACCGCGCCATCCCGTCACGTGAGAGATCCCAGGGCGAGCCGAGGTGTTCAAGGACCACCGGAATATCGGGGTGCTGCGCCAGGAAATCGGCGGCAGTGGTCATCTGTTCTGGATAGAGCATCAAATCAAAACTCAAACCCCTTTCGCCCAGTTGCGCGAAGTTGGCGCGCCAGGCGAGGTCCTCCAGCAGGTTTTCGGTGACAAAGCTTATTTCGGGGTGATCCGGCAGATGGGAAAGGATCTGCCGGATCCCGCGAAAATTCGGGTGGGCCGCATGACGATCCAATATTTGCGCGCAGTCATCCTGAGCGAGGTTTGCGTAGCCCACGAGCATGATCGGGAATTCTGCAGCATCGCTAATCCGCTGGACGAAGGCAGTTTCGGCCACGGGGTCAGGGATACGCGGGTCACATTGCAGGTGGACGGAGCCAACAAGGGGATGCGCCGCCTGCTCGCCCCGGAGTTCTTCCAGCAGATAGTCCCGCTGGATCGGCGTCGGGTCCCCGAAGGGACGGCGCACGCCAATCTCCTTCAGCCAGACGTAACCCACATCGAGATCGGGCGATTGCGGTGCCCAGAGGTGGTGGTGTCCGTCGATGATCTTCATATTCTGCTCCTAACCGGGCCAATCCTTGAGCGCCTGCGACAGTCGGTTGAGGCCCTCCATCAGGTTCACCCCGGCCCCGCCGCCGACGCCAAGGCGGATGTGGTTCGGTTGACCATAGGCGCTGCCGGGCAGAAGGAACGTTCGGTAGGGCTCTGCCAGAAGGTGCCGCGCGAAAGCGTCGCTGTCGATCCCTTCCGGCAAGCGGCCCAGCCCGATAAGGCCCGCGCGGGGGGCCACCCAGCTAAGGCCCTCCTGTGCACTGACCCACGCGTCCATCTTCGCAAGGTTCGCGGCCCCGTCGCGCCGTGCCTTTTTGATGGCGGTGCCGAAGCGGTCCGGGCGGAGCGCGACTTCGGCAATAACCTCACCCATGATGTTCATGATTTCCGAGGAGTTCTCGCGCAGGATCACCGCATCCATCACGAGGCCGGGATCGGGGCAGATGAGCCAGCCGGTGCGGAGCCCCTGAAGCCCCAGCGCCTTGCTGACTGAACCGGTGGTAATGCCGCGTTGGTATAGGCCCGCGACGGCAGGGGCGCGGGGACCGTCCCATTCAAGGCCGGCGTAGACCTCATCCACCAGCAGCCATGCACCGACACGGTCCGCGATGCGCACCAGCTCCTGAACTTCATCCGCACTCAGCAGATCGCCGGTGGGATTGTTGGGGTTCGTGAGGAAGATCATCTTGGTCTTGTCCGTCACCGCCTCGGCCAGCTGGTCGAGAGGCAGGCGCCAGCGCTCCTCTTCGCGCCGCGTGACCTTGACGATCCGCGCCCCGATGGCCTTGGCCAGAACCTCCGCCTGTGGCCAGCCGGGGGTTTCGATGATGATCTCATCACCCGGTTGAAGAAGCTGCATGATTGCAAGGTAATTCGCCTCCGCCGCCCCGGCCGTGATCAATACATCCTCAAGCGCACAGGTCCCTGTCAGCCCCGCCTGCGCAAGAACGTGCGCGCGCAATTCGGGCAGGCCGCGAAAATCCCGGTTATTCCAGTCAAGCGACTGGTCTGGATCCAGGTCGGGGAGATAATCACCCAGTTTCGGAGAGCCGGAGAGGGAGAAACCGACGATGGCCTCGGGCGCGGCATCGGTCGTTTCAAGCAGATATTGGAAGAGTGTGTGTATCTTGACTTTCATTCCCGCCCCGTCGCTTAGTCGCTGCCAGCGGAGGGGGTGCAGGTTGGAAAGTCAAGTCAGGCTCAAGGGAAAACCGAAGCGGCTGGCCGTGCTCGACTACGGCCTATTCGAGGTCCACGCAGGCCCGCGCACGATCGGCATCTGCGGCTTCGTAGTGGAGACGGATGCGCATGAGGTGGTGCTGATCGACACCGGCTTTCCCGAGAAATACGCGGTGAATGCAGATGCGGCGACGGCGGAGGATGAGCTGGAGTCCTTCGGTCGGGTGCTGTCGGTTACGGCGGAGAATATGCCGGGGCCGCAGCTGGCCAAGCTGGGGCTGAAGAAGTCCGATGTCACACTGATGATCCAGAGCCATACACACATTGACCACCTGGGCGACATGGGCGGCTATCCGCAGGCCCCGATCCTTATCTCAGCCGCCGAACGCGCCTTGCCAAGGCCGCTGTACTGGTCTGGCAAGCAGGTGATGGAATGGCCGGATCGTGATTATGTGCTGGTGGACGAGGATTGCGAGATTGGTGAGGGATTCGAAGTGCTGCACTGTCCGGGCCACGCGCCGGGGCAGTTGGCGTTCATGGTGCGTCTGCCGGAAACGGGCTGGGTTCTGCTGACTTCGGACGCGATCAGCCGGGCTTCGGAGATTGATGAGAAGTTCGCGGGGTCTTGGGATGAAGAACTGGCAATTCACCACGGCGACCGGTTGATGAAGCTGGCGTCAGCGCGAGAGGCGCTGGTGATCTTCGGTCATTCGCCGGAGCAGTGGCCGGCCTTGAAGAAGGCGCCTGAATGGTTTGAGTGACTATTTCCCTGCAAGGAAATGAACCGGACTTTTGCAGACGTCCGGAACGTGGCCCTCAGACCCTTAGCGCACGTCACGACCCTGATTCAGGATGATCACGTTCCCGCTGGACACGTCCCCGGCGGATGAGACCAGAAATCCAACCCAAGCTGCAATCTCCGAAGGCTGCATGGCGCGGCCATGCGGCATCTGCGCAATGGCCTTTTCCAGCACCTCCTCGCTCACCACACCGAAAAGTGGCGTTTCGGTCATGGCTGGCGCAATGGAATTCACCGCGATCTTGGCGCGGGCGTAGCGGCGGGCGAGGTCCTTGGTCAGGGTGTCGAGTGCCGCTTTCGAGGCACGGTAGTGGGGTGGGTCGAAAGCGTCGAAGTTGTAGGCCCCGTTCGAGGAGATGTTCACGATCTTGCGCACGCCCTCGCGGCCCGTCATTAGCTTGATCGCCGCCTGGCAGCAGTGGAAGGCGCCCGAGAAGTTGAGCGCCATCTGCTTTTCGAACTCCGCCTCCGGAATGTCGGGGAATTCGGACATGAAGCAGGTGCCCGCGTTATTCACCAGGACATCGACGCCGCCATGCGCTGCCTTGATCCGGTCGAAGGCGGCGGTGATGGAAGCCAGATCGGTAAGATCGGTGGCAATCCCCTCGAACCCCTCGCGCGTCATCTCTTCCAGGCCTTCCGCGTCAAGGTCCAGCCCCACTACGTGACACCCGTCCGCTATCAGTCGGTCCACGATCGCCCGGCCCATGCCGCCCGCAGCTCCGGTCACCACTGCAACTTTGCTCATAACCCACTCCCATTCGCTGTGGTCTTTCCAAAGGCGCCACGTTATCCAGAATTTACATGTAAACGCACGTAATTTTCGACGCAAGGAAGCTTCATGCCCATCCGCCCCGCTGCCCGTATCACCGACACCTCGCCCAAGAATTTCGGCATGTTTGCCAAGGCGGTGGGGATGGATGGGGATCTGATCCATCTGGAGCTTGGGATGCCGGTGGAGGATACGCCGCAGCACATCAAGGAGGCCACTATCACCGCCTTACGTGCGGGCGCGGTCCACTATTCGGATCTGCAGGGGCTGCCCCACCTGCGCGCGGCGATTGCGCAGAAGCTGCAGCGGCAGAATGGCCTGGATCTTTCAGCCGATGAGGTGATCGTAACAAACGGCCTGACCCAGGCCTCCTTCGCGGCCTTCATGGCGTTCCTTGGGGTGGGCGACGAATGCCTGCTGCTGGCCCCCTATTACCCGCAGCACATCGGCAAGGCGGAACTGGCGGGGGCCAGCGTGACCATTGCGCCGCTGGATGCCGCGAACAACTTCACCATCAACAGGGACCTGATTGAACCGGTGATCACCCCTGCCACCAAGGCCATCGCGCTGATCAACCCCTGCAATCCGACGGGCCGGGTCTTTACCCGCGAAGAACTTGAGGTCCTGGCGGAAATCGCCCGTGCGCATGACCTGTTGGTATTCTCGGACGAGGTCTATGAGGAAATCACCTACGATGGGGCAGAGCACATCTCCATCGCTTCCCTGCCGGGGATGCGGGAGCGGACGATCACGATGTTCGCCTTTACGAAGGCCTACGCGATGGATGGCTGGCGGTTGGGCTATATCGCAGCGGATGCGGAGCTGATCGGGCCTTGCATGAAGATCCACACGAACGAGGTGACGCATGTGAACACCTTTGTACAGCACGGGGCATTGGCGGCGCTGCAGGGGGATCCTTCCGTACTGGAAGGTATGGTTTCGCGCGACAGGACCCGGCGGGATCTTGTGGTTGGGCGGTTGAACCAGATGCCCGGGGTGCGCTGTGCACTGCCGGAAGGGACGATCTATGCCTTTCCGGATATCTCCGCCACGGGGCTGTCAGCGCAGGACTGTGCAGACCGGCTATTGGCAGAGACGGGGGTCGTGGTGGAGGCGGGCAGTTTCTACGGTGCCGCAGGCGAGGGGCATCTGCGGGTCTGTTTCGGGTGTGCAGAGGTGGAAGTCCTGACTGAGGCGATGGACCGGGTGGCGCAGTTCTTCAATGGGCTTTAGCGGGTCACTTGGTTTCCGATGACCGGCGCCCGGCCTGACGCCGATTGTGCTTGCACCAAAGGCGCCCCTTCGGCGACCCGCCAGAGGTTCATCCGGGAAGATGAAGGAGGAACGGGACCTTAGCTGCGGTGCCCTTCGAAAACATTGAGGGTGATTTCAGCGGCTTCCAATTCCCTTCGGACGGCGGCGGCAATCTCCACCGCTTCGGGGGTGTCGCCGTGCAGGCAGATGGTGTCGATGCGCGTCGGAATGTGCTTGCCGCTTTCGGTGATGATGGCACCGGCCTGGACCATTTCGACCATGCGCTTGCCCGCAAGCGCCGCGTCGTGGATCACCGCACCGGGGAGCGACCGGTCCACGAGGGTCGCATCATCGTTGTAAGCGCGGTCGGCGAAGATCTCTCCGGCCCAGGCGCAGCCGAGACTTTCGACCGCCCGCTGCTGGGCGGTGGCGGCAAGGACCATGACGATGAGATCGGGCGCGACAGAGAGTGCGGCCTCGTAAAGATCGCGGGCCATCTGCTCGTCTTCCGAGGCCATGTTGGCCATGGCCCCGTGCAGCTTCAGATGCCGCACCTCGGCCCCCACAGCGCGGGCCATGCCGACGTGGGCGGCGACCTGATAGCGGACCTGGTTCTGCAGCGTGGCGCGGGGTACGGACATGCGGTTGCGCCCAAAGCCCGCGATATCCATGAAGCCCGGGTGCGCGCCAATGCCGACGCCATTTTTGTGGGCCAATCGAAGGGTGGCGGCCAAAACGTCCGGGTCGCCCGCGTGACCGCCGCAGGCGATGTTGGCGGAGGTAACGATGTTGAGTAGGGCGGCATCGTCGCCCATGGTCCAGGCGGCAAAGCTTTCGCCCATGTCGGCATTCAGATCGACGGTTGTCATGTGGGGTGTCCTTCTTCGAACGGATTGGAAGTGGCGGAGATGGCCCCGCTGATCAATTGGTAGCTGAGCAGGTCTCGGATACGTGCGGGGTCGCGGACCAGCGGGCTGACGCGGGATTTCAGGGTCTTGAGTTCATTGAGGTGCCGGGCCTGCAGGGTCGCTGCCTCTTCCATGCCGACGAACTCAAAATGCAGGTCCGTGCCGGTCTGGGCCTGGGCCACGCGGGGCAGGTCACAGGGCAGGACGGAACCGATGCGGGGATAGCCGCCGGTGGTCTGGCATTCATACATCAGGACATAGGGTGCGCCGTCACCGGAGATCTGGATGTCCCCCGGTACCACTACTTCGGAGACAATGGAGAGGGCCGCATCAGTGCTGTATCCTTCCCCCTCGAACCCAAGGCGCACGCCCATGCGGTTGGCGCGGGCATCGCGGTGGAAGGCGCAGGCGGTAAAGCGGTCCAATGTTGCGGCGTCGAAGGAAGCGGTTTGCATGGAGGCGACGATGCGGATGCGACCGCCGCCGAAACGGTCAATGGGGGTGATCTTCATGCCCGTGTCGTGGCCCTTGTCGGGGCCGATCGGCAGGCTTTCCCCGCTTTGCAGCAGGGTGCCGATGCCACCCGCGAGGTGGGCGGCGCGGGAGCCCATGACCGGGGCCGTGTCAAAACCGCCGCCCACGTGCAGGTAGCCATAGCTGCCGTTTCGCGCCCCGCCGATGGTCAGGGTCGCCCCGGCGGGCAGGGTATGGCTGGCGTTCCAGACAATCGCTTCCCCTTCGATCTTGGCGGCCATTTCTGCCCCTGTCAGGGCGATGCGCAGGTCACTGTCGGCGCGGAAGGTGCCGCCGGAACCGGCCATTTCGATGGCGGCAAGGTTAGGGGCCTGACCAAGGAGGGCGGCCCCTTCGTAGAGGGCCGTGGGGTCAGCCGCACCGCCTTGTGTCAGCCCTTCAGCCCGGTAGCCGGGGCGACCGAAGTCCTGAAGGCTCAGGGCCGGGCCCGCCTGGAGAATGGTGAGTTGCGGGCTCATTTCAGCACCTCGGTTTCCGCGCCGCCCTGGCCCGTGCTGTCCCTGGCGATGATATTCTCCAGCTCGGCCCTTTCGATCGCGGGGAAGATCAGCTCATCCCCCGGGGAGAGGGGGAAGGGCTGTTCCGCCTCCGGTCGGAAGGTCCGGAAAGCGGTCTGGCCGATGTGCCGCCACCCGGTGGGGGAGGCGTTGGTGAAGATGATCAACTGGCGGATCGCCACCACCAGCGCGCAGGCGGGGACCGAAGGCGTGAGGCCCTTCTGGCGGGGAATGTTCCAGGCTTCAGGCAGTTCACCGCAGTAGGGCTGGCCGGGGGCGAAGCCGATCGTGAGGACCCGCACGCGGGAGGTGGAGAGCTGCCGGATCGCCTCATCCGGGTCGAGGCCAGCGACGTCCGCGGCTTCCTCCAGTTGCGGGGCGAGGTCGGTGCCGTAGAGCGTCGGCACATGCCAGAGGGTGCGGCCCGCCGGGAGCAGTTCTTTGGTCCAGTCGCGGCTTTTCAAGAGCGCTTGAAGACGCTCTTTCATCGCCTCGTCGGGCGTGGTCGCCAGATCGACGGCAAGAAAGGTGGAGACAAGCGAGGTGCTGGTTTCCACGACCTCGGGCCAGTCCTGTTCCTCGACCGCCGCGCGAAAGGCAAGGGCGGCGCGGTTGGCGGGCTCGGACATGGCTGCAGCGAAGGTGACAAGCAGACCGGAGAGGCCGACGGTGCGGATTTGGGGCCAGTCAGTCATTGGCGAGTGCCCATCTGTATAGCCGTGGCAGCAGCATAGGGGTGAGGTACATCGGCAGCTGCCAGCAACCGATAAAAATCATGAGCGGGGTCAGGATGTCGGGCGGTAGGGCAACCAGGAAGATCGCGATGTTGCGGTTGCCCGCGGCGAGTGCGAGCGGTCCGGCCACGTCGCGCAGGGGGCTGCGGCGCAGGGCAAGGAGGGCGCCCAGCTGCATGAGGTAGCCGATGGCGAAGGCCAGAAGGGCCCAGCGAACCACGAGGATCGGGTCCGCCCGAAGCGCAGGGTTGAGCGCGGCCATCAGGCCCACGACAACAAAAGAAAAGGCGAGGACAGAGAGACCGTCCAGGGCGCGGATCTGTCCTTCGGTCGGTTTTGGAAAGAGCCACCGGCGCAGCAGGAAACCGACAGCTGCCGCAAAGAGGATGACTGACAGCAGCCGAAGCGCTGACATGATCACCTGCGATGCGGGGCCAAGTTGGGGCAGCAGGTAGAGCACTGGCAGGATGGTCAGCGGAAAGACCGCCGTGCCCAGTACCAGCATCTGCATCATTCGCCCCGCATCCAGGCGCATCATCAGGGCCAGGTTCACGCAACCGGTGATGGCCGGAGCAGAGGCGGTCAGGACGATGGCGAGGGCTGCGGGCGTCTTCTGCAGTCCGGCAAGCGTCAGAAGGCCCAGCAGGATCAATGGCACGACCATCTGCAGTGTGGCGACAGCCGCCAGACCCCAGCGCAGATCGCCCACGGCCCCCATCGCAGCGCGGTGACCGATGCGCAGGGCTGTCGTCGTCAGCAGCCCCGCCACCATCAGCGGCAGCCATGGCACCAGCGTCGCCGCCAGGGAGGGCAGGAGCAGACCCGCCATAAGGCCAATGATCAGGCAGAGCCGCGCGTGGCGCGAGGCTGCCCATAGAATGTGGTGCATGGTTCATCCTCAACCCGGTCCGCTGCGCATGTTGTCCGGCAGCCAGGTCGCGATTTCGGGAAACCAGATCAGCACGAAAACCATCAGCACCATGATGCCGAACATGGGCAGCGCGGCCTTGGTGATATAGCCCATCTCGTGATCGGTCATGCCCTGCAGGACAAAGAGGTTGAAGCCGATGGGCGGTGTGATCTGGGCCATCTCAATGACGACAACGACGAAGATGCCAAACCAGATCAGATCAATGCCGGCGCTGCGCACCATCGGTTCGACCACCGCCATGGTCAGGACGATGGCGGAGATGCCATCAAGGAACATGCCGAGGACGATGTAGAATACCAGAAGCGCCATGAGCAGCTGGAATCGCGAAAGCTCCATCGCGGCGATCCCGTCGGCCAGCGACCGGGGCAGGCCGGTGAATCCCATGGAGAGCTTGAGGAAGGCCGCGCCTGCGAGGATCAGGGCGATCATGGCGGAGGTGCGGGTTGCCCCCATGAGGCTTTCCCGGAAGGTCCCCCAGGTGAGCGACCCTTGAAACATTGCCAGCACCAGCGCGCCGATTACGCCGATGGCAGCCGCTTCGGTTGCCGTGGCGAGGCCCGCGTACATTGACCCGATGACCACGGCGATGAGGGCGAAGACCGGGAGCAGGAATCTTGAGTTTGAGAGCTTTTCGGTGAAGCTCATGCCCCTTTCGACGCTCGGGTTCCAGTCCTTGGAGGTCAGGCTGACAATGGCCACGTAGGTCATGAACATGGCCGCCAGGACAAGACCCGGAAAGACCCCCGCGAAGAAGAGCTTGGTGATGCTTTCGTTGACGGTCACGCCATAGACGATCAGCGCCAGCGATGGCGGGATCATCAGGCCCAGCGTGGCGGCCCCGGCGAGTGTGCCGATGACCATCTTCTCTGGGTAATGACGCGCGCGCAGTTCGGGGATGGCCATCTTGCCCACCGTTGTCAGCGTGGCGGCGGAGGAGCCGGATACCGCGGCAAAGACTGTGCAGGAGACGATGTTGGTATGGACAAGGCCACCCGGCAGGCGGGCAAGCCAGGGCGAGAGGCCCTTGAACATATCTTCGGACAATCGTGTTCGGTAAAGGATCTCTCCCATCCAGATGAAGAGCGGCAGGGCCGTCAGGGTCCAGCTTGAGGAAGAGGCCCAGATCGTTGTGATCATTGTGTCGCCCACGGGCCGCGTCGTGAAAAGTTCCATCCCGACCCAGGCAACACCCATGAGGGCGAGGCCCACCCAGACGCCGGTGCCCAGCAGGAAGAAGAGGACAAAGAGGAAAAGGATGATGGCGTAGAGTTCTGTCATGGTCCTATTCCCCGTGGGTCTGATCGACGATGTCGCGGCTGATCCGGTGTTCGCCCTTCAAAAGGACGTGCAGCAGGTTGTCCGTCAGGGCCAGCGCCAGCAGCGCGCCGCCCGCCACCATCACGGATTGGGGTATCCAGAGGTGGATGGCGTCCTGCCCCTGGCTGATCTCATTGAACTTCCAGGACCAGTAGACGAACCAGTAGGCGTAGTAGGTAAAGTACCAGGCGATGGCGGCGGCCACGGCAAAGCACCAGATCTCAAGCAGGCGCTTGAGGCCCAAGGGGACGGCGTTCAGCAGGATCGACACGCGAATGTGCGCCCCCCGTCCCAGCGCATTGGCGAAGGCCAGAAACGAGGCGGCGGCCATGGCGTAGCCTGCGTAGTTCGGCGCGCCGGGAAAGACCTCTCCGGTCCAGCGGGCAACCATCTGGACCACGATCAGCGACAGGATCGCGATCAGGCAGAGTGCGGCAAGGATGCCTGCCAGCAGGTAGAGAGAGTCGAGTAACTTGCGGATGGCAGACATGCCGTTGGTTCCCCCGGGTCATGTATGGGGCGGCCCGGAGGCGGGCCGCCCGGTTGGCTTGCTTATTCCATTGCCTTGAAGGCATCGACGATGGCCTTGCCATCTTCGCCTGCTGCTTCAAGCCATTCGGTGGTCATGGTGGCGCCAACTTCACGCAGGCCACTCATCAGTTCGTCACCGGCAGGCTGAACGGTCATGCCGCCTTCGCGCAGGCCGTCCATGGTGAACTGTGTGTAGGCCTTTGAGGCCTCGAGCCCGCGCTCCGCCGCCTCACCGGCACAGACGCTCAGGATGCCCTGGTTGGTTTCGGACAGACCGTCCCAGACATCCTTGTTCACCATGACATAGTTGTAGGGCAGCCAGGCATCGACCTCGTAGAAGTGGCTTAGGCTTTCCCAGACCTTTCGGTCATAGCCCGTTGCACCGGAGGAGATCATCGATTCCGCCACGCCCGTGGCGAAGGCCTGCGAAATCTCGGCGGCCTCGATGGTGACTGGCAGCATGCCGGTCAGTTCCGCCAGACGCGAGGTGGCGTTGTTGTAGGAGCGGAACTTGAGCCCGGCCATATCCTCGACCGAGTTCACCTCCTTGTTGAAGTAGAGCCCCTGGGGCGGCCACGGCACGGCGTAGAGCATCACCAGGTTCTGCTCTTCCAGCAGTTCTTCCATCTTGGGCTTGGCGGCCTCGAAAAGCTTGGCGCTCGCCTCGAAAGAGGGTGCGAGGAAGGGCACGGAGTCAAAGCCGAAGACGGCGTTTTCGTTCTGGTGGCCGGACATGAGGCGTTCACCGATCTGAACCTGCCCGGTCTGGATCGCGCGTTTGATGTCGGCACCGGCGAAAAGCGCACCACCGGGGTGGACCGTGATTTCAATATCGCCCTCGGTGCCCTTGGTCACGCACTCGGCAAACTCAACGCCGTTTTCGGAATGGAAGTTGGAGGCCGAATAGGCCATCGGCATGTCCCACTTTTCTGCCGCCATGGCGGGCAGGGCACCGGTGACGACAACGGAGGCAGCAGCCACGCCGCTCATCAGTTTCTTGGTCAATGTCATTTTGATCTTCTCCCAGTTTATTGTTGCATGCTTCGTCAACTGAAGCGTTGCGGGTGATACGGGGTTAGGTCGGTGTTGACCGGCTGCCCCGCAATCAATCCGGCGACAAGGCGGCCCGTCTTCGGCCCCGCTGTCAACCCGATATGGTGATGCCCGAAGGCAGTGAAAATGCGTTTGTCGCCCACCTCACCGATCAGTGGGAGGCTGTCGCTTGGGGCGGGGCGGTGGCCCATCCATTCAATCTCGTCCCGCGCTTCAAGCTGTGGAAAGGCGCGTTTGACCTGGCGGCGCAGGAGGGCAAAGGGGGCCTTTGACGGTCCCGCTTCCAGCCCGCCGAATTCCACGATTCCGGCGCAGCGCAGGCCCTGTTCCATCGGGGTAGCGACGAACTTTCCGCTGGCCAGCATAAAGGGGCGGGAGGGACCGCCCGTGGCCCCCTCGAAGACGATGTGGTAGCCGCGTTCACTTTCCAGCGGGACCTTCAGGCCCAGCTTGGCCATCAGCGGCTTGGACCAGACGCCGGTCGCCAGGACCAGATCATCGCAGTCAATTCGGCCATGGACGGTCAGCACGCCGCTGACCGCGCCGCCCGAGACGTCGACATCCTTTACCTCAGCTTCGATCACCTTGCCGCCCATTCCCTCAAAGGCTTTCGCCAGTGCCTGAACATAGCCGCCGGGGCTGCGGATGTAGCCGTGGTTCTGCATGATTGCGACGGCGCTGATCTCATCCCCCAGCGCAGGCTCATAGTCCCGCACCGCCTGACCGGTGATGACCTCCGGCACGAACCCCGCTTCGCGGCGCAATTCCCAGACATAGCTTTCGGCGTCGAAATCCGCGCGGCTTCGGTAGGCAAAGCAATAGTCGCTTTCCGTCACCCAGTCGCCCAGGCCCAGATCATCGCACAGGCTTTTGTGCTGTTCGACCGCGTCTGCGACGATATCTGTCAGGCCGTGGGCAATCCGGCGCGTGTCCGCGTCGTTGGCCTGGGCCATGTATTTGCGCAGCCAGGGCAGCAGGCGCGGCAGGTAGGACCAGCGCATGAACAGGGGGAAGTCTGGGTTCATCAACATCCCCGGCGCCTTCTTCATCAGCCCCGGTCCGGTGACCGGAACCATCGCGCAGGCGGCGAGGATCCCGGCGTTTCCGTGGGAGGTGCCCGTCCCGGGTGCGCCCCGGTCGATCAGGGTTACCTCAAGTCCGGCCCGGCGGAGCCAGATGCCCGTTGAGACGCCAACAATCCCGGCGCCGATGACCGCAACGTGGCGGGTCAACTGTTATACTCCGGCGGGCGAGTTGCGGGCATGGGGGCGATTCTCCTGCCGCCATGTTTGCACAAAAAATCAAAACATCAACAAAATGTTTGCAAATTGTCATCGTCCGCGCCGGATCTTGCCCAAAGCCGGGGTTCGATGCACAGCTTGTGGTGGGGAGACCTGACAATGACCGCCACCGAACTGCCTCGCCTTGGCATCCTGATGCTCGACACCCGGTTTCCGCGCATCCCGGGCGACGTGGGTAATCCGGCGACCTGGGATTTTCCCGTCCGCTACCGCGTGGTCGAAAGGGCAACGCCCGAGGCGATTGTGCGCGCCGACCCCGAACCCTTTGTGGAGGCCTTTATCGAGGCTGGCCGCGCGCTGGTTTCCCAAGGCTGCACAGGTATTGCCACCACCTGCGGTTTCCTTGCGCTGGTGCGGCCGCGTCTGTCTGCAGCGTTGGGCGTTCCGGTCGCGGCCTCAGCACTGGAACAAGGCCCGCAGATCGCCGCCGCTCTGCCACCCGGGCAGCGGATCGGCGTGCTGACGATCTCGAAGGAGTCTCTGACCCCCGCCCATTTGAATACTGCTGGACTGGGGGAAGATACACCCGTCGAAGGGATGGAGGGCACCAGCTTTGCCCGCACAATTCTGGGGAATGAGACCGAACTTGAAGTGCGCGACGCCCGGCGTGAGATGGTCATCGCAGCCCGCCGACTGATCAGCGCGCACGCGGACATCGGGTCGGTGATTCTGGAATGCACG
>JABDKA010000032.1 GCA_013002405.1 Sulfitobacter sp. | reverse complement strand
GCAAAAGGCCCTGCGCGAAGGGCGGGTGCCCCATTACCTGACCTTCCGAAAGCTGTGATCCACAGACGCGGGCAGTGCCCGCACGTGATCTACTTTCGCTGATTGGGGGGCTGTCTGGCCCCCAACCCACCGAGAGTATTTTTGGGTGAAAAAGAGAAGCGGGCCTTTAACGGCTGCCATGGACCCCGCTCTGAGGCTGGTCTAGAAGCGGTGAAAGCGCAGGTAGAGGAGCCTTCATGTCAAGTCACGGTAACCCCATTCCGATGATCTCCAGCCCCTGCGGCGCGCTTTCCGGTGTGGCGGAGGTGCCGGGGGATAAGTCAATTTCGCACCGCTCTCTGATCCTCGGGGCGCTGGCGGTGGGGGAAACCACGATCACCGGACTTCTTGAAGGCCAGGATGTGCTGGACACGGCCAAGGCCATGCGCGCCTTCGGGGCCGAGGTCACCGATCACGGTGGCGGCAGCTGGTCAGTCCACGGGGTTGGCGTGGGCGGCTTTGCGGAGCCGGAGAGTGTGATCGATTGCGGTAACTCCGGCACGGGCGTTCGCCTGATCATGGGAGCCATGGCGACCTCCCCCATCACGGCGACCTTTTTCGGGGATGCGAGCCTGAATGGCCGTCCCATGGCGCGCGTGACCGATCCGCTGACCCTGTTTGGCTGCCAGGCTGTGGGGCGCGCGGGGGGGCGTTTGCCCATGACACTAGTGGGGGCGAAAGACCCCGTGCCCGTCCGCTACGAGGTGCCGGTCCCCTCGGCGCAGGTGAAATCGGCGGTTCTGTTGGCGGGTCTGAATGCGCCCGGTCAGACCGTCGTCATCGAAGCGGAGGCGACAAGGGATCACACCGAGCGGATGCTGCGCGGGTTCGGGGCGGAGGTATCGGTCGAGGAGACAGAAGCGGGCCGGACCATCACCCTGACGGGCCAGCCCGAGTTGCGTCCGCAGCACATCGAGGTGCCCCGCGATCCAAGTTCCGCGGCCTTCCCCGTTTGCGCGGCCCTGATCGTGCCCGGGTCGGATGTTCTTGTGCCGGGGATCGGGCTGAACCCCACGCGCGCGGGACTTTTTACCAGCTTGCAGGAGATGGGGGCCGACCTGACTTTCGAGAACTTGCGCGAGGAAGGCGGTGAGCCAGTGGCCGATTTGCGCGCGCGCTATTCTCCGCAGATGAAGGGCATTGAAGTGCCGCCCGAGCGGGCCGCCTCCATGATTGACGAATATCCCGTCCTGTCGGTTGTCGCGGCCAATGCAAAAGGTGAGACGGTCATGCGCGGTGTCAAGGAATTGCGCGTGAAGGAAAGCGACCGGATTGAAGCCATGGCCACCGGCTTGCGGGCCAATGGCGTGGAGGTGAGCGACGGTCCCGACTGGTGGACCGTGACGGGGTGCGGGCCCGGTGAGGTGCCGGGTGGTGCGCTCTGTGCCAGCCAGCTCGATCACCGCATTGCCATGTCCTTTCTCATCCTCGGAATGGCCGCCAAAGCACCCGTGCGGGTCGACGATGGCGGCCCGATTGCCACCTCCTTCCCGATTTTCGAGCCGCTCATGGCGGGCCTTGGGTCAGATCTGCAAAGGGAGGAGGCGTGACCCTCTTGCGGATTTCGGCGGGCCTCTCGATGGCGCTGTTTCTTGCCTTGGCGGTTCTGTCCAAGGGCTGGCTGGAGCCGGGCGGTGCCCTGGTCTTCGACAGCCGGTTAAGGGGATACGATGCTGATGCGGCGCGGGCGTACCTGGCGGCACTGGGACCAGATGCGGTGGCCCTGTACCTCGGTCTGTTCCGGGTTCTCGACACCTGCTTTCCGATCTTGCTGACACTGTCGATCCTGCTTCTGGCGCGCCGCGCCGGGCCCGTGCCGGGCGTCTTCCCGATGATCGCGGTCCTGGCTTACCTTTTTTTCGATCTGCGCGAAAATGCCCTGGTGTCTGAGATGTTGCGCGCGGGCGCGGGAGTGAGCGATGTCCTTGTCCAGACGGCGAGCCGGGCCACCGTCCTGAAATGGGTACTTCTTGGGGCCAGTGCATTGCTGCTCGCTGGGGCTCACTTTTTAGCACACGTGGGAAGGGGACGGGGATGAGCGTCACGACAGGCTTTACCGTCGCCATCGACGGCCCGGCGGCCTCTGGCAAGGGCACTATTTCCAAGGCGCTTGCCAGACATTTCGGCTTTGCCCACCTGGATACTGGGTTGCTTTACCGCGCTGTGGGAGCCAAGACCCTTCTGGGGGAAAGTCCGGAAGAGGCGGCGCGCGGGCTGCGTGCCGATGATCTGGAAAGCGACGATTTGCGCACGCCCGAGGTTGCCCAGGCGGCAAGCCGGGTCGCGGCTCTGCCCGAAGTGCGCGCCGCCCTTGTCAATTTTCAGCGCAGCTTTGCCGCCAGGGCGGGCGGGGCGGTTCTGGATGGGAGAGACATCGGAACGGTGATCTGTCCGGGCGCGCAGGTAAAGCTTTTTGTGACCGCCGATGCCGTGGTGCGGGCGCGCAGACGGTTTGAGGAGCTTGCGGGCAAGGGCCTGAAGGTCACCTTCGAGGAAGTGCTGGCGGACGTTCAGGCCCGCGATGCGCGGGACATGGGTCGGGCCGATGCGCCGCTGAAGCCTGCCGATGAGGCGGTGCAGATTGACACATCTGACATGGCGATTGCCGATGCGGTCGCGGCAGCCGTGCGTTTGGTTCAGGAAAAGATTGACAACTGATCAGGCCCGGGCCTGCAGTTTCGCGCGTATGATTTTGGTCCTCAGATCCCGTGCAATGTCCAGTTCCAAGGTGGCGGCGACGGCAATTCATTTTTTCCAAAAAAATCAAATACTTGAATACAGGATGGCGTTCTGAACAGATATGGACTTCTCCGGCAAGCAGTTGGAAAAGGGTTTGCGCGCTTAGCCCCTTGGGTGGTCAGCAAGGTACCTTCGGTACCGTCAATCTGGAGATGAATGTTAAACAAATGTGGCGCTTCGTGTCCGAACAGGTCGGACAGGCGTTTGGCCAGGATGCGTTCATCCACGGAGAAAAAAGCGCACGCGACGATCGGCGGGCCACTGGCGGAAGATCTGGAAGGTGTCCGCGATGACCAGCGTGGTTTCTGAGAACCAGCTGCCCGGGACGCGCAGCCAGAAAACCGCTTAGACGGTAGCCACGAGGGCGGAGGCGATCACCATCAGGCGGAGCCCGGTCAAGGACCGCATCAGCATGGATATCTCCAGCAAGATATAGGCCAGTTGCCCCACCATCACCTGAACGTTTCTGGCCAGTCTCACGCGCGGAGGCTAGGATTTGGTTGGGAGAAGGATAGGAGACAAGGGGATGAGGACATTTTTGATCGCCCTGGTGACGGTGATTTGGGCATCTGCAGCCTTTGCGGAAGAGACCGAACCAGCGCAAGCGGAGCCGCCCATGACCTTTGAGCGGCTGGCGGCCATCGTGACCGCGCTTGACCCGGAGGCGGTGGCGCGGGGGGCAGCGCTGGAGTTCTCTCTGGCGGATATACCGATCATCGTTATCGCAGACCCGAGGGCCGACCGGATGCGCGCGATGGTGCCCATTGCCAGTGCCCAGGGTCTGACCGAGGCGGATCTGATGCGCATGATGCAGGCCAACTTCGATTCCGCGCTCGATGCGCGCTATGCGGTGGCGCACGGGCGCCTTTGGGGGGTCTTCATCCATCCGCTGTCGCCATTGGAAAAGGATCAGTTCCTGTCTGGTCTGGTGCAGACCATCACGGTCGCGCGGACCTATGGCACGGCCTACACCGGGGGCGGCGCGGTTTTTGGCGGGGGCGACAGCAACCGGATCTACCGCGAATTGCTGGAGTCGCTGCGCAAGAAGGGCGAGGCGCTTTGATCGGCCCTGGGCAAGGTAGACCGTCGCGCCATTCTCACGACAGGTCAGAGATACAAGAGGTGCTCTGTATCAGTGGAATAACCGGAAGAAAGCTATGACAACCGCCAAAGACAAGATGGAAGCCGCAAACGCCTTCTTGCCCAAGATGGGTGCAAAGGAGGCGATATCGAAACATGGCGCGGGGGCGAAAGCATCTTTATTGACCTGGGCGACACGGTGGCGATCAAGGAGAGCGGGACGATCAACGGCGCACACCGCGTGCCCCCCGGGCATGATCAAATTTCGGGCCGATCCAGAGATGAAGGATCTCCATAACCCGATCTTTCGCAAGGACGCGGAGACCTATCTGATCTGAGGTGCGGGCGAGCAGGCGGCGCTGGCGGGCCAGACCCCTATCGACATGGGCTTTACCAGTGTCACCAACATCGGCGGCTCTTCGGGCCGGAAACCGGCTCATGGACCGTCCTGCATACAGGGACAAGATGGAACCCCTGAGCGCACCGGTCGACAAGACTGTCTTCGAGGCCGTCTCCGAGAAGTCCGAGCGGGATTGCGTTTCCGCTATCATCGTAGACGATGCGCAAAAGGTCATCGTTTTCCTAGCCAAACGGGACCTTTTGAACAAACTGGTTGGCAAGGGCCTGGACTCCAATACAATGAGACCGGGGGACATCAGGACCCCAGATACGCGTCTGGCACGCGAAACGGATGACCTTGTCGACAGGCTGCGCTTGATGTCAAATGAACGCTTTCACCGACTGCCGGTGGTGGATGCCGAGGACCGCATCAAGGCGGTCTTCACCCAGGGTGGATTTGTGTCGTACACTTGGCCCGACCTACCTTATCAGATGACATCCATCGGTTCGGCAACGGTGTTCACGAACTGGCTGATCGTTCTGATCGGCGCTGGTGGGGCTCTCCATCCGCTCTTGATGGTGCTTGTGATTAACCAGGTCACGTAGATGCAGCCATTGCGCATCGTCGGCGGGCTTCGGCTGGCCTTGGCTGCAGGGCGTTACGGGCCTTGCGCGGGG
>JABDKA010000015.1 GCA_013002405.1 Sulfitobacter sp. | reverse complement strand
GATATTGTGCGCTTTTTCATCTCCCACGGTGGTTTCCCAAGCGATATCGCGGCCATTTGGACCGTAGTCGTGGCACATGAAGAGGCGCATCTCGTCCGGGAGAGTCAGAACCTTCTGAATGCTGTCGTAGAGGGTCCCTGCGTCGCCGCCGGGAAAGTCCGCGCGGGCCGACCCGCCATCCGGCATGAATAGCGTATCGCCAACGAAAGCAGCGTCGCCCATCACATGGACCATGCAGGCAGGGGTGTGGCCGGGGGTGTAAATGGCAACAGCCTGCATGTTGCCCACCTGATAGGTGTCACCATCTTCAAACAGCGCATCGAACTGGCTGCCGTCACGCTGGAATTCGGTCCCCTCATTGAACACCTTTCCGAAGGTGTCCTGAACGACCAGGATCTTGGACCCGATGCCGATCTTGCCGCCCAGCTTCTGCTGGATGTAAGGGGCCGCACTCAGGTGGTCGGCGTGGACATGGGTTTCGATGATCCATTCTAGGGTGAGGCCCCGGGTCTCAACCTGGCGGATCAATTCATCTGCGTGGTCGTAAGTGATGCGGCCCGCGGCGTAGTCGATATCCATCACGCTATCGACAATCGCGCAGGCGTTCGATTCGGGATCCTTCACAATATAGCTGATGGTGTTCGTGGCCTCGTCGAAGAAGGCCTGGACATCTGGTTTGACATCCATGTTCACGGGATATGCGGTCATTTTTTGTTCCTCCAGTTATGTGCTGGACCTATCAGGCTGTGGCGCCCGAGCGGTTGATTGGGGTCAAGAGGCGGCGCAGGAAGAAGCCAACGACAACGGCGGCGATAAACAAGACCACCTCCCAGCGACCGGTTCCCAGGGCGGGCAGGGCGGCACCGGGACAGAAACCGGCGATACCCCAGCCGACACCGAAGAGGGCCGAGCCGCCAATGAGTTTTCCGTCGATGTCCGTTGAGGTCGGCACCTGGAAGCGACCACCAAAAAGCGGTGCGTCCCTGCGCCAGACAAGCCTGTATCCGATGAAGGTGATGATCAGTGCACCACCCATCACGAAGGCAAGGCTTGGGTCCCAGGTGCCCGCGAGGTCAAAGAAGTTCAGCACCTTCGCGGGGTTCATCATGCCCGAAAAGGCGATGCCAATACCGAAGATCAGTCCGGTGAAGAGGGCAAAAACAAGTCTCATGGCTTAACCTCCGAAAACGTGGCGAATGATGAAAACGGTGAGCGCGGCGGTTGCCATGAAGATCGGCACTGCGATGAGCGATCTGATCGACAGGCGCGACAGTCCACAGACCCCATGACCGGACGTACAGCCCGACCCGAGACTGGCGCCCAGCCCGACGACTACACCGCCAATGGCGACCATGGCCGGACTGACCGGGACATCGACCGCGGGCATGGTGCCCGTGACCGCATAGATCAGACCGGGGGCCAGAACCATGCCGATCACCATCGCGCCGCGCCAGAGGGCCTCATCCTTGTTCTCGGCAAAGACAAGACCCGACATGATGCCGGTCGCGCCCATGATACGTCCCAATCCCAGCATCAGCAGGACCGCGCTCAGCCCGATGGCCAGACCGCCTCCGAAAGAGGCAAGAGGTGTGAAATCCGTTTCCATGGGTCAGGTCCTGCAGGTCTTCAGGCCAAGGACCGAATAAACCGGGCAGACGCGGGTGGCGGCAACGGCCAGCATCACCACGCCGATGAGGGCTGCACCGTATTTCAGGACCGCACCCTCAAAGGCTGGCAGGCCGCTGAAGAAAGCAAGATACAAGAGACCCAATCCAAGAGCCCCGCGCAAAATACGGTCGAGTGTTCCGACGTTGATCGACATGAGTACCTCCAGTCATTAAAGCTAGAGACTACATATAAGTTTGATTTGGCCCCTTCAGTGACATTGTCACCCAAGGCGAAAAAATCTTGTCGACGCCGTCAGGCGCTGTTGGCGAGGTTCATCAAGGCGGACTTGTTCAAAAGCGCGATTCGGCCGCGGGACTGGGCTATCATCTCGCGCTTCTGGAAATCCTGCAGGACCCGAGAGATGACCTCACGTGCGGTCCCAAGTTCGCTGGCCAGTTGTTGATGGGTCGCGGAAATCTCCTTTCGGTCCCCTGCAAGGTGCAAGAGCCGCTCTGCCAGGCGGACATCTATCCGGCCAAAGGCGACATCATCGACCACCCGGAGCAGGTCAATCAAACGCCGCGAATAGGCACCGAATACGAAATTCCGGAAAGCGTCTTCTTCCGCGGCAAGCCGGTCAAAGGCCGGTTTCGGCAACACGACGGCAGTGATATCGGTCTCTGCGATGCCTTCGGCGTTATAGGCTTCCTCGGCCAGCATGCAGGCCGTAGTCAGCACACAGCTTTCTCCCGCATCGACGCGGTACAGCACGATCTCGCGCCCGTTGTCCGATGTCTGCGACACGCGTATCCGGCCATCGTAAAGAAAGAAGAGGCTGTCGGGGATGTTTGTCGGTCCGAAGACTTGCTCCCCTTTCTTCAACTGAACGATACGGGCAACTTGGATCAACCGGTCACGTACTTTTCGTGGCAGCGCCCGCGTGCCCTCAAACCGCTCGGTCCAGTCGGGGATCTTCATCGGGCCTTGCGCATCGGTGCGACGATGCCCTCCTCCAGAGGCGCGATCCGCGCCAGAAGTTCTCCCCTGTTCGCGGCAATATCGGCAAGGGTCAGATCATCCAGAACCGCCATGAAGGCACGCGTCGCCTTTTGCAGGGCGTGGGATAATTTGCAGATGCCGATAAGCGGGCAGGTATTGGACGCGGGGTTGAAGCATTCCACCAGATCAAGCGGACCTTCGGTCAACCTTACGACGTCGCCAATGATGACATCCTTCGCCGGTTTGGCTAGTCGGAACCCGCCCCCGCGCCCGCGCTGTGTTTCCAGATAACCCGCGCGCCCCAGTTCGTGCACGATCTTCACGATGTGCGCACGCGCCAGCCCGTGGACCTGCACAACGTCGTCCACGCGGATCAGATCAGGGGACTTGAGCGCGGCCAGTTGCAGGGACCTGAGTGCATAGTTCGAATAGGCTGTCAGCTTCATGTGTCACCTCGCGGCAGAACCTCTACTGGTTCTATAACTATTTGCAAGTTGGGTGATGTGATTGCTGAAGGAGCAAGTGACGCGCAATTGGACAGCACTAGCAGGTCGAACGTGGTCTCCGGGGTACCGCAGTTTTCGTCCCGCCCGCCGATACAGATGAAAGAAGCTATGCTATAGCTGGTGTCACCTAACTGGGCGCAACCTGCGCCTGTTCCATCACCTTTTGAAGACCGGAAGTCGCGGGCCATTAATGGAAAATCTGCTCGACCTGCTTCTTCTGCACGTGGTCTGGTATGCAATCGTTCTTCTCGCGGCCTCCTATATTCGCGGTTTCTCCGGGTTTGGCTTTACCGCTGTATTCCTGACCGGCCTTGCCGTATCGCTGCCCGTCACCGAAATCGTCCCGCTCTCCATCCTGCTGGAACTGGTGGCTTCGTCCGGGCAGGCACGCGGCATTGTCCGGCATGTCAAATGGCGCGAACTTGGAATCCTGCTGGCTACCGGTTTCGTCTGTACTCCGATTGGGGTCTATCTGCTTGGATTTTTCCATGATCTGACCCTGCGCGTCCTGGCAATGGTTTTCATTTTCCTGTCTAGCCTGTTTCTGGTCTTCTACCGCAGGTCTCTGGTCAGCTTTTCAACTGGATCCTATGCCCTGGCAGGGTCCGTGATCGGCATCATAAACGGTGCGGCAGCACTCAGTGGTCTGGTTCTGGCGCTGTTCTTCAGTTTGTCGGATGAAAGGGCCCCGCGGATACGCGCTACGATGATCGCCTACCTGTTCGCTGCCGACATATGGGCCTTCGTCGTTTTGCTGGGGATGGGTTACTACGACAGCGCTACAGTTATGCGCGCGCTGATCTCCCTTCCGCTGCTTGCCGTTGGTGTCTGGCTCGGGTCCAGACACTTCTCCTCAACGCGGCCTTCAACGTACCGAAAATATGTCCTGTGGTTGCTGCTTTCCCTCAGTGCGCTTGGCCTTGTGGTGATTGCTGTCAAGGAACTGCTCTGATCAGGATTGCCAGAGGCCCATGGACCTGCGAGATGCCGGCCTGGTGCCGATGCGGTCCTGACTTCATCGTGATCGATCGGCAGCACCCGGACCACCTGAACGGACTGCAAAAGCTGCACTGCGTCTACTTCGGAAGGGGCGGAGGCCTACAAAGGAAAAGACCATCCACCGATTTGGCAGATGGCGTATGAGCAAGTGGAGAGACCTCGAGTAGTGCGAAGGCATATCAGTTATTGGTCGCCGCCGAAATGGTGTTGATCAGCGACGGTGTGATCTGGGTCACAACGCGGTTCCAGCGCGTGACAGGCTGTTCGGCGATAAAGATGATGTCGTTCGGACGCAGCTCCATGCGGGTCGCCAGCGTCAGCTTGGCCGCGTTACGTGCGTCAAGGTGCCAGGCGGTGACGGCGCCGAAGTCGCGTGGATCGGGAGAGCCGCGCAACACGTAGATCTGTCCGGGGTTGCCGGTTCTGGTTTCAAAACCTCCTTCGGAATAAAGCGCATCGGCCAAGGTTGCCTGACGTCCGAAGGGCAGGGTGAAGCGGCCGGGTTTGTTTACCTCTCCGCTGAGATAGACGTGATCGCGGCCAACCGCATCCAGATCCAGACGGGCCTGATAATTCGAGCGGGTTTCGTTCAGGGCTGCACGGCGCAGGTTTACCTCGGACTGAAGCTCATTTAGCGCCTGCACCCGCGATTGCTGGCGGAACTGTGCGAGTGTGATCTGCTCCGCGAAATAGGCCTGTGCCCGGTCAAGCTGATATTCGGTATCGACAAAGACGCTATCGCCCGCGACCAGACGGGTCTTTTGCAAATCTCCCCGACTAAGGTATTCGCTTAGCGGGATCTGGTAGAGCGAGCCGTCACGGTAGATGCGGATTGACGCGAAGTCGAGATCCGGCGTCTGGATCCCGCCCGCAGCGGCAATGGCCTCATCCAAGGTGAGTTCGGTAAGGGTGATGGGAGTCACAGTGGGACGGCCGACGGCACCGCCGATGGAGACGCGCCGGGAATTGAACTCAGCGATCTCAAGGCTGAAGGAGGGGTCGATCTGGTTTTCAAGCAGTTCCTGGAAAAGGGCCGCTTCCGCCTCTTCCAGCGTCAGACCCGCCACGCCGACACGTCCGACATCCGGAATGGCAATCGCGCCGTCGTCCTGAACGGTATAGCCCTGACGCCGGTTCTGGGCAGCGAGCAGGCCACTCAGTTCTTCGACGGTACTGCCGCTGCCACGGGTCGCCAACAGCAGGACATCACCCACACCAATTTCGTAGGCCGTGCGTGGCGGGGCAGGGGGCACCCTGAGTTGCAGGGCATCGGGACGGGACTGGGGATCCAGCGTGGGGCTGGGCAGCGTGCCCGCACCCCGGCCGACGGAAGGACCGCCCGCATTCTGGAAGAAAACCGCCGGGATCTGCTTGGGCGCGTAGGTGGACCGGTTGGCCGCCAGCACGGTCTGGGCGTTCAGATCCACGATCCGGACCTTGCCGTCCGCGTCCGAAACCTTGGGGGAGATGTAGGCGGCACCACAGCCGGACACCGACGCTACAATCGCTGCAAGAAGGATATTTCTGAACATCATGCTCTCCCAGTAGGCGTTAGCCGCTTTTGCAATAGTTGGGGTCCGCCGACAAGCCTGGATCGGACCGGAAAAATGGAGATGGAACGGGCGTCAATCGGCTTCATTCGGCAGGCTCCAATCGCAGGTATCCCCGCTCGGGTCCGATCCACTGGCGGGATGCGGCGTAGGTGCCGGTGCCGCGGCCACGGTAGGTGTTGGTGATCTTGATGCCGTCACCGTAGCAGGTTTCAGTCAGGGTGGCGCCGCCGACAATATCACAGACAAGGCTGAGGATGACGACCTGATCTTCACCGTCGAGATATCTGTGGATGCGCGTAGCGTCACCGCCGCCATTTCGCAGGGCACGGGTCACGTCACTGACATCGGCAGACATCAGGTCAAAGCCAAGCCCACGGGTGGCGACAATCACACCGGATCGCAGCGAAACTGTCGCCCCGTCAGGTGTGATGAAGGTTACGACATCCCGGTTCCTTTCAGACTCGATCAGCAGCGACGCCTGTTTGCTTTTTTCCAGCACCGCGATCTTGAGCGGGCGGTTGCCGAACTGAGCCCGGACCTCGGGCGTGAGGGCCGCACGGATAGTGGCAGCATCGGTGACTGGTGGGCCGCCGCCGATGAGGCCGCTCAGGCTGGCCTGGATCGGTGCCAGCAGTCCTTCCTGATCGGTGTTGGAGCCGCAGCCAGCAAGGAGGGCGCAAAGGGACAGGGAAGCGAAGAAACGAGGGTTCATCTCCAGAACCTCCCCCAGCTGTCTTTCAGCTCAGGGTCGTGGTAGCTGCGCACGATGTCATACAGGCGACCTTCGACATTCAGACGGGCGCCACCGTCCCTGGAAAGCGGCTGGATCACGGTCTTGTAGGTCTGGCCGGAAGGACGGCCAAGAAGATGGTTCAGAGGAACGGTAAAGCGCAGACCCTTATCGAACGAGCCCTCACCGAAGTCATCGAAGGAGACGTCCGTGAAGGTGGCGTAGGCCCCGATCCGCCAGCCGTTGGCGAAGGTCCGGTCCAATGTCAGGGTCGCACCCCAGTCCCCTGCCAGATACCTGCCTGCATCGATCTGCCCGTAATAGCCGTTCCCCATATCGTAATAAGCCGACAGATGTCCCGTTGCCAAGGAATAGTCCCGGAAACCAAAAGCCTGGTCAAAGTCGCGCTGCTTGACATAGTTCAACTCACCCCCAAGCGCGAGACGGCTGCCGACGGGTTTCCAGAGCAGTTCGGCCGACACGCCGCCGAACATGCTTTCCAGATAGCCGGCGGTGACACGCCCGTAGAGGTCCTCGCCCGGTCGGAAATAGTGCGCGATCGTGAGATCCTTGAGAGCGGTCTCCCCCTCCCGGTCATAGATGAACCCTTCGGACCGGACCCGCGGCAGAACGGAGTCGGATTCGCGTGTGGCGTCCCCTTTGTTGCCCGCCAGACGCTGCTGCAGCGTGCCGGAGACGATCCAGCCGGGCGCGATGTCATAGCGCGCCTTGAGCTGAAGGCCTGCGTCAACCCGCACCGGCTCATCCGGATCGAAATAACTGGTGCTGACGTAGGGCCCGACTGACCAGGTGAAATCGGGGTAGAGGCCGCTTGAATAGGTGCTTCCGTCCAGGCTGTCGGCCGCATCTGTGATCCCGGCGCGCGCGTAGCTGAGCCAGGGACCGTCGGGTGCGAATTCGAGGTCCTCCATATCGCGGCGCTTCAACGTGGTGGCGGAGAGAGGGATGCCATTTTCCACAGGCACGATGACGAAGGTCTCCACGGAGGCGGGCAGGGTACGGGTCAGAATGCGGGCCGTACGGCCGATGGCCTCGGGTCGTGCGAGGTAACGGTCGTTTCGGATGTGGATGGTCACACTCCGGGCGGAGAGGTTCATGGCCTCCAGCGCCATACCGTCAGCGGCCAGGAGGTCTCCCACCTGCCCACGCAGGTTTCCGCTGCGCCTGGTCTCTTCTGTCCACCCCAGATCGCGGGCCGATCCCGGTGCACGCCGTTTGACTGGCAGCGGCGCAGCCCCGGACCCGCCATTGATCGCGGGCTTGCGGGGGTTGGTAATCAGGTTGAAGGCGACGCCCAGTTCGGAGCCGTAGAGGTAGTAGGCCTGCATGTGCAGACCCTCTCTGAGCTTGTAATCGAGACCGAAGTTCAGGGCGGACTCGCGTTCGAACAGGCCCCTTGATGTCTCAATATCGTAAGCATCGGAAGAATACTCGGCTTTGAGGGTCAGCTTATCGGTTGCCTGCCAGGCAACACCACCGAAGAGCGCTGCGTCGCCTCTGAACCACTTGGCGCTCTCAATCTGTCCACCCGTCCCCGTGAAACCTCCGGGACGGGTCTCAAAACGATCATCCAGCACGCCCAGGGGGTTGGTGAATCCGTTGTAACTTCCCAGCCGACCCCAGCCGAGGCCGCCTGTCACGGTCAAACGCGGCGTGAGTGTCTTGGTCGCAACAATGTACTCGCCCGAATAGATCCCTGTGCCGATAAAGTCCTGCAGTCCCACGGCCACAGCGGGTCTGTAGCGGGTCTCATCCAGGAACCTGTAGCGCAGGTCAAAAGAGCGGTCGAAGAGCGCTCCGGCTCTCGTGAAATTCTCGATTTTGCTGTACCGAAAGCTCCCCGACAGACGCGGGGTGAACTGAAAACTGAGCGTCGTGCGGGTGGTTCCGGCAAAATGGCTGACCGTGGCGCTCAGTTCGGCATCTTCAGCGCTTTGCGCCGTTGGCATATCAATCAGACCGGGTGTGCCGTAGGTAGAATAGGAGTATCCCGCAGGCGTTTGAGATTGCGCCGGTGTCAGGCCAAGGCCCAGTCCGACCGCAAAGAGCAAGGGTGTTCTATAGATTTGCCCGCCCCGGATTTCGCGCATCAAAGGAACTCACAATCCAGTCAACATTGCCCGTGCCCGAAATCGGCGTAAACAATCACGGCACTTGCGCCGTTCTGTTTCGGAAAAACTAATGCCCGGCCAAGGCCGACACAACGGCCTATAAACCAAAGATGAGCCTGTCCGATGTGGAAGGTCCTGCGATGTGACCTATCTGTCGCACTCAGTCTGTGGACAAAGCAGAATTGAATTATCGGGCCATCTGTGACACCTGCAGGAAGCCAAGAAAGAAAGAATACGACGTGATCAAGCGTCTCGCATCACACTTCCGACACTGGAGCAG
The DNA here is from genome assembly GCA_013002405.1 of Sulfitobacter sp. Lineage (GTDB taxonomy): Bacteria > Pseudomonadota > Alphaproteobacteria > Rhodobacterales > Rhodobacteraceae > Sulfitobacter. The sequence continues at coordinate 535 of JABDKA010000015.1, read as the reverse complement.
GAGGACCGACGCTTCTGGGATCGACGCGCAAAGCACGCTTGCGCCCGACGCGCCCTTTGTTGCTGTGGGAGACGTGCACGGGTGTCACGATGCCCTTCGTGCATTGATGACCCGCATGGATCGGATCGCTGAGGGCAGCGAGACGGTCATTTTCGTAGGGGATTACATCGACCGGGGGCCTGAGTCGCGACAGGTGTTGACCTGGCTTTACGAACTGAATCAAGCCTACCCTGAGAAGGCCCACTGCTTGATGGGCAATCACGAACGCATGATGCTCGATTTCATCGATGATCCTGTGGGCCGGGGCGAGATCTGGCTGCGCAATGGCGGCCTCGAAACGCTGGCCAGTTTTGGTGTGACCCTGAGCCGGGCGGAGGCGGACACAGAAGTCGCCGTCGGGGTCGCCAATGCGCTTGAGGCGGCGCTGCCTGCAGGCATGCTGGCATGGCTGCGGGATCTGCCACTGGTCTGGTCAAGCGGCAACGTTCATTGCACTCACGCTGCCATGTCCCCCCGCCGTGCCCCGGAGGAGCAA
>JABDKA010000180.1 GCA_013002405.1 Sulfitobacter sp. | reverse complement strand
ACCGGGCCCAGGTCGATCCAGCGCTGGGCGCCCTTCCTTTCCTCCCCAATCAGGGCCACCGCGATAAGCAGGAGGAAGGAGAAACCGTAGGCGACGCCCGAGAGGTTCCGCCAAAGCCAGATGGGCACCATCGCCACGACCAGCATGAGCGCGAGCCCGAGGCCAAAGCGTTTCATCTGCGGCTCCGCCCAGGGGCTGAAGGAGCCGCCCGCGACGGAATAAAGCATCAGGAAACCAACGCCACAGACGGAGGCGAGCAGCAGCAGCAAGGGCCAGTTCAGATGCAGGATCTTGCGGAATCCGGAGGGGACGGATTTGACAGAATATTCAAGATAACTCATGCCTGATCCCTGCCCTTGATCGCAGCCTGGGGCTGGATTTCGCGCAGGCGTTCCTGCTGCGCGCTGATGCGGGGCCGGTCGGCGGTGGGATAGGCTTCAAGCGGCGGCTCGCCCCCGGCCATGGCCTGCAGAATCACGTCGCGCGCGATAGGAGCCGCGGCCTTGGACCCGCCGCCGCCGTGTTCGACCAGCACGGATACCGCATAGCGCGGCTGGTCATAGGGTGCGAAGCAGACGAAAAGCGCGTGGTCACGCCTTTCCCAGGGCAGGTCCTCGTTCCGGGTCACGCCGCGCGCCCGTTCAGCAGCTGTGATGTTGCGGACCTGGCTGGTGCCGGTCTTGCCCGCCATGCGCATCTCATCGGCGATGATGCGGCTGCGATAGGCCGTGCCGCGGCGGTTGTTGACCACCTCGTACATAGCGCGGCGCATCTTGCGCAGGTTGTTTTCGTTCATGTTGAGCGGTCCGCCGACGCCGGTCGGCTGCTCGACCCCGTCCACCGTCTTGATCAGGCGCGGCGTTACCTCGCGACCGGTGGCCAGCCGCGCCGTCATCACGGCAAGCTGGAGGGGCGAGGCCAGCATGAAGCCCTGACCGATGGAGGAGTTGACCGTGTCACCGATCACCCAGTCGGCACCGCGCGCCCGCAGCTTCCAATCCTTCGTGGGGGTGAGGCCGGAGTTGACGGAGGAAAGCGCAATCTCGTGCTTGATGCCCAGACCAAAGCGGTTGGCCATGGCCGAGATCTTCTCGATCCCTACCTTGAGCGCCAGATCGTAGTAGTAGACGTCACAGGACTGCTTGAGAGAGTTTTCCAGATCGACCCAGCCGTGACCGGCGCGTTTCCAGCAGTGGAACCTGCGGCCCGCGACCTCCAAATGGCCGGGGCAATAGGCGGTTTCCTCAGGTCCGATCAGGCCTTCTTCGAGGGCTGCCATGGCGACCATCATCTTGAAGGTCGAGCCGGGGGGATAGGCGCCCTGCACGGTCTTGTTGACCAGCGGGCGGTACTTTGAGTTGAGGAGCGGGTTGTAGTCTTTGGAAGAGATCCCGCCGATAAAGAGGTTTGGATCGTAGCTGGGTGCCGAGGCGATGGAGACCAGGTCACCGGATTCGCAATCGATGATCACCACGGCGGCGCTTTCATCAGTCAGCCTTGCCTGAACGTAGCCCTGCAGCTTGGCATCCACGGTCAGCTGCAGGTCCGCGCCGGACTGGCCCTCCCGGCGGTCCAGTTCCCGCATGACACGGCCGGTTGCGTTTACCTCCACCTGCTTGGTGCCGGCACTGCCGCGCAGTGCGCTTTCGGCGCGGGCCTCAACGTTGATCTTGCCGATCTGGAAACGCGGGATGCGCAGAAGCTGGTCGGGGTCCTCCAGCGCATCAAGATCCTTTTGGCTGACCCGTCCGACGCGGCCCACCACATGTGCAAAATCCGATCCGCGCGGGTAGACGCGGGTCAGGCCCACCTCGGGCGTGACACCGGGCAGCGCCGGGGCGTTGACGGAAACGCGGCTGACGTCCTCCCAGCCAACGTCCTCGACGATGGTCACGGGCAGAAAGGGGGCGGATCGGTTGAGTTCATTGAGGGCCCGTTCGCGGCTTTCCGCATCAATCTCGATCACCTGTGCCAGGCGGTCCATCACCGCCTCCACATCGCCTGCATCCTCCCGCACCATGACGATCCGGTAGGATGGCACGTTTTCGGCCAGCCGCACGCCGTTGCGGTCAAAGATCTCACCCCGGGCGGGCGGGATGAGACGGATGTTGATGCGGTTTTCCTCGGCCAGCAGGCGGAACTGATCGGCCTGATCGACCTGAAGGTAACGCATCCGCGCGGCCAGCCCACCCATGAAGAGCAGCTGCGCACCGCCCAGCAGGGCGGCCCGGCGGGTCAGCTTGGCATGGTTTGCATCGTTCTCTGCGCGGTTGCGTCTCATGCCCTCTTCCTCACACCCGCTGGCCCAGGGCGTCAAGATCACCCGGTGCCGCACGGCGTACGCCCATGAGCCACTGGGTGATGGCGACAACCAGAGGATAGGCCAGCAGGGTCAGGCCCAGTTGCGAGGCGGCAAGCGTGAGGTTGGGGACATCGATCAGCACCAGCGCAAGGATCACGCGGTAGCCCAGCAGAATAAAGGCGATTACAACGGCGACGGTGAACCATTCGGCGGCAAAGCTGCCGTCGCGCAGGCTGCGCCCGCGCGCCTTGAGGTTCTCGCAGCCGATAAGGGCCAGAAGGGCGAGCAACCCCGGCGGCCGCTGCAACAGGAGATCGGCCAGCAAGAAGGCCGCGGCAAGCGAGACGGCGGGAACATATTCAGGTCGGCGCAGGGACCAGGCGCAGGCAAAGCAGAGCAACAGGTCTGGCCCGGCCCAGGTCCTGGGGCGGGTGTCAAGCGGGAGGAGATGGAAGAAGAGGATCACCATTGTCAGCAGCAGGAAGGCCCCGCGCATGAGCCAGAGGCGGGTGGCGGAGAGATCGTTCATTGCGACACCTCCGGTGTGACGGCCTCGGCAGCAATGTTATCCTCGGTGATCACGCGCGCGGTATCCGACACTTTCTCGGTGCCGTAGTGGCGCAGCACGCGCAGGAATTCGAGCCGCTCGTAATCCGCCGCGAGGCGCACGCGCAGCCGTCCACCGGGATCGGCGGCCACCTGTCCGATCAGCAATCCTGCGGGAAAGACCCCGCCATCACCTGAGCTGATGACCCGGTCACCGGGGCGGACCAGATCGGGACTTTCCAGAAAATCGATGGGGGGTGCCGCGGAATTGTCACCTGCCACCATGGCGCGCTGGCCGGAAGGCTGGATGGTTGCCGGAATGCGGCTGGAGGCGTCGGTGAGCAGGAGCACCCGCGCGGTATTGTCCGCCACGCCCGAGATGCGGCCGACCAGCCCGATGCCATCCATCGTGGCCCAGCCATCCACCAGCCCGTCGCGCGCACCCACGTTGAGCAGAACCGACTGGCGGAAGGGAGAGCCGCTGTCGGCCAGAACCACGCCGGTTATGAAGGTGAGGCGCGGATCAAGCCGAACGTTGTTGAGATCCAGAAGCCGCGCGTTTTCCTGTTCCAGCTGCAGGGCCGCCTCTTTCCAGGCCTGCATCTGGCGCAATTCACTGCGCAGTTCGCGGTTCTGTTCAGCGAGGCGCTGGTAGGACTGGAAATCGCGCAGCAGGTTCACCGCACCGGTCACGGGTGCCATGGCCCAATCGAGGTTGGGCACCAGCCGGTCGGTGATCTGGGCGCGGAAGCGTTCCACACGGGGGCTGTCGATCCGCCAGACAAGGAAGGTGGCCCCGAGGATCAGGATCAGGACGGCCAGCAGCAACCGGCGCAGGGGGCCGGTATAGTCGCTGCTGTTCGTGCGGTCGTTTGCCATTTGGTGCACCCGCGGCCCGGATCTGATCCGGGGCCTCCGTCCCATTGTGCCAGTCTGCGAGGCTCCGGATCAAGTCCGGGCCTTGGTGGATGCCCGCACCCTCAACTATCGTAGTCGATGGCGTGGCGCAGTTGTTTTTCGAATTCAAGCGCCTTGCCGGTACCGAGCGCCACGCAATTGAGCGATTCGTCCGCGATGGAGACGGCCAGCCCGGTCTGTTCGCGCAGGGCAAGGTCCAGATCACCCAGAAGGGCACCGCCGCCCGTCAGCATCACGCCGCGGTCGACAATGTCGGCGGCAAGGTCAGGCGGCGTGGTCTCAAGCGCGGTCATAACCGCCTCGCAGATCTGCTGCACCGGTTCTGCCAGGGCCTCGGCGATCTGGGCCTGGGTGACCTCGATCTCCTTCGGGACACCATTCAGAAGGTCGCGGCCGCGGATCTGCATGGAGGTGCCGCGCCCGTCGTCGGGCATCCGCGCCGTGCCGATGGAGGTCTTGATCCGCTCGGCGGTGGTTTCGCCCACCAGCAGGTTCTGCTGGCGGCGGAGATAGGAGATGATGGCCTCATCCATGCGGTCGCCGCCGACGCGGACGGAGCGGGCGTAAACGATGTCACCCAAGGACAGCACCGCCACCTCGGTTGTTCCGCCGCCGATGTCCACGACCATGTTGCCGGTCGGATCGGTGATGGGCATGCCCGCGCCGATCGCTGCTGCGATGGGTTCTGCGATCAGACCCGCACGCCGCGCCCCTGCGGAAAGGACGGACTGGCGAATCGCCCGCTTTTCCACGGGAGTCGCACCGTGGGGGACGCAGACGATGATCTTGGGCTTGGAGAAGGTGGAGCGCTTGTGCACCTTACGGATGAAGTGCTTGATCATCTCCTCGGCCGTGTCGAAATCCGCAATGACGCCCTCACGCATGGGGCGGATCGCCTCGATTGAGCCGGGGGTCCGGCCCAGCATCAGCTTGGCGTCCTCGCCCACGGCAAGCACCTTTTTGACGCCGTCCTTGACGTGGTAGGCCACGACTGACGGCTCGGACAGGATCACGCCGCGGCCCTTGACGTAGACCAGCGTGTTCGCGGTACCGAGATCAATCGCCATATCCGACGAAAAGAGACCTCCGAGATTGCCGAAGATATTCATCTGCTCACGACCTTTGCATGACATAAGAGGCCCCGCGACTCTCTATCGAGGCGGGCTCTGCGTCCTTATAGGGGCCGCGGGGTGCAGACGAAAGGGGGTGTGAAGATCGCTTAGGCGTGTTGTCGCCGTCCCGGTTTGCGTTACCTTACGGCAGAGCGAACTTGTGAAAAGGAATGATGAGATGAAGAAAATACAGACCCTTGGCGTCCATCACATCACCCTGACAGGGGCTGACCGGCAGAGCTCCATCGATTTTTGGGAAGGGGTGCTGGGGATGCCCTTCATCTTTGACCAGCCCAACCTTGACAACGATGATGAGGGGCATCTCTATTTTGATCCGGGCGACGGGCGACTGATCACCATCTTCAGCAACGAAAACCGCAGCCCCGTGCATGATCGCACGCCGACGGATCCCGGCTGTGTCCATCACATCGCCTTTGAGGTGGACCAGGCCATGTTCGACCAGATCCTGGAGCGGCTTGAGGAAAGGGGCATTCCCAATTCCGGCGTGAAAGACCGAGGCTTCATGCATTCGATCTATTTCAAGGAGCCGCTTGGCCTGCTGATCGAGCTGGCCTGTTACGCCTTTATCCCGCCGCGCGGGTCAAGCCACGCGGAGGTGATGCTGGAGGCCCACAAGCTGCGCGTGGCGCGCGGGGCCAAGGCCATCGAGCGGGAGCATCTGGCCGATGCGGCAGTGATGATCGTGGAGCGGTCGCAGGCTTCCCTGAGCAAAGATCGCGGGCCAAAAAACCCCTACGCCTGAGCTGTCAGTCACAGGCAGACCCCCGGCTGGACCGCGGAATTTAAGTATTGGGGGCAAAAAGGAGCGCGCGGTCCGTGTTCCTTTTTGCCCAAATTTTCTGCGGTGAAGATCGGCGAAGGGCGACGCGAAATCCCGCCGCGCCCTCTCAGGCGATATCCTTGTAGCTGACCTCGCGCCTGTCGGTGCCGCCCTTGGCGCGCCGCACCAGAAGGCGGTTGAGCGCGTGGATGTAGGCGCGCACCGAGGCCACGACCGTGTCGGTATCGGCGGATTGGCCCGTCACGATGCGGCCCGCTTCCTCCAGGCGGACAGATACCGTGGCCTGGGCGTCTGTCCCTTCGGTGACGGCGTGCACCTGGTAGAGCTGGAGACGCGCCTCATGCGGGACCAGCGCCTTGACGCAGTTGAAGGCGGCATCGACAGGGCCGTCGCCGGTCTGTTCGGTCTTTTTCTGGGTGCCCTCGATGTCGAGCGTCATGCGCGCCTGGTTGGGCCCTTCGGTGCCGCAGACCGCGTGCATGGTGACCAGCTTGATCCGGTCCTCTTCCGGGTCCGTCGAGGTGCGCATGAGGGCCAGGAGGTCATCCTCGTAGATCTCCTTTTTACGGTCGGCCAGTTCCTTGAAGCGGACGAAGACGTCCTTGAGTTGGTTATCGCCGAGTTCGAACCCGAGCTGTTCGAGTTTGGAGCGCAGGGCGGCGCGGCCCGAGTGTTTGCCCATGACGATGTTGGTCTCTGTCAGGCCCACGTCTTCCGGGCGCATGATCTCGAAGGTCTCGGCGTTCTTCAGCATGCCGTCCTGGTGAATGCCGGATTCATGCGCAAAGGCGTTCTTGCCGACGATGGCCTTGTTGAACTGCACGGCGAAGCCCGAGACGGCGGCGACCCGGCGGGAAATGTTCATGATCTTGGTGCTGTCGATACCGGTCCGGTAGGGCATGATGTCATTGCGGACCTTGAGGGCCATCACCACCTCCTCAAGCGCGGTGTTGCCCGCCCGTTCGCCGAGGCCGTTGATGGTGCATTCAATCTGGCGCGCGCCCGCCTCAACGGCGGCAAGGGAATTGGCCGTCGCCATGCCGAGGTCATTGTGGCAGTGTGTGGCAAAGACCACCTCATCCGCGCCGGGCACGTTTGCGATCAGCTTGGAGATCAGGTCCGCACTTTCACGGGGGGCGGTATAGCCTACCGTGTCGGGGATGTTGATGGTGGTGGCACCCGCCTTGATGGCGATTTCAACGACCCGGTAGAGGTAGTCGAGTTCCGTGCGCGTCGCGTCCATGGGCGACCATTGCACATTGCCGCAGAGGTTGCGCGCATGGGTCACCGTCTCGTGGATGCGATCGGCCATTTCGTCCATCGTGAGGTTCGGAATGGCGCGGTGCAGCGGGGAGGTGCCGATGAAGGTGTGGATGCGCGGCTGTTTTGCGTGCTTCACCGCCTCCCAGCAGCGGTCGATGTCGCCGAACTGCGCGCGGGCGAGCCCACAGATAACCGCATTCTGGGTCTGGCGGGCGATTTCGGAAACGGCGGCGAAGTCCCCTTCGGAGGCGATGGGGAAGCCTGCCTCGATGATATCGACGCCCATCTCATCGAGCAGGTTCGCAATCTCAAGTTTCTCGGCGTGGGTCATGGTGGCGCCGGGGCTTTGTTCACCGTCGCGCAATGTGGTGTCGAAGATCAATACGCGGTCTTGCGGTGTCGTGCCTGAGGTGCGCGATTTTTCGGGATCTGTCATGGCTGTCTCATTTGTTCTGCTGGTGTCTTGGCGCGCGGCGTCTCCTCTGAGCGGGCGCGCCGGGAGGGCACGCTCAGAGGCGGCTTAGCAGCAGCAGGAGGGCACGCGGCGGCGTCGCGCGTGGGCGCCATGGGGTTTCGATAT
>JABDKA010000177.1 GCA_013002405.1 Sulfitobacter sp. | reverse complement strand
GGGATGGAGGTTTGCGGGTCCACAGCGCGGGAGAGCAGGAAAAGAGTCGAGAGCAATCCCAGCGCCATGAGCGGCAGAAGAACCTTCAGCCAGGACACCATGCGGGAATAGCTGTCGGCCTGCATGACGCTTTATCCCAGGCCCACGCGCAGGCAGTCGTGGATGTGCAACAGCCCGCAGGGACGGTCAGGTTCGGCAGGATCGACGACCAACAGGCAGGTGATCTTTTTCGCGTTCATCACCCCCATCGCCCGTTCGGCCAGCGCATCGGGATCTATTGTGACCGGAGAGGGCGTCATCACATCGCGGGCCCGCTGCTGCATCAGCCCTTCCATGTGGCGGCTGAGATCGCCGTTGGTGATGATGCCCGTAAGTTTGCCTTCCGCGTTCGTCACACCGACAACGCCAAAGCCCTTGCCTGCGATTTCCATCAGCGCATCCGACATGGCCGCATCTTCGGCGACCAGGGGGACCGCGTCGCCCGTGTGCATCAGATCCCGCACCCGGCTAAGCTGCGCACCCAGTTTGCCGCCGGGGTGGAAGTCGCGGAAGTGTTCGGCGGTGAACTGCCGGTGTTCCATCAGTGCCACGGCAAGCGCATCGCCCATGGCCAGCGTCATGGTGGTGGAATTCGTAGGCACCACCCCGGTGTTGCAGGCCTCGCCGGTCTGGGGCAGGAGCAGAATCACGTCCGACTGGCGCGCCAGCGTACTTTTCTCCTGACTTGTCAGCCCGATAAGCGGGATGTCAAAGCGGCGCGAATAGGCGATCAAGTTGGCCAGTTCCGCCGCCTCGCCCCCGTTTGAGATGGCCAGTACCACATCATCGCGGGTGATCATGCCCAGGTCACCATGGCTCGCCTCGGCCGGGTGGACGAACTGCGCGGGTGTGCCGGTGCTGGCGAAGGTGGCCGCGATCTTGTTGCCGATATGGCCCGACTTGCCGATTCCCGTGACAATCACCCGGCCCCGGCAGTTGCGCAACAGGTCTATCGCCTCGCGGAACCGGGCATCAAGGCTGTCGGCGAGGGTGTTCAGCGCCTCGGCCTCGGTACGGATGACCCGGGCGGCGGTATCGAGGAAAGGCGTGCTCATGAGTGGGCGAAGATGTCCGTGTCGGGCCAGCCTTCAAGGTCCAGCCGTGCGCGCATGGGCAGAAAATCAAAGCAGGCCTGCGCGATCTCGGTACGACCTTCGCGCGCCAGCATCTGATCCAGTTTACCGCGCAACTGGTGCAGGTACAGGACGTCCGAGGCGGCATAGTCGATCTGTGCCTGGGTCAGGTCCGATGCGCCCCAGTCCGATGACTGCTGCTGCTTCGAGATGTCGATCTGCAGCAATTCCTGCAGCAATTTCGCCAGTCCGTGGCGGTCCGTGTAGGTGCGGATCAGGCGGCTGGCGATCTTGGTGCAGTAGACCGGTGCCGTCAGCGCGCCAAAGGCGTTCAGCAGGGCGGCAATGTCGAAGCGGCCAAAGTGGAAGAGTTTCAGAACATCCGGGTCCTGCAGTAGGCGGACAAGGTTCGGTGCCTCTGTCTGACCTTTGGCGATCTGAACCAGGTGGGCGTTGCCGTCACCGTCCGAAAGCTGCACGACGCAGAGCCGGTCGCGGTGGGGATGCAGTCCCATGGTTTCGCAGTCGATGGCGACCTCGTTGCCAAGGTCGAGTTCGTCGGGCAGATCGTTCTGGTAGAGGTAATTTGTCATGGCCACGCTATAGCCTGCTTGGTGGGCTTGGGAAAGCGCCGCATTAGGCTGCCTGGCTGAGTTCGATATCCGCCAAAGCGGGCCGTGGGAAGAGCGATAGCAACTCCGCCACGAGCAGGTGACAGCGGTGGCCTGGCCAGCCGTCCGACACCAGCGCCCGGGGCAGGGGCGGGTGCTTCAGGACCAGCCGCCGCCAGTTGTGAACAATCAGGCAGCGCAGCACGGCAGTTTCAATCGGCGTGATCCGGCCTGGATCGGGCAGGTCGGCCTTTAGCCGTTCCAGTGTCTCGTTAAGGGCCAAATAGGACGCGCGCAAATCCTCTGGCGCCGCCTCGGCCCGCAGCCACTGGGGCGCGGTATCGCCTTTGAATGACAGGGAATCAGGTACTGGTCTTGCAGCGGCCGGACCCACGAATAGGCGCGGGGTCAGGCTGGTGAAATCACGCATTGTCATCGCCTCAGCCGTCGTCGTCTCCGCATCGGGGGTCAGGACCAATTGCCAGTCATTGTTCCCCTGATCCGGGGCAGCATAAATGCGCGGGCTGGCGGCGGCGCTTTCGCGGTGCCCCTTGTCGGTCAGGCTGTGGCGGCTGATGCGCCCGGACTTTTCCGACAGGATCCATCCGTCGTTACGCAGGCGGTGCAGGGCGACGCGGACCGCTTCGGGTTTGACCTGCAGCACATTCATGATTGCAGAGAGGATGGGACCGTCAATCGTTTGTCCCCGTTCCTGCGCCAGATCGCCGAAGAGGCTGATCATCAAGGACCAGACCCGGCTGCCACCCAGGCCGCGCAATTCCCCGATGTATGTGGTGAAGGGTTCAGTAGGCATTCATCGTCAGCAACTCGTACTCGGCCGCTACCTCATCGTTCTGGTTATAGAGTGTTACGTGCCAGCGCACCTCACCGTATTCGTCATTCCGGGGGGTCTTGTGCTTGACGGTAAGCCGCACGCGGATGCTGTCGCCCGCAGCAACCGGCGCCATGAAGCGCAGGTTGTCCAGACCGGTGTTGGCAAGAACCGGACCGGGATCGGGCTGCACGAAGAGCCCTGCGGCGAAACTGAGCAGAAGGTAGCCGTGTGCCACGCGTCCCGGAAAGAAGGGGTTCGCGCGCGCCGCTTCATCGTCCATGTGAGCATAAAAGGTGTCGCCAGTGAAGTGTGCGAAGGTTTCAATATCCTCCAGTGTTACCGTGCGGGGGGGAGAGTTGAAGGTTTCGCCAAGATCCAGTTGATCGAAAGTGCGCGTAAAGGGATGTGCACGGTCATCGATTTCTTTGGCACCCGGTACCCATTGCTGACCAATGGCGGTCAGGATGTCGGGGCTGCCCTGTATCGCGGTGCGCTGCATGTAGTGAAGGACACCGCGTAGGCCGCCCAGTTCCTCCCCGCCACCCGCGCGTCCCGGACCGCCGTGCACCATGTGGGGTAAGGGGGAGCCGTGGCCGGTGGCCTCGGACATTGAGGTGCGGTTGTTGAAATAAAGCCGTCCGTGGAAGGCGGCGGAGCCAAGCGTGATTTCGCGTGCAACGTCACCATCGTTGGTGATGACAGAGGCGACGAGCGAGCCCTTGCCTCGGTTCAGAAGCGTCACGGCATGATCGAGGTCGCGGTAGGGCATCACGGTTGAGACAGGACCAAAGGCCTCCGTATCGTGAACGCGCGACGCACCGTCGGGGTCGGCGCAGTGGAAAAGCAACGGGGGCAAAAAGGCTCCCTCGTCCTTGTCCGCGCCCTGCACGGTAAAGCCGTCCAGATCACCGTAGACCCGTTCGGCCTCCGCTTCGATCAGCGCGGCCTTTTCCAGCACATCGCGTTTTTGACTGGCTGACACGACGGCACCCATCCTTGTCTCTTCAAGCCGGGGATCGCCGATCACTGTCTTGCCGAGGCGTGCGGTCAGGGCCTCGATCAGAGCCTCGATCTGGGACTGGGGCGCCATGATGCGGCGGATCGCGGTACACTTCTGACCTGCCTTTGCGGTCATCTCGCGGTGCACTTCCTTGATGAAGAGATCAAATTCGGGCGTGCCGGGGGCTGCGTCCGGACCAAGGACCGAGGCGTTGAGGCTGTCCTGCTCGGAGGCGAAGCGGACAGAATTTTCCATCAGGTTCGGGTTGCCCCGTAGTTTCAGCGCGGTGTCAGCGGAGCCGGTGAAGGCCACCGCATCCTGGCAATCCAGGTGATCCAGCATGTCGCCAAGACCGCCCGACACAAGCTGCATCGCGCCTTCGGGCAACAACCCGCTTTCCAGCATCATGCGCACGCAGGCTTCGGTGACATAGCAGGTCGCCGTTGCAGGCTTCACGATGGCGGGCATCCCGGCCAGCAGCGTCGGCGCAAGCTTTTCCAGCATGCCCCAGACCGGGAAATTGAAGGCGTTGATATGGACCGCGACGCCCTGCAGGGGCACGCAGATGTGACGGCCCATGAAAGCGCCGGTCTTGCCCAACTGTTCGGGCCCACCGTCAAGATAGACATGGCCATCCGGCATCTCCCGCCGCCCCTTGGAAGCAAAGACCAGCATCGTGCCGATCCCGCCGTCCACGTCGATCTTGTGATCCGAAAGCGTCGCGCCCGTGTCATAGCTCAGATCATAAAGCACCTGCTTGCGCTCCATCAGATAGAGCGCCAGGGCCTTGAGCATGCGCGCGCGGTCGTGGAAGGTCATCTGGCGCAGCGCTGGGCCGCCCCTGTCGCGGGCGTATCCCAGCATGGACTGCACATCGAGACCGTCATTGCCCGCCTGCGCGATCACCTTGCCGGTGATGGCGGAGGTGATATTGCGCGCGCCTTGACCGGGGGCGATCCACTGTCCGGCGGCGAAGGATTGAACGTCCAGCATGGGCACCCCTTAATGCGTGTCGTAGTCGATGACGAGCTTGTCGGTCAGCGGATAGGACTGACAGCTCAGTACATAGCCATTCTCAACCTCATAGTCCTCAAGCGCGTGGTTGGAGAGCATTTCGACCTCCCCCTCCAGCACCTTGCACATGCAGGTCGAACAGACCCCCGCCTTGCAGGAAAAGGGCGCGTCCTGCCCGTTCTCAAGGGCGGCTTCCAGCACCGACTGACCCTTCGACATCTCAAAGGTGCGCTGGGCCCCGTCAATGATCACGGTTACCTTAGTCCCCTTGGTCCCTTCCGCCCGTTTGGCCATCTCTTGCTTGGCCAGACGGCCTTGCTGGCTTTCGGTGAACAGTTCGAATTTGATCTGGTCTTCGGCCAGACCATGGGTTTTGAGGCTTTCGGCAATGGCGAGCATCATGGGCTCGGGCCCGCAGATAAAGGCCGTGTCGACTGAACTGATGTCGATCCAGTGCTTGAAGAGCTGGGCGCATTTTTCCTGATCCACGCGACCGGTGAAAAGGTCGATATCCTGCCCCGACTCCAGCATGTGGATGATGGTCAGGCGGCCCATGTACCGGTTTTTGAGATCTTCCAGTTCCTCCCGGAACATGATCGTGTTCACCGCCCGGTTGGCATATACCAGCGTGAAGGTGGATCGCGGCTCGCGCGCCAGAACGGTCTTCAGGATCGAAAGCACGGGGGTGATGCCTGATCCGCCCGCGAAACCGAGATAGTTCTTCGCCTTCTCCGGCTCAATCGCAGTATGGAACTTGCCCTGCGGTGCCATGGCATGAAGGGTATCGCCGACCTGCAATTCGGTATTGGCGTAGGTGGAAAAGGCGCCTCCGTCGACACGCTTGATGCCCACCTGCAGCTTGCCATCGTCAAGGCCGGTACAGATCGAATAGTTGCGGCGCAATTCGGTGCCGTCGAAGTCCTGCTTGAAGGTCAGGTACTGGCCTTGGGTGAAGTCGAACTTCTCCGGCTCCTCCGGCTTCAGGGTAAGGACCACGGCATCACGGATGGTGTGGTGGATGTCCGTGACTTTCAGGGCATGAAACTGGCTCATTTCTCGGAACTCTTGCGTAAACGGATGAGGGCGAACCCGACGGTGACGCCGCAGATGATACCGACCACGGGATGGATGTTCCCACTGATGACGGCGGCTTTCAGGCCCAGGGCACCCCCGATGAAGAGGTAGAAAAAAAGGGTAAGTGGCTGCATCAGATACACTTGAAATAGTCGAAGGGTTCTTTGCAGCTCAGACAGCGCCACTGTGCCTTGCAGGGGGTCGATCCAAACTGGCTGACACGTTCGACATCTGCCGATTTGCAATGCGGACAGTGCTGCGGGCCGCCTGCGGGCTGGGGCGGGGCGATGCCGTAGGTTTCCAGCTTGGCCCGGCCCGCGTCGCTGATCCAGTTCGTGGTCCAAGCGGGAGAGAGTTGCCGCTTGAGTTCAAGATCCTTGATGCCGTGGTCGCGCAGGGCCGTTTCGATGTCCAGATTGATGATGTTTGTCGCTGGGCAGCCGGAATAGGTGGGCGTGACAGTAACGACCAGCCTGTCACCCTCCCAGGCGACATCGCGGATGATGCCCAGATCGACAAGTGATATGACCGGGATCTCCGGGTCCGGCACGTCGGCGAGCCAGGACCAGACGGTAGGAAGGTCGGGAGGTCTGCCCGCGGGTGCCGCGGCAGGTCTGGCCGCGGGCACCACCCCCGGCACCGGTGCGGGCTTCGGTCGAGTGCTGCCGCTGTCCCGGACTTGATCCGGGACCTCTGTGTCGGCCGGGAGGCCCCGGATCAAGTCCGGGGCTGCGGCACTCTTTTCGGCAGGGGTTTTTACCATGTGGCATCCGGGTAGGCGCGCTGGAGCCACTGCATCTGGGTCAGCATATGGCCCAGATGTTCCGTATGGCGCGCGCCGCTCTTGCCGCCCTTGTGAGCAAAGTTGTCCTCGGGCCGGGTTAGCGTGGCCTCTTCAAGCGCCGCGTTCACGCGGGCGTCAAAGGCATCCCTCAGGCTGGCCGGATCGGGCGCGATCCCCTTTTCGACCATCGCGGCATCCACATCATCACTCACAAACATCTCACCAACGAAGGGCCAGAGCCGGTCCAGCGCTGCCTGCATGCGCTCGTGGCTTTCCTCTGTTCCGTCGCCCAGGCCGATGACCGTGTCGGAGGACCGCTCGAAGTGGTAGGTCACTTCTTTCAGCGACTTTTCGGCGATGGCCGCGATCTGTTCATGCGAGGATTTCGTCAGCGCCCTGAGGTAATCGACATACCAGGCATCGAAAAGGAACTGGCGCATCATGGTCTGACCGAAATCGCCGTTGGGCTGTTCAACCAGCAGCAGGTTGCGGAAATCCCAGACATCGCGGTGAAAGGCCAGCTTGTCCGCATCGCGGCCCGCGCCTTCGACGTCTCCGGCAAGACCCAGCCAAAGCTGCGTCTGCCCGATCAGGTCCAGCGCGGTGTTGGCCAGCGCGATGTCCTCTTCCAACACGGGTGCGACGCCGCACCATTCGGAAACGCGGTGACCCAGCACAAGCGTATTGTCACCCAAACGGCAGAGATATTCGAACAGTGGATCGCTCACATTGCCCCCACTTCGTCGGGAATGTCGAAAAAGGTCGGATGACGATAGACCTTGTCATTGGAAGGTTCATAGAGAGAGCCCTTTTCCTCGGGTGAGGAGGCTGCGATGTGGATCGCTTCGACCACCCAGATGCTCACACCCTCATTGCGGCGGGTATAGACGTCGCGGGCATTCTTGATC
Organism: Sulfitobacter sp.; assembly: GCA_013002405.1. Classification (GTDB taxonomy): domain Bacteria; phylum Pseudomonadota; class Alphaproteobacteria; order Rhodobacterales; family Rhodobacteraceae; genus Sulfitobacter. The sequence continues at coordinate 31,556 of JABDKA010000177.1, read as the reverse complement.
GCCATCTCGGCGTCGGGCGCGTGAAGGCTGCCCACGTGCCGGTGGCTGAGCCCGTGCTGGCCGCGAATGAAGACCTCCCACAGTGGCCATTCGGTCTTGCGGGTCTCTTCGTGGGGGCTGGCCTCGCTATCGCTGTAGGGGCTGGATTCCGGGCTGCTCATCTGTTCCGTCCTTTCGTCATGTGCGGTGCCAAGGCTTTTTGCAAAAGCCCAGGCCACTTCCTTGCTAGGAAATGGGTCACTCCGCCGCCATCTTGGGCGCGCGTTTCTTGGCCGCGTGAGCCAGCAGCCCCTCGCGCACCCAGCGGCCCTCGTCCCAGGCCTTGTTGCGTGCCTCCAGACGTTCCTTGTTGCAGGGCCCATTGCCCTTGAGCACGTCGAAGAACTCGTTCCAGTCAGGCTCCGAGAAATCGTAATGGCCGGTTTCCTCGTTCCACTTGAGATGCTCGTCGGGCACCGTCAGGCCCAGGTATTCGGCCTGCGGCACGGTCTGATCGACGAACTTCTGGCGCAGCTCGTCGTTGGTGTTCATCTTGATCCGCCAAGCCATGGACTGTTCGGAATGAACCGATTCCTTGTCCGATGGTCCGAACATCATCAGTGACGGGTACCAGAAGCGGTTCAGAGCATCCTGTGCCATCCTGCGCTGGGCCTCCGTCCCGTTGGCCATCTTCATCATGATGTCGAAGCCCTGGCGCTGGTGAAAGGACTCCTCCTTGCAGATGCGCACCATGGCGCGGGCGTAGGGACCGTAGGAGGTGCGCTGCAGCGGTACCTGGTTCATGATCGCGGCCCCATCGACGAGCCAGCCGACGGCACCCATATCCGCCCAGGTCAGCGTGGGATAGTTGAAGATGGAGGAGTATTTCATCTTGCCCGAGAGCAGATCGCGGGTCAGGTCGTCACGGGTCACGCCCAGCGTTTCGGCCGCGCAATAGAGGTAGAGCCCATGACCCGCCTCATCCTGCACTTTGGCCAGCAGGATCGCCTTGCGCTCCAGCGTGGGCGCGCGGGTGATCCAGTTGCCTTCGGGCAACTGACCCACGATTTCGGAATGGGCGTGCTGACCGATCTGGCGGATCAGCGTCTTGCGGTAGCCCTCCGGCATCCAGTCCTTCGGCTCGATCTTGCTGCCCGCGTCAATACGGTCCTGGAAGGCCTTGAGCGCTTCTGGATCCTCCTTGGAGGCTTCGGACTTAATCATCTGTGCATACATAGCTCAGGTCCTTTCGAGAAAGAGCGGTCTACTCACGCGCGCTCAAGGATGAGCGCGACACCCTGACCCACGCCCACACACATGGTGCAGAGGGCATAGCGGCCTTTGGTGCGTTTCAGTTGCAGGGCGGCGGTCATGACCAGCCGCGCGCCGGACATGCCAAGCGGATGACCGATGGCAATGGCGCCGCCGTTGGCGTTTACGTGGGGTGCCTCTTCGGCGATGCCAAGCGCACGCAACGTGGCGATGCCCTGGCTGGCGAAGGCCTCGTTGAGCTCAATCACGTCCATCTGGTCCGCTGTCAGGCCCGCGCGGGCCAGCACCTTCTGGCAGGCCGGAATGGGACCGATGCCCATGACACGCGGCTCGACGCCTGCGGCGGACATGGCCACGACACGGGCGATGGGCGTGAGGTTGTGATCCTTTGCGGCCTGTTCGGAGGCTACCAGCATGGCCGCTGCCCCGTCGTTGACGCCCGAGGCATTGCCCGCCGTCACGGTCAGATCGGGCCCATTGATGCCGCGCAGCTTACCCAGTTTTTCGAGCGAGGTGTCGGGGCGCGGGTGCTCGTCGCGGTCCACGATGACATCATCGCCCCGGCGCTGGGGAATGGTGACGGGCGCAATTTCTTCGGCAAAGACACCGGCCTTGTCGGCGGCGGCCCAGCGTTCCTGGCTGCGCAGGGCGAAGGCGTCCTGGTCCGCCCGGCTGACGTCGTGGTCTTCTGCCACGTTGTCGGCGGTCTGGGGCATCGAATCGATGCCGTACTGCGCCTTCATCCTGGGGTTCACAAAGCGCCAGCCGATGGTTGTGTCATAGACGGCATTGCCGCGCGAAAAGGCAGTTTCGGCCTTGGGCATGACGAAGGGCGCGCGCGTCATGCTTTCGACGCCGCCTGCGATGGCCAGATCATAGTCGCCCGCGCGGATCGCCCGAGCAGCGGAACCAACGGCATCCATTCCCGAGGCACAAAGCCGGTTGATCGTGGCACCGGGGACATCAACGGGCAGGCCCGCCAGCAGCCCGGCCATGCGTGCGACGTTTCGGTTATCCTCACCGGCCTGGTTGGCACAGCCCATGACCACGTCATCGACACGGGACCAGTCAACATCCGGGTTGCGCGCCATGAGCGCGGCAATGGGTACGGCCGCCAGATCGTCAGCGCGCACAGAGGCCAACGCACCGCCAAACCGCCCGATGGGCGTGCGCTGTGCATCACAAATAAAAGCCTGCATTCGTTACTCCTCTTTGAGCGATTACACTAAGGTTTTCGGGAAGGGCAAACAAGCAAAATGTTACGAAATCTCAAGTGATAAAACGATTTCGTAACGCGTTCCCGCAAGAAATTCCCCTGTTGGCAATTCCCCGCCTTCACAGGACTGTCGTCGTGAAATCCCCGCGCAATGCGACCTCCAGCAATTCCAGATCGTCGGAGCCGTTGCGATACTGGGTCACCATGCCGGGGGGGATCACGAAGGCATCGCCTGCCTCCAGATCGCGCGCCTGCTGCCCTTCGGCATCGAGGGTCATGGTCCCCACCATCACAAAGGTAAAGTGGATGTCCGCGTCATGTTTGCTGGGCGGGGCGGCCCCGGCATCCTTGCGCGCCACCTGAATGCCCGCGACACCCTTGGTGCCCGCCAAGATGCCGGCATCCCGCGCTTTGAAGCCGGGAATGCGGAAAGGCTTCCATTCTGCTTTGTCCTTCATGTGGTGGACAAACTTCTGGCCATCCCATTCCCGCTCCGGGTCGCCGGTGCCATTGGGCAGGGTCATCTCATGGTCGATGGTGGTGACATGCTCGGCAGGTACACCGATTTCGATCACCTCGATCTCGGGCGAGGCCTCTACCACGCGATGACGGATGCCGGGGGGCTGGGTTACACAGTCACCGGCGTGCAGGCGGATCTTGTCACCCTGATCTTCATAAAGCACGTCGACCCAGCCCTTGTAGCAAAAGATGAGCTGAAATCCGACCGTGTGGTAATGGACCATGTCGGGCACTGGGCCACCGTCCGGGATCCTGATGTGGCTGGCGATGATCGACCCGCCAAGGCGCGATTCGATCAGGTCGCGATACTGCATGCCCGCGCGTCCGATGATCCAGGGTGCCTCGTCCTTGAGACGGCGGACGACGAATTCATGCTGTGTCGGGGGCTGCTCCACCTCCGGCGTCAGCGGCACGACATCGACCTCTGTCCCGTTGGGTGCGGTGAGGTGACGTTGGCCTTCCGCGAATCCTTCCGGATCGTCCGTCAGGATGCGCAGCTTGCCCGGGGCGACATCGGCGCCCTTTTCGATCCGCACGCGGATGCCGTGGCCCGAAAAGCTGGCCACCGACGGATTGTCAGCCGGAAAGATATTCTCCAGCCGCATGCCGAGAGTCTTGGTAAAGAAAGGCAGGTCGTCGCGGAGTTCCTGCGTGGGGATCAGGAACTCAGCTTTGATTTCCGGGGCCGACATGATGCATTCCTTCGCGTTTTTGCGCGGAGGTTAATCAGCACCTGCCGTGCGGGGCAAGGGCCCCCGCGCCCCCGCTACATCGTGAAGGGGTCGTCCAGGACACCCAGGATGGGCATCAGGAATTCACCGGTTGTGGCCTGCTCAGCGTTGGCCAGATAGCCGTCGATGGCATTGACTGCGGCGTCGATCCCGCTTTCACTGCCATCGAAAAGCAGCATCGCCGCAGTCGCATTTGCCACGTCCGACATGCCGCCGTGGACGGCGAAATAGGCCCCGATGTCGGTCTTGTCGCTGAGGTACTGCCGGTCGGCCAGTTGCTGATCGATGAAGTCCTGTGTGGCATCCGCGGGCGGGGGCGCCTTGGCGCCGCCGAGGATCGCAAGGATAAAGACATCGCGCCCCACCAGACCTGAATCAAGCTGATCCACCCAATAATCATAGCCGTCCTGATCCGGCGTTCGGCCAAGGACGTTGCCGTAGACGGCCGTCGCGAAATCCGCGTTGGAAAGGCTTTCGGGGTAGGTCGCGCGGGTTTCATCCTGGTCGATGAAAAGCGCCGCGATTTCCTGCAAGGAAAAGCCGTTGACAAACTGGGTGCCCCAGAAGTTCAGGCCAAGCGCATCCGGCGCCCGGTTGAAGTAGGCAATATAGAGCTCGATGAAGCTTTCCAGTTGCTGGGCGCTGAGGCCTGCGGGCCCCGAAAATTGCTGAAGAAAGAAGGGCCCATCCTGCAGGTCAGTGTCGAAATCCAGGTACTCGATCCCCATGAGGTTGTCCGTGCCTTCCCCGTCAGCGCGACGGTCGGTGAGCGAGGCACCGTCACTGGACAGGGTGAGCGTATAGCTGGTCTGCGCCCCGGTATAGAGGGCCGTGTCTGTGCCAGCGCCACCTTCCAGGCAGTCATTGCCACTGCCGCCGTTGACGGTGTCATTGCCATCACCTCCTTCAAGCGCATCATCGCCCGCAAGACCAACCAGCAGGTCATTCCCTTCCAGGCCTTCAAAGAAATTCTCCTGGCCGTCACCGCGAATGTCGTCTGCAAATTCGCTTCCGCGGATCCACTCGATATTGATCAGGGTATCTGTGTCCCCGTAGGTGTCCGTTGCGCTGCCCGCCTGCAGGTCAACGGTTACGCCCCCGATGATGCCGAAATCGGATATGGAGCGGGTGTAATCGACCCGGTCCTCGTCCGCGCCACCGTCGAAAAAATCGTTCCCACCCTGTCCGCGGAAATCCTGCCGCCCGGCCTGACCTGTAAAGAAATCGGCCAGGTCCGTCCCTTCGATCTGGGCAATGCCGCTGAAGGTGTCGGTCGCACCGGAATAGTCCGTGACCGTGCCCGAACGGGCCCCCGAAAAGGTGACGCTGATGCCCGTGGTCGCCGCATCCCCAACGGCATCCCAGAAGTAGTTGAGCAGATAGGTGCCCTCGGCCTCGGTCCCGCCGATGATCAGGTCACTGCCCGATCCCGGCTGGAAATAGGCCCCGCCTGTGCCACCCGTCAGCGTGTCATTGCCCTGACCACCAGACAGATCGGTGGAGCGGTCATCGTTCGCCCCCGTAAGCGTGTCGTCCCCGCTCAGACCGAAGAATATACTGTAGGTGCCCGGCACCCCAACGATGCGGTCGCCGAAGGCACTGCCGCGGATGAATTCGATCCCGATCAGTGTATCGGTATCGCCATAGCCATCAATGACAAGGCCCGTCGAAAGATCCGCGTCGATGCCTGCGGGATCATTTCGGTAGTCGGCAGTATCCTGATCCCCGGGACCACCGTCTATGGTGTCGTTGCCCGCAGAGCTGAACAGCAGGTCACTGCCTTCCAGTCCAAAATAGGTATCGTTTTCTGTGGTTCCGGTGAGAAACGGCGCAGTCTGGTCGTCCAGGGAAGTGCCTGTGATGGTGGCCATGAGTCGACTCCGTACGGCAGGTCAAACGTCCACAAACGCCGACCCGAGTCGCCCCCACTGCTGCTTGATGGCATTTTTCTTCAAATTTTTCGTCAGTTAACTTGGCGGAAGTCTAAATCCTGTCGGCAACTGTGGCGAGAATGCACAGCCAGTTGGCCACAAATGTGGCAGGCTGGCCAATCTCGATCATAGGTTTCTCAGAAAAATTGGTGCCCAGGAGAGGACTCGAACCTCCACACCGTTGCCAGTACTAGCACCTGAAGCTAGCGCGTCTACCATTCCGCCACCTGGGCCGGTTGCGTGTGGCGGGATTTAAGGGCCGTAGCGGAGAGTGTCAATTGCCTTTGGGCAGATTCGTCGCGCCAGAAGGCCCTGGGGGCAATGCGATACCTTTTGTCGCTTGTCCCATTGCCGACCGGCAGGTACATCTGCGCGAGTGTTTCGCACAGCACGAGGAGGCTGACCATGTCCAAGCTTGTCACCATCTACGGCGGTTCTGGCTTTGTCGGGCGCTACATTGCGCGGCGCATGGCCAAGGCGGGCTGGCGGGTGCGGGTGGCCGTCCGTCGTCCGAATGAGGCGATTTTCGTGCGGCCCTACGGTGTTGTGGGGCAGGTCGAGCCGATCCTGTGCAACATCCGTGACGATGCCTCGGTGCAGGCGGCGATGATGGGGGCCGATGCCGTCGTGAACTGCGTGGGCATCCTGGTGGAAAGCGGCAAGAACAGGTTTGACCCGGTGCAGGCCGAGGGCCCGGCGCGAATCGCACGGCTGGCGGCGGAAAACGGCGTGGCGCGCATGGTGCATATCTCTGCCATCGGCGCGGACATGAATGCCGAGAGTGACTATGCCAGCACCAAGGGCGAGGGAGAGGCGGGTGTTCTCAAGCACACGCCGGATGCGGTAATCCTGCGGCCCTCCATCGTCTTCGGTCCGGAGGATGATTTCTTCAACCGGTTTGCCGGCATGACCCGGATCAGCCCCTTTCTGCCGGTGGTGGGCGGGGACACCATGTTTCAACCCGTCTACGTCGATGACGTGGCCAAGGCGGCGGAGTTTGCCGTTCTGGGCAAGGTCGAAGGCGGTATCTACGAACTCGGTGGTCCCGAGACCGAGAGCTTTCGCGATCTGATGCACCGCATGCTGAAAATCATTCACCGCAGGCGGTTGGTGCTGAACGTGCCGCGCCTGGTCGCCCGTGTCATGGCCTGGACGCTGGATCTGATCCAGACGATTACGCTGGGGCTTTTCAGCAATTCAATTCTGACCCGCGACCAGATCAAGAACCTGAGCAAGGACAACGTGGTTGCCGAGGATGCCAAAGGCTTTGCCGATATGGGCATTACACCCTTGGCGATGGCGGCCATCCTGCCGGATTACCTGTGGCGCTTCCGCCCCTCCGGTCAATATGACGCGATCAAGGAATCGGCTCAGAACCTGCGCAACGGCTGATGGATCAGTCGACCACGCTGATTGCCGCCTTCCTGGGCTTGCTGGAAGGGCTGACTGAGTTCATTCCGGTCTCATCGACGGGCCATCTGCTGCTGGCGGGCCATTTCCTGGGATTTGAAAGTGCGGGCAAGACCTTTGAGGTCGTAATCCAGCTTGGTGCGGTTCTGGCCATCTTGTCGATCTACGCGCAGCGGCTCTGGTCCGTGGCCACCGCTGCCCCCAACGATGCGGCCGCGCGGCGCTTTATCTGGTCAGTGCTCATCGCCTTTCTGCCCGCCATGGTCATCGGGGTTCTGGCGCACGGCTTCATCAAGACCGTGCTATTCGAAACACCGATGCTGATCGCCGTGATGCTGATCCTCGGCGGCTTGATCCTGCTTGTGGTTGACCGGGTCGCACCTGCTCCGCAATTCGACGATGCCATGCGATTTCCACCGGGTATGGCGCTCAAGATCGGGTTCTTTCAGTGTCTCGCCATGATCCCCGGCACCTCACGTTCGGGGGCAACTATTGTGGGTGCGCTGATGTTGGGCGCCTCAAAGCGGGCGGCGGCGGAGTTCTCTTTTTTCCTCTCAATGCCGACAATGGCGGGCGCCTTTGCCTACGATCTGTTCAAAAACCGCGCGCTTCTCGATTCCGAGGCGCTGACTGACATTGCAGTCGGCTTTTCGCTGGCCTTCGTGTCAGCGGTGCTTGTGGTGAAATGGCTGCTTGGCTACGTGAGCCGCCATGGATACGCCCTTTTCGGCTGGTGGCGAATCGCTGTTGGTGGCCTCGCGATGGCATTCCTTTTTGCCGGAGCCTAAGTATTGGGTCCGAATCGGACTTACTTTCTGGTAAAACGGCCCGCAGATAGAACTGCTATTGCAAATTAACCGCACTATAGGTCAGTACTACTTACTTTTATCTTCCGCCAAGTTCGGGTATTGCGTCCTCTCATCGTCTTTCCGGGAGGTCGGGTCATGGCAAAACAACCGATGCTGAAGTTCGTAAGCGTTGAACGGGATATGCCCGAGAAGCGTCCGCCGAACCTGCGTAGAACCGATTTCAAAGAAATCTACGCCGAGTATGTGGATGCCAAAGCGAAAGAACAGGCAAGCCGCTGCAGTCAGTGCGGTGTTCCCTACTGTCAAAGCCACTGCCCCCTGCACAACAACATCCCCGACTGGCTTCGCCTGACCGCGGAAGGGCGGCTGCAAGAGGCCTATGAGGTCAGTCAGGCAACCAACACTTTCCCAGAGATCTGCGGCCGTATCTGTCCGCAGGACCGTCTGTGCGAAGGCAATTGCGTGATTGAGCAATCGGGGCATGGTACTGTCACGATCGGGTCAGTTGAGAAGTACATCACCGATACGGCCTGGGAAGAAGGCTGGGTCCAGCCGATCAAACCGCGCGAGGAGCGCCCCGAGAGCGTGGGTATCATCGGTGCAGGCCCCGGTGGCCTTGCCGCAGCGGACGTCCTGCGGCGACAGGGCGTGCAGGTGAAAATCTATGATCGCTATGACCGCGCGGGCGGCCTGCTGACCTACGGCATTCCGGGCTTCAAGCTGGAAAAGGACGTTGTGATGCGCCGGAACGAGCAGTTGGAGCAGGGCGGCGTGACCTTTGAACTGAACTGCGACGTAGGCCGGGACATCACCTTTGCCGAGATCCGCGAAAGGCACGATGCGGTGATCATCGCCACCGGTGTTTACAAGTCGCGCGAACTGCAGGCACCCGGCGTTGGTGTGCCGGGGTTGGAGCGGGCGATTGATTTCCTGACGGCGAGCAACCGCAAAAGCTTTGGCGACGCGGTGGAGGAGTTTGACACCGGGCGACTGAACGCCGAAGGCAAGCGCGTCGTCGTCATCGGCGGTGGTGATACGGCAATGGACTGTGTGCGCACCTCCATTCGGCAGGGCGCGAAAAGCGTCAAATGCCTGTACCGGCGCGACCGGGCGAACATGCCCGGCAGCCAGCGCGAGGTCGCCAATGCCGAGGAAGAGGGCGTGCAATTCGAATGGCTGACCGCGCCCAAGGGCTTTACCGGTGATCCCGTGACGGGTGTGATGGTGCAGAAGATGCGTCTTGGCGCGCCCGATGCCACGGGTCGCCAGACCCCGGAAGTGATTGAAGGGGCAGATTACGTCGAAGAAGCGGATCTGGTGATCATGGCGCTGGGTTTCGAGCCCGAGGATTTGCCCACGCTCTGGGGAGAGGCCGACCTGCCCGTGAACCGCTGGGGCACGATCAAGGCCGATTACATCACCGGCGAAACCGAACTCGACGGCGTCTATGCCGTCGGTGACATCGTACGCGGGGCAAGCCTGGTGGTCTGGGCGATCAAGGACGGGCGTGACTGCGCCGAAGCGATCCTTGAGCGGTTAAGTTCCAGGAGCGCGATTGCGGCGGAATGAACGTATCGGAAAGACATCACGGCCATTGCCTGTGCGGGTCGGTCAAAGTGACCGTTACCGGCCCGCTGGGCGACATCTCTGCCTGCCATTGCGATATGTGCACCCGGTGGAGCGGTTCTGTCCAGATGGGGATCGAGGTGCCGCAGCAACGGGTTGAGATAGAAGGGCCGGTCAAGACGCACCGCTCCTCTTCCATCGGCGAACGCGCCTGGTGCGATACCTGCGGTTCCGCCGTCTGGTTCCGCTATCCCGAGGGGCCGGACGCAGGCTATTTCGAACTTGCCCCGGGGCTTTTCGACAATGCGGGCGGGGCAAAGCTGGTTCGGATCGTTTACGCGGATCGGCATCCGGACGGCTACGCGCTTGCCGGTGATGTCGAGCGGGTGAGCAAGGCCGAGTACGAGGCCAGACACCCATTTGTGGAGGAAAACACTCATGGTGCATCTTGAGGGTCGTTGTTTGTGTGGTGCTGTCACTGTCAGCGCCGATGCCCAGAAACCGATGTTGCGGGCCTGCCATTGCGACATGTGCCGCAGGCAGAATTCATCCGCATTTGTCTCGATCGCGACCAATCCGCAGAGCGTAGAAATCGACGGGCCTGTGAAGGTCTACCGGTCTTCGGAATGGGCGGAACGTGGTTTCTGTCCCGAATGCGGATCAACGCTCTATTACGCGGCGCTGCATGACGGGGTGAAACAACTGGCAGCGGGGCTGTTTGACAATGCCGGTGGTGCCCCCCTGAAACTGGAATTTTTCGTCGACCGCTGCCCGCAGGGATATGCCTTTGCCGGGGACCACAAGCGGTTGACGACTGCAGACACCATTGCGCTTTTTGCGCCCAAAGAGGGAGAAGATCAGTGATCAATCAGCGCAAAGGCAGCCTTATCGGTGCTACCGCAATTTCCACGCTCTTATTGGGCGGTTTGGTCTGGGCGAACACACAGCCCTACGCAGGACAGGAGACCCGCGACATCGCGAGCCTCAGCGCGCAGGACATCGATGACCTTGTGAACGGGCGCGGCTGGGGCTTTGCCAAGGCCGCTGAGTTGAATGGGTTTCCGGGGCCTGCCCACATCCTGGAACTGGCCGACGAATTGTCACTGACGGCGGCGCAGCGCCACCAGGTGAAGGAGGTCTTTGACCGCATGAACGGTAAGGCGCGAGAGATTGGCGTCGCCTTCATTGAGGCCGAAGGCGCGTTAGATGCCGCCTTCGAAGTAGAAACGATCACGGCAGAGCGCCTTGGTGAGTTGACTGCGCAGTCCGGCGCGCTCCGGGCTAAGCTTCGGGCGGTGCATCTTGCCGCCCACCTAGAGGTGAAGCCGGTCCTTAGTCGTCACCAGATCATGATTTACAACCAGGCACGCGGTTACGCGGATGGCGAAGGCCACGCGAACCATGGCCATGACCAGTGAAAGGCCATTCGATGACCAAGTATGATGAAGCATGGGTAGCCAACGAAGAAGCCAAGCGCGCGATGATGGCCGAAAAGGGTCTTTATGATCCGCAGGAAGAACACTCCTCCTGCGGCGTGGGCCTTGTGGTCAACATCGACGGGTCCAAGTCCCGTGCGGTGGTGGAAAACGGAATCAAGGCGCTCAAGGCGATCTGGCACCGGGGGGCCGTCGATGCCGATGGCAAGACCGGCGATGGCGCGGGCATTCACGTGCAGATCCCCGCGCCCTTCTTCTATGATCAGGTGCGCCGCACCGGCCACACCCCGCGCGAGAATGAACTGATGGCCGTTGGCCAGGTCTTCCTGCCGCGCACAGACTTCGGCGCACAGGAAACCTGCCGCACCATCGTGGAGACCGAGGTCCTGCGCATGGGCTATTATATCTACGGCTGGCGTCATGTACCGGTGAACATCGAGTGCCTGGGCGAAAAGGCCAACGCCACCCGTCCAGAAATTGAGCAGATCCTCATTTCCAACTCGAAGGGTGTTGATGAAGAGACCTTCGAGCGGGAGCTTTATGTCATCCGCCGCCGGATCGAGAAGGCGGCGATCGCGGCGCAGGTGCCCGCGCTCTATATCGCGTCGCTTTCCTGCCGGTCGATCATTTACAAGGGCATGATGCTGGCCGAGCAGGTGGCGGACTTCTATCCCGACCTTATGGATGAACGCTTTGTTTCTGGCTTCGCCATTTATCACCAGCGCTATTCAACAAATACCTTTCCCCAGTGGTGGCTGGCCCAGCCCTTCCGGATGTTGGCCCACAATGGTGAGATCAACACCCTCAAGGGCAACATCAACTGGATGAAGAGCCACGAGATCCGGATGGCTTCTTCGGCCTTTGGCGATATGGCCGAAGATATCAAACCAATCGTCGCTTCCGGTTCGTCCGACTCCGCCGCGCTTGATTCCGTTTTCGAAGTGCTGGTGCGCGCGGGCCGCTCCGCGCCCATGGCCAAGACGATGCTGGTGCCTGAAAGCTGGTCCAAGCAGGCGGTCGAACTGCCCGAGCCCTGGCGTGACATGTACTCCTATTGCAACTCCGTGATGGAGCCATGGGACGGTCCGGCTGCCCTGGCAATGACAGACGGCCGCTGGGTCTGTGCGGGCCTTGACCGGAACGGCCTGCGTCCGATGCGCTATGTCGTGACCTCCGACGGGATGCTGATTGCCGGTTCGGAAGCAGGCATGGTGCCACTGAATGAGGCCAACGTGGTGCAGAAGGGTGCCCTTGGCCCAGGTCAGATGATCGGTGTCCATATGGGCAAGGGGCAACTCTATCACGACAAGGAGCTGAAGGACAAAATGTCGGCGGCCCTGCCCTTTGGTGAGTGGGTCGGCAAGATCCTGGAACTGGACGAAGCGCTCAGCCAGGTGACCGAGAAGCCGGTATTCGAAGGGAACGAGCTGCGCCGCCGTCAGGTGGCCGCGGGCTATTCCATTGAGGATCTGGAGCAAATCCTGGCCCCGATGGCCGAGGACGCGAAGGAAAGCCTCGCCTCCATGGGTGACGACACGCCCTCAGCGGTGCTCTCCAAGCAATATCGCCCGCTCAGCCACTTCTTCCGGCAGAATTTCTCCCAAGTGACGAATCCTCCCATCGATTCCCTGCGCGAATATCGAGTGATGAGTCTCAAGACGCGGTTCGGCAACCTCAAGAATGTTCTGGATGAAGACAGCAGCCAGACGGAAATCCTTGTGCTGGACAGCCCTTTTGTGGGGAACGCCCAGTTCGATGCGCTTTTTGACCACTTCAACTCTGACGTGGTGACGATCAACTGCACATTTGAACCGGGTGACGGAAATCTGAACAAGGGTTTGAGGCGCATCCGGGCCGAGGCGGAAGATGCCGTGCGCTCCGGTGCGGGTCATATCGTCCTGACGGATCATCTGAGCGGTGAGGGCAAGGTCGCTATGCCGATGATCCTCGCCACCAGTGCGGTCCATTCGCACCTGACCCGCAACGGGCTGCGCACCTTCACCTCGCTCAATGTCCGTTCAGCCGAGTGTGTGGACCCTCACTATTTCGCCGTCCTGATCGGCTGCGGCGCGACGGTGGTAAACGCCTATCTGGCCGAGGATTCGATAGCTGATCGGATCGAACGGGGGCTGCTGGATGTTTCCCTGACCGAGGCGATGCGCCGCTACCGCGAAGCCATCGATCAGGGTCTGCTCAAGATCATGGCGAAGATGGGTATCTCGGTTGTTTCATCCTACCGGGGCGGTCTGAATTTCGAGGCCGTCGGCCTGAGCCGCGCCATGTGCGCCGAATACTTCCCCGGCATGACCAGCCGCATCAGTGGCATCGGCGTGACCGGCATTCAGCGCAAAGCGGAAGAGGTTCACGACAGGGGCTGGCAAGGCGACGGTGTGGTCCTGCCGATCGGAGGATTCTACAAGGCGCGCACCAGCGGTGAAACGCACGCTTGGGAAGCCTCTTCCATGCATCTGATGCAGATGGCCTGTAACCGGGCCTCTTACCAGATGTGGCAGCAATATTCGAAGAAGATGCAAAGCAATCCGCCGATCCATCTGCGGGACCTGCTGGACATCAAGCCACTGGGCGAGCCGATCGGGCTGGAAGAGGTGGAAAGTATCACTTCCATCCGCAAGCGGTTCGTCACACCAGGCATGTCGCTGGGGGCGCTCAGCCCGGAAGCGCACAAGACGCTGAACGTGGCAATGAACCGGATCGGCGCAAAGTCCGACAGCGGCGAAGGCGGGGAAGACCCGGCGCATTTCGTGCCGGAACCCAACGGGGACAACCCCTCGGCCAAGATCAAGCAGGTCGCCTCGGGGCGCTTTGGTGTGACGGCGGAATACCTCAATCAGTGCGAAGAGCTTGAGATCAAGGTCGCCCAGGGCGCCAAGCCCGGCGAAGGCGGCCAGCTGCCCGGCATGAAGGTGACCAAGCTGATCGCACGCCTGCGCCATTCGACGCCAGGTGTGACGCTTATCTCGCCCCCGCCGCACCATGACATCTACTCGATCGAGGACCTGGCGCAGCTGATCTACGACCTCAAGCAGATTAACCCGCGCTGCAAGGTGACGGTAAAGCTGGTGGCCTCGTCGGGCGTGGGCACGATTGCGGCCGGTGTGGCCAAGGCCAAGGCCGATATCATTCTGATTTCGGGCCATAATGGCGGCACAGGTGCCTCTCCGGCAACCTCCATCAAGTATGCGGGTCTGCCCTGGGAGATGGGCCTGACCGAAGCGCACCAGGTTCTGGCCATGAACAACCTGCGCAACCGCGTGACCCTGCGCACCGACGGAGGTCTGAGGACGGGCCGTGATATCGTCATGGCCGCAATGATGGGGGCCGAAGAATACGGCATCGGCACTGCGGCGTTGATTGCCATGGGCTGCATCATGGTACGCCAATGCCAGTCCAACACCTGCCCGGTCGGCGTCTGCACACAGGACGAAGCACTGCGGGCCAAGTTCACCGGAACGGCGGACAAGGTGGTGAATCTGATCACCTTCTATGCCACCGAGGTGCGCGAGATCCTTGCCTCCATCGGTGCACGGTCACTGGATGAGGTAATTGGCCGGGCCGATCTGCTCACGCAGGTGTCGCGGGGATCGGCCCATCTGGATGATCTGGATCTCAACCCCCTGCTGATCACCGTCGATGGGGCCAAGGACGTGGTCTACGACCGTGACAAGCCACGTCAGGCGGTTTTGGACACGCTGGACGCGCAGATCGTCCGGGATGCCGCAAGGTTCCTTGAGGATGGCGAGAAGATGCAGCTCTCCTATGCGGTGCAGAACACGCACCGGACCGTGGGCACGCGTGTCTCAAGCCACATCGTCAAGAAGTTCGGCATGCGCAACAGCCTGCAGCCCGATCACCTGACGGTAAAGCTGACGGGCTCAGCGGGACAGTCTCTGGGGGCATTCGCGGCACCCGGGTTGAAGCTGGAAGTGTCGGGCGATGCCAACGACTATGTCGGCAAGGGCCTGTCGGGCGGCACCATCGTCGTGCGTCCGCCCATGGCCAGCACCATCGTGGCGGCGGAAAATACCATCATCGGTAACACCGTGCTTTACGGCGCGACCGATGGCTTCCTCTTCGCAGCCGGTCGTGCAGGAGAGCGGTTTGCCGTGCGCAACTCCGGTGCGAAGGTGGTGATCGAGGGCTGCGGATCCAACGGGTGTGAGTACATGACCGGTGGCGTGGCCGTCATCCTGGGAGAGATCGGCGCGAACTTTGCCGCCGGCATGACCGGGGGGATGGCCTATCTTTACGATCCCGATGGCACCTCCGAGGTTTTGATGAATCGTGAAACCATCGTGACCTGTCCGGTCACGGTCGATCACTGGATGACGGAACTGGAAGAGTTGCTGGAGCGCCATCTCAAGGAGACGGGTAGCCGGAAGGTGGCGGACATCCTGCAACACTGGGAGACGGAAAAGCAGCACTTCCTTCAGATCTGCCCGAAAGAGATGTTGGCCCACATTCCCGTACCGCTGAGCCTGGACGAGAAGGCGGTTCCGGCGGAATAACCGCCGGGGCCTCTTTGCTACGCGCATCGGCCTGACCGGGCCGCCGCCGTTCTGAACCGTTCACAATGTCTGCCCTGCGCCCTATAGCTGGGCCATGGCAGGCAGCAAGAAACCAAGGACGAAGAAAAAGGTGCACCGCACCTGGCGCCAGCGCATCCGGCGCTGGTTCTGGCGTACCGTTTCGGTGGCCTTTATTCTTGCGGTCGGCGCGATGATCCTCTTTGCCGTGATCAACCCGCCCCGGACGCCCTACATGATCAGTGAGGGTCGGCGGATCGAGACCATCAAGCAGGAGTGGCTGGCCTTGGCGGACATGGCGCCGGTGATGGCTCGGTCGGTCGTGGCGGCGGAGGATGCGAATTTCTGCCAGCACTGGGGTATTGACGTTGTCGCGATCCGGGCAGCCCTTGAAGAAGGATCGTCGCGTGGGGCCTCCACCATCAGCCAGCAGGTGGTCAAGAACGTCTATCTCTGGCAGGGGCGGTCCTGGTTCCGCAAGGCGTTGGAGGCGGGTCTGACTCCCCTGATGGAAGCGATCTGGACCAAGAGGCGGATCCTTGAGGTCTATCTCAACGTGGCGGAGTTCGATGAGGGGGTCTTTGGCGTCGGGGCCGCGGCCCAACACTATTTCGGGGTGGCGGCAAAAGATCTGAGCGCCACACAGGCCGCGCGGCTGGCGGCGATCCTGCCCTCTCCCAAGACACGCTCGGCCGCCCGGCCCAGTGCCTTTGTCCGGCGCCGTGCCGCCCAAATACGCGACGGGGCAGCAACGATTCGCAACGACGGGCGTGCTTCTTGTTTCGAGAGTTGAATTGCCGCGCCGCTCAGGGCATGGAGAGACAAGACCAACAAGTTGACGGACCCCGCTGACATGGCCCGACTGTATCACGTTCCACTATCCCCCTTCTGCCGCAAAGTGCGCCTGAGCCTGGCGGAAAAGAAGATTGAGGTGGAACTGGTCGAGGAACGGTACTGGGAACAGGACCCGGATTTCATGCGCCGCAATCCGGCGGGCAAAGTGCCGGTTCTGCGGCTGGACGGAATCATGATGAGCGAGAGCGGAGCGATCTGCGAATACATCGAGGAGACGCGGCCGGAGCCCTCCCTTATGCCCGCAGGCCCGGAGGAACGCCTTGAGGTTCGGCGGTTGGTGAACTGGTTCGACGACAAGTTCCACAGCGAGGTGACCTCGAAACTGCTCTACGAGCGGGTCAACAAGAAGGTAATGAAACAGGGATACCCGGATAGTGCGAACGTCAAGGCGGGGGCCAAGGCGATCAAGTATCACCTCGATTACATGGCCTGGCTTCTGGACCACCGCCGCTGGCTGGCGGGCGACAAGATGAGCCTGGCGGATTTCGCGGCCGCGGCCCACCTATCATCGCTCGACTATATCTCGGACGTGGATTGGAACCGCTCGGAGGTGGTCAAGGACTGGTACGCCAAGATCAAGTCGCGCCCCGCCTTCCGTGCCCTGCTGGCAGACCAGATACCCGGCTTCCCGCCGCCGCAGCACTACAGCGATCTTGATTTCTGAACCCTGGTCGACCGGGGGTTTTGCACCCTCGGACCCCCGCAGAGTTTATTGGGCAAAGCGAAGCATGGAGCAGGGTCTTAAGGAACGACTGGTGCAGGAGGCCCTTGAGATGGGCTTCGTGGCCTGCCGGGTGACCCATCCCGGCGCGGTGCCTGAAGTGGCGGAGCGGCTGCGGGCTTTCGTGCAGGCAGGGTACCACGGGCAGATGGGATGGATGGCCGAACGGATGGCCTGGCGCGGCGATCCTTCTGCGCTTTGGCCTGACGCCCGGTCGGTCATCATGCTGGCCGAAAGTTATGGGCCCGAGCAGGATCCGCTCGCTGTGATGGAGCGGCCCGAAAAGGGGGCGATTTCCGTCTATGCCCAGGGGCGCGACTACCACGATATCGTCAAGAAGCGGCTCAAGCGGCTGGCGCGCTGGCTGATCGCGGAAGGGGGCGGGGAGGTAAAGGTTTTTGTCGATACGGCCCCCGTGCCGGAGAAGGCGCTGGGCCAGGCGGCGGGGCTTGGCTGGCAAGGCAAGCATACAAACCTGCTGAGCCGGGAGTGGGGCAACTGGGCCTTTCTGGGGGCCATCTTCACCACGTTGGAGCTTGCGGTCGACGCACCGGAGGTGGACCACTGCGGGAGCTGCACTGCCTGCCTTGATATCTGTCCAACGGACGCCTTTCCGGCACCCTACCGCCTGGATGCACGGCGCTGCATCTCCTATCTGACGATCGAGCATCGCGGGCCGGTAGATTTGGACCTCCGGTCGCGTATGGGAAACCGGATCTATGGCTGCGACGATTGCCTGGCCGTCTGCCCCTGGAACAAGTTCGCGGTCCTGGCGAGTGATCTGCGGTACCACGGGCGGGAGGTCGAGGCGTCGGACCTCGCTGATCTGGCCGCGCTGGATGATGCACAATTCCGCGCGCGCTTTTCGGGCTCACCCATCAAGCGGATCGGGCAGGACCGCTTCGTGCGGAACGTGCTTTACGCCATTGGCAATTCTGGCCAGCCCGCCCTCTGCAGCGTTGCGCAAGGACTGGCGGAGGATCCCGATGCCACGGTGGCCGAGGCGGCGCGCTGGGCCGCGTTGCAGCTGACAGCGGCAGAGGGTTAGGCATGGCGATACTTCTGGGTGTGGACACGGGTGGAACCTATACCGACGCGGTCCTGCTGAGGGATGAGGATACGGTAATTGCCTCGGCCAAGGCGCTGACGACACGCCATGATTTAGCGATCGGGATCGGGGATGCGGTGCGTGCGGTTCTCACGGAAGCAGCCGTTGATCCCGGTGAGATCGCGCTGGCGTCGCTTTCGACGACACTCGCGACCAATGCGCTGGTGGAGGGGCAGGGCGGGCGCGTGGCGCTGATCTACATCGGTTTTCGGGAGAGGGATCTGGAAGCGCATGGGCTGGCGGAGGCCCTGAAGGGCGATCCGGCGCTGGTGATCGCGGGTGGCCACAATCACGCGGGCGGTGAGGCATTACCACTGGATGAGGCCGCCCTTGTTGCTTTCCTTGAGGCGCACAAGAATGAGGTCTCGGCCTTTGCGGTTGCCGCTCAGTTTGCGACGCGTAATCCGGCGCATGAGGTGCGGGCGGCAGAACTGGTGGCACAGATCACCGGGCGGCCGCTGTCTGCCTCGCACCAGCTTTCCGCCAAGCTGAACGGGCCGAAGCGTGCCCTGACTGCGGTACTGAACGCCCGCCTGATCGGGATGATCGATCGCCTGATCGGGCGCGCGGAGACGCAGCTCAAGACGCTTGGAATTACCGCGCCGATGATGGTGGTGCGCGGGGACGGCGCGCTGGTCTCAGCGGCCCAGGCCCGGGAGCGGCCGATTGAGACGATCCTGAGTGGGCCCGCGGCCTCCATCGTCGGGGCGCGCTGGATGACCGGGGTAGAACTGGCGCTGGTCAGCGATATCGGCGGGACGACGACGGATGTGGCCCTGCTGAAGGGCGGGCGTCCGATGATTGATCCGGCCGGTGCGCGCGTCGGCCCCTTCCGCACGATGGTGGAGGCAGTGGCGATGCGGACTACCGGTCTGGGCGGTGACAGTGAGGTGCATTTCCTTTCCGAAGGGTTGCAGGGCGGCGTCACTCTGGGGCCAAGGCGGCTCTTGCCCGTTTCCCTGATCGCGGTAGAGGCACCTGCGGTGGTGCATGCTGCACTCGACGCGCAGCTGCGGTCGGTTGCGCCGGGAGAACATGACGGGCGTTTTGTTCGGGCTGTCGAAGGAATGAGCCGTGAGGGCATCGGTCCCCGTGAGGCTGCCCTGTTGGATCGGATTGGGGGCGGGGTTCATCCTCTGGGCGATATCCTGCGGGCGCGCATTGAGACGGGCGCGATAAAACGGCTGGTGGAGCGGGGGCTGGTGCAGGTTGCGGGCGTTACGCCCTCCGATGCGGCGCATGTGCTGGGCCGGGTGATGGAGTGGGACGCGGGGGCCGCGCGCAAGGCCCTGCGGCTTTTCGGACGGCGTCGGACCGGGGCGGGCAATGTCCTGTCGACCAGCGAAGAGGACGTGGCGCAGATGATCGTGGACAGGCTGACGCATCAGACGGCACTGGCCCTTCTGGAGACGGCATTTGCCGAAGAGGCGCAGGGGTTTGACACAGCGCCCGAGGTGCTGGCGCGGCATGAGTTGATGCAGAGGGGCATGGCCGGGGATGCGGCCCTTGTGCGGTTGCAGACGGGCCTGCAGGTGCCCGTCGTCGGACTGGGCGCCTCCGCGGCGAGCTATTATCCGGCGGTCGGGGAAAGACTTGGATGTGAGATGATTCTGCCGCCCTACGCCGGCGTGGCCAACGCGATTGGCGCGGTGGTTGGGCGTGTGACCATGCGCCAGAGCGGAACCGTTACGTCCCCCTCCGAAGGGAAATTCCGGGTGCACCTGGCGGGGGCACCGACGGATTTCGGCACTGCGGAAAGTGCCCTGGCCCATCTTGAAAGCGTGCTGCGCGACAGCACGGAGGCAGAGGCGCGGGCGGCGGGGGCCGAGGATATTCAGATGCGCGTCTCGCGCGATGTCCGCACCGCTGGGGTGGAGGCGCGCGAGGTTTTTGTCGAGGCAACGGTGACGGTTGAGGCGGCCGGTCGGCCTCGGGTGGCGGTGTAACGGGATCAGGCCACCGGGTCAGCCGTGATGGTCAAATTCCCTGGTGCATCCGCTTTTTCCGGGCGCGGGTGGCCTGTGTGCTTGCCTCTGTCCCGTCGTGGAAGGTGCCGAACCACCGGTCCCATGGCATTTCCTGATTGCCGTAATTGCATTCGTAATAGCGGTGGTGCAGCTGATGGTAGAAGGTGCCGAGCGCCAGCCTGCGCTTGTCTCTTACCAGCAAGTCCTCGTAACCGGTGTGGGTCATGGCGGCACCCGGCCCCTGGTAGATCACGTGGAAAATCAGATGCAGCGGGTGCGTGGGCACGATCCAGTGGATCATCAGCGAAGAAAGATAGAGCAGGTGTTCAACCGGGTGCATGGAAAGGCCAGACCAAGGGCCGATGTTCACGTTCCTGTGGTGCAGGGAATGGACATGTTTGTAGAGGAAAGGCACGTGCAGAAGGCGGTGCACCCAGTAGAAATGAAAGGCCGACCAGATCGGCAGCAGGACAAGAGCGGTCAGGAACCATATTGGGTTTTCCGCGAAGGTGATGGTGGGCGCAAATCCATTGGCCATCAGCCACATTGTCAGAACCTGGAAGGCGGTCAGCAAGCCCACGCCGCTGGTCAGGGACCAGAATAGGTTGTCCCGGACCTGGTCCGAAAAGGTCCAAAGCCGATTGCCCTTCGCCGGATCTCTGCGGTCGAACTTCAGCCGTTTGCCCTGCCCGCGCCGGATGTAGAAATACCAATGCAGGCCGCCTGCGACGCAAATCATCAGGCCCATGTTGATCAGCCAGGTCTGCGCAATCCAGCCAGGGGCAAAGGATTGAGCCCTTTCGAGATCAGGATAGGCATAGAGCCAGAGCATGAGGGCCAGCAGGGCCATCAGTACCCTTTCGCTCACGCTCAGCCAGTTGTGTGTGATCCAACGCAGGAGGAAGCGCGGATCCGGGGGCCAGCGAAAAGGGGAGGGGTTCTGAAGCGGCAGGTCAGGGTAGTAGTGCCACTCACGGCTCATTGGCTGATCATTCTGGTGATCGGACACGGGGACCCTCCCACGGCTTGTCTTGTCTCTGCCGAACAGTAGGGCGTGGGGTCTTGCCGCTGTCCGGCCGGGCCGCGACAGGTTTTGGTCGTTTTGACGCTTTCGCGCATGGTGGTTCAAAAAGAAAAGCCCCGGCACAAGGCCGGGGAATGTAACGGTCGTAGCGACGCCCGGGTTATCCCCCGGACCTCTTCGGCAGCAGCTTACTCTGCCGCCTCACGCTTGGGCAGGACCCAGTCGGCGCGGGGGAAGTGGCAGGTGTAGCCGTTGGGAATGCGTTCCAGATAGTCCTGGTGCTCGGGCTCTGCCTCCCAGAAATCTCCAACGGGCTCCACTTCGGTCACGACCTTGCCGGGCCACAGACCGGAGGCTTCGACATCCGCAATGGTATCCAGTGCGACAGCCTTCTGATCCTCATTCACGTAGTAGATTGCCGAGCGATAGCTCATGCCGCGGTCATTGCCTTGGCGGTTCAGCGTTGTGGGATCGTGGATCTGGAAGAAAAGCTCCAGTAACTCTCGGTAGCTGAGCTGGTCGGCGTCGTAGATGATTTCGATCCCTTCCGCGTGGGTGCCGTGGTTGCGGTAGGTGGCGTTGGGCACATCACCGCCGGTGTATCCGACGCGTGTCTTCAGCACGCCCGTGCGTTTGCGGATCAGGTCTTGCATGCCCCAGAAGCAGCCCCCGGCGAGTACGGCGCGTTGTTCGTTCATGCTACATCCTCCACTTGATCCAGGTATTCACCATAGCCTTCGGCCTCCATGTCGTCGCGGTGGACGAAACGGAGCGAGGCGGAATTGATGCAATAGCGCAGTCCGCCACGGTCGCGGGGCCCGTCGGGAAAGACGTGGCCAAGGTGACTGTCGCCGTGGGTTGAACGGACCTCAGTCCGGACCATGCCAAGGCTGCTGTCCTCCAGCTCCTGCACGTGGGCAGGCTCAATCGGCTTGGTAAAGCTTGGCCACCCGCAGCCGCTCTCGTACTTGTCGGCGGAGGCAAAGAGTGGCTCGCCCGAGACGATGTCCACGTAGATGCCCGGTTCCTTGTTGCCCAGCAGTTTGCCCGTGCCGGGCCGTTCCGTGCCGCTTTCCTGCGTCACGTAATATTCTTCGGGAGAGAGGTTCGCGACCACCTCTGCGCGTTTTTCGTATTTTGCCATGGAATCCTCCGTCAGCTTACCCGCTATTAAATGGTGCGGGGCGTTCAAATTCAAAGGGTTTCGCCTGGTCACACAACTCAAAGTGAACTTCTGTCGTGTCATAAGCGTATAGTGACTATATGAGGAGAATGCATATGCGCGCTTTGGCCTTTGCGATACTGACACTGATCTGGGGGAATACCGCAATGGCGGCGAATGACGACATGACCTTTGCCAACATTGATGGCGGAACGCTGAACCTTGCCGACTGGGCGGGCCAGCCGGTGCTGGTGGTCAACACCGCATCACAGTGCGGCTTCACCCCGCAGTACAGCGGCCTGCAGGAACTCTATGACACCTACAAGGATCGCGGACTTGTGGTGCTGGCCGTGCCTTCGGACGACTTCAACCAGGAACTGGACGATGCCGAGGCGGTTAAGGATTTTTGCGAGATCACCTTTGGCCTTGACCTGCCAATGACGGACATCACGCCCGTCCGGGGACCGGACGCCCATCCCTTCTACCGGGCTGTAAAGGATCAGACGGGCTTCACCCCGCGCTGGAATTTCAACAAGGTGCTGATCGGGCCGGATGGCAAGGTTGTCGGGACCTGGGGTTCCACCACGCGGCCCACCTCGCGTCCGATCAAGCGGGCGATCGAAGGGCTTCTGGACCAGAGTTGAGCCTCTGGCCTTTTCGGCCGTTCAAAGGAAACCTCAACCATCTACTTCTCCCAACGTCGCAGATCAGCGTAAGCTGCGGCTCAAGGGAGAGGTGAAATGTCTGAGGAAGACCCAGATCTCGACGCTGCCTATGCGCTGAAAACGCCAGAGGATTCCAAGCGTCTCTACGCCGATTGGGCCACGACCTACGACAGTGGATTTGCCCAGGACATGTCCTACCGGCTACCCCGAATGGTGGCGCTGGTATTGGCGGAGGTGTTTCAGGGCCCCGGTCCGGTTCTCGACGTTGGCGCAGGCACCGGACTTGTTGCCGAGGCGATGAAGTTGCGGGAGGCGCCGGATGTCGATGCGCTGGATATCTCGCCCGAGATGCTCAAGGTGGCCGAGGGAAAGGGCCTCTACCGCAACTATATCGTCGGTGATCTGACCGACCGCCTTGATCTGGCCGACGGCACCTATGGCGCGGTGGTCAGTGCGGGAACTTTCACGCACGGTCACGTCGGGCCGGAGGCGCTGGTGGAACTGCTGCGCGTGGCGCGCAGGGGAGCGGTCTTTGTCCTCTCCGTCAATGCGGCCCATTTCGAGACCTTGGGATTTGCCGCGACGTTCGAAGCGCTGGGTGACCGGATTGAGGGGTTAGAGATGCGGGCCGTGGATATCTACGGCCCCGGCGCGGATCCGGCCCATGCGGACGACCAGGCGCAGATTGTTATTTTTCGCAAGCTCTGAAGGGCCTAAGCTCACCATGACATAGATCAACGCGCTTATCCCCGGTCTGCGCAAGGATCAAACCAAAGAGGAGGAAAATAATGTACAAGAATATTCTCATCCCCGTGGCCCCCGATCACGCCCATCCCCTGACCGAGGCGCTGGAGATCGCCCGGGCCATCGCGGCTGAAGGGGCGACCATCACAGCCTTATCCGTGGTGGAAAGCATCCCCGACTACGTGCGGCAGTATCTGCCTGAGAACCAGTTGCACGATAATGCGGAGCGGATCATGACGGCCTTGGAAGAGGATATCGCGGATGAGGAAGGTGTGCAGGCTGACGTGATCATCGGGCATGCCGGTAAATCCATCCTGGAGTATGCGGAAAAGCACGGCAAAGACTGCATCGTGATCGCCTCTCACCGGCCCGAATTTCAGGATTACTTCCTTGGCTCGACCGCGGCACGGGTGGTGCGCCATGCACCCTGTGCCGTCCATGTTCTGAGGTAAGAGATCACCGTGGGTCAGGCGGAAGGCGTTGAACCGGCGCTGATCCTAGCGTTCTTCCCGCGCGTCCGCTGACCAGAGTACTTTGCCATCCGACGCCTCCCGCCCCGGCGGGTTGCCGAAAGCCGCGCGGTAGCATTTGGAAAAATGCGACAGGGACTGAAACCCGCAGGCCACGCTGACGTCCGTCACGGTCAGATCCGTCTGCCGCAGCAGGTTGCGGCCCTTTTCAAGTCTCAGGTGCAGGTAGAAGCGTTTGGGTGAGCTTGAAAGGTAGCGCGCGAAAAGCCGTTCGAGTTGCCGGGTCGACAGGCCGACGGCATTGGCGATGTCATCGGGACGCAGCGGTTCTTCCAGATTATTCTCCATGATCTGCATAGCCAGCAGCAGTTTGGCATTTCGCACCTCGGGCCGGGACAGGAGCGACATGCGCTGGCCGTGGGTCTGGGGCCGCGGCAGGGCATAGACCAGTTGATCCGCGACCCAGGTCGCGATGTCGCCGCCATAATCCTCCTGCACCCGGTAAAGCATGAGATCCATGGAGGCCGCCGATCCCGCGCAGGTGAAAACCCGCCCATCGACGGAGTAGAGCGTGTCTTCCATGATCACGTCGGGCAGCATTTCGGCCAGGGCGGTCCTGTATTCCCAGTGGGTCGTGACCCGCTTGCCACCGATCAGGCCTGCCAGCGCGAGGGTATAGGTGCCAGAGCTGAGGGCGCCGTAGTCCATGCCCTTGCGGGTTTCCCGCCGCAGCCAGTTCAGCACCGCGCGGGTGCTGCCCCGTCCGGCGTTTTCACCCGCGCAGACGATGAGGGTCTCATTGCGGGCCAGCTCCGTCAGGCCGGTGTCGGCTGCGATGCTGATGTTGTTATAGGCAGTTACCGGCGCGCCATCTTCTGAGATGAGCCGCCAGCTGTAGAACCTGCGCCCCGAAGGATGGTGGTTGGCCAGTGACAGGCAGTCCAGTGCGCAGGACAGGCTAAGCGGCGAAAAGCCGGGGAGAAGCAGAAAGGCATAGGCCCTTGGTATGTCGTCCCGGGGCGCGGTCATGGCGGCAGGGTGCCACGGCGAAGCGTCGCGCTGCCGCCGGTCTGCGGCATGCCGTGTCGTTCTTCAGACCTTGCGCTGCGACTGGCGGGAGATTTGAACTGCCAGAATGCCGAGTGTGATGATCACAACACCCAGGATATCGCGGCCCCCCAAGGCCTCATTCAGCAAGAGTGCTGCGACAGCCACGCCGAAGAAGGGGTTGAGAAAGTGAAAGGTGGCGGCCCGCGTGGCGCCGACGCGGTTTACCAGCCAGAACCAGATGATCGTCGCCGCCAGACCGGGGATGAGACAGGTGTAGGTGAAGGCAAAGAAAAGCGGCCAGCTTGGGTTCACCCGGGGTGTTTCGAGAACAAGGGTGGCGGTGGAAAGGGCCACGCAGCCGACCAGCATCTGCAGGCCCACGATCATCAGGAAATTGCCACCCGATGTAGCCTCGCGTACCAGGAGTGTCGCCGCCGTCAGGGCGATTACCCCCACGACGCAGAGGGCAACGCCGAAAGGATCGACGCCGCCGCCAAGTCGCGCGCCCATGATCAGGGCCACGCCGACAAAACCGGCAATAAGGCCCGCGAGCCCGAGCGGTTTGAGCCTTTCACTGTAGAAAAGCCAAAGCGCCAGGGCCACCAGCAGGGGCATGGTGGAGGCGATGATGGCGGCAAGCGATGCCTCAACTGTCTGCATCGCAACGAAGTTAAGGCCGAGGTAGACCGCGTTTTGCAGCACCCCGAAGACGATCGTTGCCCGCCACTGGGCCGGGGTCAGATGCCAGCTTTGCCCCAGGGCCTTCGCGAGCCCGACCCCGATCAGGCCGGAAATCAGATAGCGCGCGGAAAGGGCAAAGAGGGGGGAAGCATCGGCCACGATGATCCGCGCCGAGGTGAAGGCAGAGGACCACATGAGGGCAAAGATTAGCCCCATCAAAATTGCGCGGATGTCCATTCCTGCCCCTAGGTTCGTGCGAATGCACCGTTTCTCAATCACGACGCAAGGGCAAGAGGGCTACTGTGCGTAGTCTGAGCCTTCCGCATCAAGAATCGCCTTGAGCTCCGCCAGGTGGCGGGCATCCTGATCTGGGTAGTTCTCCAACTCCTGCGCGGTCTTTTCGGCGATGTCGTCGGGGATGCGGCGCAGGGGCCGACCGGTTTGCAGGGCCTTGATATAGGTCTCTGCGGCCCGCTCGAAATAATAGAGGCGGTTGAAGGTGTCGGCGACGGTATCGCCGATGACCATCACGCCGTGGCTGCCCATGACCATGACCCGGTGCTTGGGGTCTTTCAGCAGGGCGGCGCATCGGTCGCCCTCATCTTCAAAAGCCAGCCCGCCGTAGTCTTCGTCGATCACGATGCGGTTGTAGAATATGCAACAGTTCTGGTCGATCGGCGGCAGGCGGCTGTCCTCCAGGCAGGCCAGCACAGTGGCATGGATCGAATGAACGTGCATCACGCAGCGGGCGTGCGGACAGGCACGGTGGACACCGCCGTGCAGACCCCAGGCGGTGGGATCTGGCGCGTCGGGGCCCTGCAGTGTGTCGGGGTCGTTCGCATCGATCAGCAGCAGGTCACTTGCCCGGATCCGGGCGAAATGAACCTGATTGGGGTTCATCAGGAACTTGGTTCCATCGTCACTCACAGCGAGCGAGAAGTGGTTGGCCACCCCCTCATGCATGTCGAGCCGCGCGGTCCAGCGGAAGGCGGCAGCAAGGTCCACCCGTTCGGGCCAATGGTCCATGTTCTGACGGATATGAGTGACGGTCATTGCCACGCTCCTTTTTTCCGCAGGGTGGCGGGAAATGCGTGTGATGACCAGTAATTTTGGAGAGCCTGCCGGGACCCGTCAAAAACTGAAGATATCACCGATGTTTTCGATGATGTTGACCAGAAGGATCACGCAGGCCACCAGCGCGGCGATCCACCAGGCGATCTGAAACACGATTGCCGCGGCACCCAGGCAGAAACCATATGCCCCAAAGCGCCAATTCTCACGCAACAGCCCTGACACAAGGGACAGCAGGATTGCGACAACACCGATGATCGGCCCGACCAAGGGAAGAAGCTGCTTGAATTGCGCGTAGCGCGTGGGAGGTTCCGGTGCCGGCTGCGGCAGACCCAGCAGGCTGCGCCAGGCCGCGCGTTTGATCTCGCCTGCAATCTCGCCGATCTGTGTGCCTGCAGAGGGCTTGGGCTCAAACGTCGGGCCGGTGATGCTGACCAGCACGACAATCAGCGCAAGCGCGCCGGTGAAGACAGCCCAGAAGCCGAAGCTGCGTAGCGTTATGACGGGGTCAGGTGTCGGCATATGCGGTGTCTGATCCATGGCCTTCGCCTACTGCGCGAAAACGACATGATTGTGGCCAGAGAGGTTAAATTTGGGGGCTGATGCGGACCCAGTGAAGTACTCATCTCAGGGGCATGTCAGGCCTAATGACGATCTTTCCCTTCACTTCCCCTTCGCCTGTGCGGCGAAGCGCCTCCGGCACTTCTGAAAGCGGCAAGACAGCCTCCAGATGTGGTACGATCCTACCGTCGACGGCCATCTGCGCGCTTTGGCGCGTCAGGTGGGCCCCGGACGGGACCAATAACATCCCAATGAATTTGCCCTGCGGGCGAAAGCGCAGACCGCCGATAAGCAGGGAAAGCAGCACCGAAACCCTGCCGCCCACCGCGCGGTAAATGCCGCCCCTGGCAAGTGCTGCGGCGACTGCGCCTGCACCACGGGTCGCCACCATGTCGAGGATCCTGTCCCATTGACGTCCCAGGGTGGCAAAGTCCTGCTGGCGATAGTCGATGACCTCATCGGCACCCAGGGTCTTGAGCCAGTCAATCTTGCCCGCGTTATCCACCACAGTGACACGGGCACCTGCCGCCTTGGCCAGTTGCAGCGCCATCGTGCCCGATCCACCGCCCGCGCCGTTGATCAGCAGGCGATCCCCGGCTTTCAGCCCTTGGGTACCGGCAATCGCGATCCCGGCGGCCTGCGGCAGACAGGCGGCCACCTCATCCGATAGGTCTTGCGGGACCTGAACCATCTTGTCCGCGGCCACGCAGGCAAATTCGGCAAATCCACCGCGCCGCTCCACAACGTCCCCCATGACCCTGTCGCCGACGGCAAAGTCGGTGACACCGGGGCCAAGCTGGTCAACGATACCCACGATGTCTGACCCCAGCACCGCATGTCTGGGCCGAAAAAGACCCCCGATAATCCGGGCGTAGAATGGTGATCCGACCAGATATTCCCAGTCGGACAGGTTAACGGCGCAGGCCAGGATGCGAAGCCTGAGTTGCCCCTTGCCGGGGTCAGGGACGGGCCTGTCCGTGAGCCTGAGGCGGTCCGGCCCCGCGTATCTGGTCTGAACGACAGCCCTCATTTCAAGATCCCCCTCTTCGCGGCAGTCTATCATCCCTTCGGCTATCCGGCGACGTAGCCCATTCCTCCGATTGCGAGGCGACGCAAAAGGCTTTAGCCTGCCGGAAAAAGAATGAGCGGTGCAGCATGCAGGACAAGGTGGCGGTCCTCACCACGGTGCGGGACGACGATTGGTTTCTCAGGAAATGGGTCGACTATTACGGCGGCTATTTTGGCCGTGAGGCGCTTTACGTCATCAACCACGGCAATCAGGAATCGGTGCGCCAGATTGCTGAGGGGGCCAACCTCTTTGCCATCCCGGACACTCAGCGCGTCGCCTTCAATCCGCTGCGCTGGCGTACCCAGAACTTTCTGCTCAGCGCGCTGCGGCAGTGGTACGATCATATCATCGTCTGTGATGTGGATGAGTTCGTGGTGATCGACCCGGCAAGCGGTCATGACCTGGGCAGTTATATGCGACAGGCACGCAAGCGACGGGTCCGCACGGCGATCGGGCTGGAGATCCTGCACCTTCGCGACCGGGAAGAGGGGGATGTGGAAACCTCCATCCTCGGCCCGCGCAGATATGCGCAGCTTAGCCACTGGTACTGCAAACCCTGTGTGGTGAGCCGCCGCACCAAGCTGTCGCGCGGGGGTCACTACGCCTCCTGGGACCAGATAGAGACACCCGAGCATCTTTATCTCTTTCATATGAAGTTCTGTGATTTCGACCTCTACGCCGACACACTTAACCGCCGGAACGAGATGGTTCAGAGTATGGGGGTGTCCGATGTGAAGGAGACTACGACAAACCGCCAGTGGTTTGCCGAAGATCGTGACGACGAAGCGCTTTTCGCGGAATTTGCGACACGGGAGGTGGATGATAGCTGGGACTTCTCTGCGCAACGGCAGCAGATGAACGACACCTTCCGCTATCGCAACAACGATCTTTACCACTTCGATCTAGATCCGAGTGAGAAGCTCTTCAAACTTCCGGAACGTTTTGCGGGGATTGTCTGACGAAAGGCCGGAGGTCCCGGATCAGGTCCGGGACTTCGTAAGGCATGGGGGCCAGCCCCCATCGCGCCAAAGGCGCTATCCCCCGAAGTATTTCTGGTGAAAAAGAGAGGGCTGCTTGTCCGCCGGCAGGCTCTGGTCAAAGGGGACGGCTGGGGACCCAGGCGTAGCCGTTTTCGCACAGGATGTAGGCTTCTCGGAGACCGTGGGGCTTGTCCGTGGCAGCCTGCAGGATCGTGCCGCCGTGCGTGTCAGCCATCTCGCAGATCGCGTCGGGATCGGTGTCATACAGCCTGATCTCGATCCCCGCGCCACGCGGGGGGTTTTCGGGCAGGAGGCCAAGCAGCGGATTGGAATGGTACGTGCCGTCGCTGTGCAACTGAAAGACCTGGGTCCCGTACTGCATAATCGCGAAATCGGCGGTGGGCTGATAGGCCTGCATGCCGAAGAGCCCTTCGAGAAAAGCCACCTGCGCGGACACATCGCGGACCAGCAGGTTCAGGCCGATGCCACGCAGGGAGGCGCCGAATTCCTTCGCTCCGACCTTTGCGTAATCCATCATCACGCTCCCGCTTGAACCTCCCAAAACCCTGTGTCACCTTGCGCCATGACGCAAGAAACTTCTCCTCCTTCCTTTGCAGGTTGGGCCGATGTGGCCCCTCTGCTGGTCGATGTCGCAGCCGGGCGGCGACCAGCGGACAGGGTCGTCCGCGGCGGTGCTTGGGTCAATGTCCACACGCGCGAAGTGCTGGCGGGGCATGACATTGCCATCACCGCGGGGCGGATCGCCTTCGTTGCGCCCAATGCGTCCCATTGCATCGGTGACAGGACCGACGTGATCGAGGCCGAGGGGAGGTACATGATCCCGGGCTTGTGCGACGGGCATATGCATATCGAGAGTGGTATGCTGACCCCTGCGGAATTTGCGCGCGCAGTCATTCCACAGGGCACGACTTCCATGTTCACTGATCCGCACGAGATCGCCAATGTGCTGGGGCTGGAGGGAGTGCGGATGATGCACGATGAGGCTCTGATGCAGCCCATCAACATTTTCACCCAGATGCCTTCCTGCGCCCCTTCCGCGCCGGGGATGGAAACCACTGGTTTCGAGATATCCGCCGCCGATGTGGCGGAAGCCATGACCTGGCCCGGCATCATCGGGCTGGGGGAGATGATGAATTTTCCGGGTGTGTCGAACGCCGATCCACAGATGCTGGCCGAGATTGCGGCAACACAGCGGGCGGGCAAGACCGTGGGCGGCCACTATGCCTCTCCCGATCTGGGGCCCGCCTTTGCCGCCTATGTCGCGGGTGGTCCAGCGGACGATCACGAGGGCACCTGCGAGGCGGATGCGGTGGCGCGGATGCGGTTGGGGATGCGCTCCATGATCCGGTTGGGATCGGCCTGGTACGATGTACAAAGCCAGATCACGGCGATCACGGAAAAGGGTCTCGATCCGCGCAATATGATCCTTTGCACCGATGACAGCCATTCGGGCACCATCGTGAACGACGGCCATATGAACCGGGTGGTGCGCCACGCCATTGAATGCGGCTGCGAACCGCTGGTGGCCCTGCAAATGGCGACGATCAATACGGCGACCCACTTCGGGCTGGAGCGTGAAATCGGATCGCTCACCCCCGGCCGACGGGCGGATGTGATCCTGACCTCCGATCTGAACGCCCTGCCGATCGAGGTGGTTATCGCGCGGGGCGAGGTTGTGGCGCGGGACGGCATTTGCCTTGCCGATTGCCCGCATTACGACTGGCCGGCGGAGGCGTGCGCGACGGTGAACATGGCGCGTGATCTGACAGCTGCGGATTTTCACATCGCTGCTCCGGAAGGGGCAAACGCGGTTACCGCCAACGTCATCGGCGTGGTAGAGAACCAGGCCCCCACGCAGGCGCTCAAGTTCGAATTGCCCGTGACGGAGGGGCGGGTGCAGGCGACGGGTGAAGTGGCGCAGATCGCATTGGTGGAGCGGCACCGCGCGACTGGGGGCGTGGTGAACGGCTTTGTCTCGGGCTTCGGCTACGAGG
>JABDKA010000167.1 GCA_013002405.1 Sulfitobacter sp. | reverse complement strand
ACCTTTTTCTGCTGGTCGCCGCCCTTGAAGTTGAAGGAGGAACAGTAGGCGCGGGAGTTGACCTCCGCATCGCCCAGCTTGATCAGTTCGGCCCCGCCGGTGATGGCCTCCCAGACCGTGTGATCGGGGTTGAGGTCATCGCGGGACTGGTCGACGTAGGACAGATCCACCGTATCGCCGTATTCAATGGTGCCCGCGTCGGGTTTTTCCTGCCCCGTCAGCATCTTGAAAAGCGTCGATTTACCCGCGCCGTTGGGGCCGATCACGCCGACGATGCCGCCGGGGGGCAGAGAGAAGCTGAGGTCCTCGATCAGCAGCTTGTCGCCCATGTGTTTCTTGAGGCCGTTGACCTCAATCACCTTGTTGCCCAGCCGCGGGCCGTTGGGGATGACGATCTGGGCGCGGGAGAGTTTCTCACGCTCGGAGGTTTCGGCCATCTCGTTATAGGCGTTGATCCGGGCCTTGGACTTGGCCTGCCGCGCCTTGGCACCCTGCCGCATCCATTCCAGTTCGCGCTCCAGCGTCTTCTGCTTGGACTTATCCTCGCGCGCCTCCTGCGCCAGCCGCTTGGCCTTCTGCTCCAGCCAGTCGGAGTAGTTGCCCTCGTTGGGAATGCCCCGGCCACGGTCCAACTCAAGGATCCAGCCGGTGATGTCATCGAGGAAATAGCGGTCGTGGGTGACGATCAGGATGGTGCCCTTGTAGTCCATCAGGTGCTGCTGCAGCCAGGCGATGGTTTCGGCATCAAGGTGGTTGGTCGGTTCGTCCAGCAGCAGCATGTCAGGCGCTTCGAGCAACAGCTTGCAAAGGGCGACGCGGCGCGCCTCACCGCCCGAGAGGTTCTCGGGCATTGCGTCGTCAGGTGGGCAGCGCAGGGCCTCCATCGAGACGTCGATCTGGCTGTCGAGGTCCCAGAGGTTCTGGGCGTCGATGTCGTCCTGCAGCTTGGCCATCTCCTCGGCCGTCTCATCGGAATAGTTCATGGCCAGTTCGTTATAGCGGTCGAGGATGGCCTTCTTCTCGGCCACGCCCTCCATGACGTTTTCGCGGACGGTCTTGTCTGGATCGAGTTTTGGCTCCTGCGGCAGGTAGCCGACCTTGGCCCCCTCTGCCGCCCAGGCCTCGCCCTGAAAATCCTTGTCCAGGCCCACCATGATCTTGAGCAGGGTGGATTTACCCGCGCCGTTGACGCCGACCACACCGATCTTGACCCCCGGCAGGAAGTTCAGGTTGATGTTTTCAAAGGTCTTTTTGCCGCCCGGATAGGTCTTGGAGACACCGGACATGTGGTAAACGTACTGATAGGCGGCCATGGCGGTTTCCTGTCTGGTCAATATGGGTTTGTCGCCCCAATATCGCGCGTATGATCCAAGATCAACGCAGAGCGCAGTGCGGATGAGCGTCTTCGCCGAGATGATGGCTCGCCACGCGCGGCCCGGACGCATCGAAAGGGTCCTGATCCGCCCCGAACGGCTGGCAGCCCCGGCCGAGGTGACACACGCGTTGCTGGAGGAGGGCGGGCTGCAGGGCGATCATGCCCGGCCCGGCAAGCGGGCTTTGACGCTGATCCAGGCGGAGCATCTCCCGGTGATTGGCGCGCTGCTGGGCCAGGGTCCGATTGATGCGGCGCTGCTGCGGCGCAACCTGGTGGTGGCGGGGATCAACCTTGCCGGGCTCAAGGGCCGCCGGGTTCGCATCGGGGGCGCTGTGATCGAGGTGACCGGTATCTGCGCGCCCTGCAGTCGAATGGAGGCGGCGCTTGGTTCGGGGGGATATACGGCAGTGCGGGGCCACGGTGGTTGGTGCGCTTGCGTCGTCACGCCCGGTGAGATTGGGCGGGGGAATCCCGTTGAACCGTTGCAGGCGGGTGAGGAGTGAGTTGACAAGGAAGGCGCGCTCCGGTTCTGAGAGGATCGACCAAGGGGGTGACCTTTCGTGAGACATCGCTTTCCGCAGGCGGGCCGGGGCCAGGTGGTGGGCCTCTTGGGCGGGTCCTTCGACCCGGCCCATGCAGGCCATGTGCATATCACGCGCGAGGCACTCAAGCGTTTCGGGCTGGACCGCGTCTGGTGGCTGGTCAGCCCCGGCAACCCGCTGAAGACGCGCGGGCCCGCGCCCCTTGAGCGCCGAATGGCGCGCGCCAGGGCGGTAATGCAGCATCCGCACGTAGAGGTGACCGACATAGAGGCGCGTCTTGGCACGCGCTATACCGCCGAGACGCTGGGAGAGCTTCAGCGACTTTATCCGCAGGTGCGGTTTGTCTGGCTCATGGGGGCGGACAATATGGCGCAGCTGCACCTTTGGCAGGACTGGCGACAGATCATCGAGGGGGTGCCGATTGGTGTGCTGGCCCGCCCCGGTCAGCGGATTTCGGCAAGGATGAGCCGGGCCGCCGCCCTTTACGCGCCCTACCGCATTCCCGGCCGGTACGGGCATCTCCTGGGGCGGGCGGAGCCACCGGCCTGGTGTTTCATCAACGTGCCGATGCACGATGCTTCCTCTACCGCGATCCGTGCGGCGGGGTCATGGGTCTCTGAGCCGGGATGAGGCGAGGCCCGC
This sequence comes from Sulfitobacter sp., assembly GCA_013002405.1. Classification (GTDB taxonomy): domain Bacteria; phylum Pseudomonadota; class Alphaproteobacteria; order Rhodobacterales; family Rhodobacteraceae; genus Sulfitobacter. The sequence goes on along the minus strand of JABDKA010000167.1, from coordinate 12,634 downwards.
CCCGCTAATGAGGGCCAGGCCAAGCCAGGTGAAGGTGTCCGGCAAATCGTGGAAGATCAGCCAGCCCAGCAGTACGGCGGCGATGAGTTGGAAATAGACCTGCGGGGCCAGTCGCGTGGCCGATGCAATGCGGTAGGCATAAAGAAGCAGCAGGTTACCCAGCATGGAAAAGAGCGTGGAGCCCAAGGTGAGGGCTGCGACATCAGGTGAGGGAGTCGGCAGCACTGTAAGGCCAAGGGGCAGCAGGATGAGCGTCGGTATGAGGAGCTGCGAGAAGATCAGTGCCGAGGGGGAGCCGAGGCCTGTGAGTGCGCGGGACATGGTCAGAAAAGCGCCGTAGAAGAGCCCCGCGGTCAAGGCCCAGAGAAGCCCCGGCTCAATGCCAAAGCCGGGTCGCACCACGCAGAGCACACCGCCAAATCCAATCAGGATGAGCAGCGAGCGCAGCGGTGAGACCGTCTCGCGCAGGAAGATTATGGCAAGCACTTAACTGAAAAGCGGGCCGATGAAGAAGGCGGCAAAGACGGTGGCCACGTCAGCGGTTTGGAGGGCGGTCTGGATCGAGGTGATACCGCCTGCGAGCAGAGCGGCACGGAACCAGATGGCGGGGCGGCGCAGGAGAGCCAGTGTACCAGCAGGCAGGAAAAGCAGGACCAGCAGAGTTCCAATCGCAAAGCGCGACCAGGCGACAAAAATCGGAGAGACACCGTGCACGGAGGTCAAGAGCTTGCCAGCGCTGTCGCCCGCAGGGATCATTGACATGGCGACAAGCATGATAAGGACGGCGCGCTGCATGGCGCCGCATAGCACTGCGGAATTGTGATGAAAATCGACCCAGCGCCCGCTTGCTCCCTCCTCCGTGGTGCGGTTTAACAATCACATGGTTCAGCGCATTTCACGACGGATCTTTCTTGGGTCGACAGCCGCCTTCGGGGTGATCGGCGGGGCTGCGATGGCGGCACCGCCCGCCGCCTCGCTCAGGCCCGTCCTGCGGGGTGAGGAATTCCACAAACGCGCGGTGCGCGATGTGGAAAGCATCATACGTGAAAACAGGCTGACGGGCCGCGTGGCCTATGCAGTAGCAGAAGCCAGGAGCGGCGACTGGCTTGAGTGCCGGAACGAGCAGACGGGCACCCCGCCTGCCAGCGTGACCAAGGCCGTTACCGCGCTTTATGCGCTGGAGACCCTGGGGGCCGAGTACCGCTTTCGTACCCAGCTTTGCATCACTGGCGGGATGAAGAACGGTGAGGTTCTGGGGGATCTTGTTCTGGTCGGTGGGGGCGATCCGACGCTGGACACGAACCACCTTGCCGAGATGGCGGGCGCGCTGAAGGAGGTGGGGGTCCGCGCCGTCCGGGGAGAATTTAAGATTTACGTTGGCAGGCTTCCCCGGGTGCGCCAGATCGACTCTGAGCAACCCGATCATGTGGGCTACAACCCGGCCGTTTCGGGGGTCGCGCTGAATTACAACCGGGTCCATTTCGAATGGAAGCGCGCCGGAAAGGGTTTCAACGTGACGATGGACGGCCGCTCCAATCGGTACCGGCCCGACGTGACGATGGCGCGGATGCAGATCATGGACCGGTCAACGCCCGTCTACACCTACGAAGACGCGGCGGGGCGGGACAACTGGACCGTCGCGCGCAAGGCGTTGGGCAATGGGGGTGCCCGCTGGTTGCCCGTGCGCAAGCCGGGTCTTTATGCCGGAGAGGTCTTTGCCACCATGGCCGGGGCCCATGGGATCAGGCTGGGCAAGCCCAAGCTGATCGAAGAGTTGCCCGAGGGCGAGACACTGGTGACCCACGAAAGCGTGCCGCTGCGTGGGATGTTGGAGGGAATGCTGAAATACTCCACCAATCTTACCGCCGAGATGGTCGGGTTGGCCGCAACGCAGAAGCGGATCGGGCCGGTGGCGGATCTGCAGGCCTCCGCGGCCGCGATGAACCGCTGGGCCATCAAGTCGCTTGGCATGACAGCACCCAAGCTGGTGGACCATTCCGGGCTTGGGGATGGCAGTCGCCTGACGGCGCTTGACATGGCGCGGGCACTGGTCAAGGTGCGGGACGACGGGCTGCGCCCGATCCTGAAGCCCTTCAAGATGCGCGATGCCAAGGGCCGGACGATCAAGGATCATCCGGTTAAGGTTGAGGCGAAGACCGGAACCTTGAATTTTGTGTCCACCCTGGCGGGCTATCTCAGCACCGGTGAGGGGGATGTGATGGCCTTTGCCATTTTCGTCGCCGATGAGGACAAGCGCGCGGGCATTCGCCGAGAGGAACGGGAAAGGCCCCCCGGCGCGCGGGCCTGGAACCGGCGGGCCAAGCGCGTGCAACAGGCGCTGATCGAACGTTGGGGCGTGATCTACGGCACCTGAAAGGCTGACGGTACATGGCGACATGGCAGGATCTTGAGGATGAGTTGTCGGCCTGGGCCGCAGCGGGAGAAGTGCCGACCTTCTGGTGGCGCGATGACGATGCCCGCGCCCCGACGCCTGCGCTTGACCGTCTGATCGGCCTTTCGGAAAGAACCGGGACCCCGCTGCACCTGGCGGTGGTGCCCGAGAATATCGATCCGGGTCTCAAGGCGCGATTGGAGGCAACGGTGGAGGTTTATGTCTTTCAACACGGCTTTGCGCATCTCAACCATGAGCCGAAAGGGATGCGCGCATCGGAAGTGGGCGTCAGCAGACCGCTGGCGCTGCAGGAAGCAGACCTGCGCGACGGTTGGCGGCGACTGACTGCAGCCGCCCTTCCGCGCACTCTGCCGGTCTTTGTCCCCCCCTGGAACCGCATCGCGGAAAGCACCGTCGCGCGGCTGCCGACGCTGGGGTTTCGCGCCCTCTCGCGGTTCACCGATGATGCCTATTCGCCGGGCCAGGGCCCATTGCCCGAATTCAATGGCCACCTTGACCCGATCCGGTGGAAAGAGGGGGCTGAATTCCGTGGCACCGAAAAGTGTCTTTCGCTATTCCTCGATCATTTGCGGGCCCGGCGGCTCGGCCAAACCCGGGCCGCTACGCCGACCTGCCTGGTGAGCCATCACCTTGAGACCGATGAGGCGACCTGGGGCTTCATGGCCGAGTTGCTGGATCGGCTGTCCCCTGCGGGCAGGGGACGCTGGCTGCGTATCGGGGACCTGCTGGATGGTTAAAATTGCCTTCGCCCCGCCCGAAGAGCGCGAGGAGATCGCGCAATTCATGAATACCTGCTTTCACAAGGCGAAATGGGGAATCGATATCTGGCGCAGGCTCCTGTCGGGGCGCTGGTCGGGAGACGATCCGCGGTATGCCATCACGGTGCGGGACGGGCGGCGGCTTGTCGGGGTGCTGGGCATGATTCCGGTGATGCGCGATACACCGAAGGGCCCCCGGCGCGCGATCGGGCTGACCTCATGGTATATGATGAAGGAACTGCGGGGGCAGGGGGCCGGGGCCAAGATGATGGCGCTCGCCTCCCAGAACCCCGACGATACCGTCACGAATTTTACCAGCGCCAAGGCGGCAGTGCCGCTGGTCTTTCGCATCGGGTTCGAGGCGATTGATGAAAAGAGGTTGATCTGGCATCCGCATCCCGATGCGGGGTTCAGGGTGCATGAAGATCCGCTGGCCCTGGGGGGCAGGCTTTCTCCGATTGAGCAGAAGATCATTGCCGATCATGCGGGGCTGGGGCTGCGGTTCTGTACCGTGGAGACGCCCGACGGGCTTTGTACAGTGGTTCTGAACCCGAAGCGGAAACATGACGCGTATGTCACCCATGAGGTCATGTATCTGGGCAATCAGCCCCTCTTTGCCCACTATTCCCGACAGATCGCCGGGGCGGTCCTGCCGCAGCGGGACGCGATCCTGTCGCTGGATTCGCGATTTGGGGCGAAAGGGGTGGCACCCGATGAGGAGGGCCCGCTGGAGGTGCCGCGTTTCGCCTTTCGGGGATTGCAAGAGCCCTCGGAGATCGACCTGCTTTATACCGAATGCGTGCTTTTGCCGGTGAAATTGCCCTGACGATACAAGGCTCAGCTGAGGTGGCGCGCGCGGGCACCCCGTTCTATGGCGGCGGCGTGCAGGCGATCAATTTCCAGTTCATACCGGATTTCTTCGAGCAGCCGCAGTTCCGCCTCACCAAGCTTACCGTCGGCGGCTGCCACATCACAGGCGAGCGCATAGGCGGTTTCGAACAGGCGTTGCGGCAGGGCTTCGCGGATCAGGCCGAAGAGGGCGTCGAGGCCATCTTCCTGTTCGAAAAGGTCGAAAACCGTCTTGCTGATCACACTCAGCCGGTCATTGTCATACCCTGCAAAGATGGGCAGCATATTGACGGATGACTGGATCTTCATCAGTTCCGCGGTTCGGATGTCTTCATCCGATGCGGAAACGGCGATCATCAGGGCCACCAGGCAGTCCTGCGCGCTCAGCGAGAGGGACGCATCGTCATTCATTTGGCAGGTTCCTTGGGGCATTCGTGTTGCAGCGCAGAATATTGACGCAACCCGGGTGACGCAATAGGTACACGCGCAGCCAGGCGCATTGGGCGCTGAATCGGCAAAAAACGGAAGATCTGGCATGTCTGAGACGCGAGACGCGGCGATGAACAGCAAAGCGTGGCCCTTTGAAGAGGCGCGCCGTGTGCTGAAACGCTACGCGAAGGCACCGCCGGAGAAGGGCTATGTGCTGTTCGAGACGGGCTATGGTCCCTCGGGTTTGCCCCATATCGGCACCTTTGGCGAGGTCGCACGCACGACAATGATCCAGCGCGCCTTCGAGGAGATCAGCGATATTCCGACCAAGCTGATCTGCTTTTCCGATGATCTGGATGGGATGCGCAAGGTGCCGGGAAATGTACCCAATCCCGAAGCCCTGCATCAGCATCTGCAGCTGCCATTGACCTCCGTGCCGGATCCTTTTGGCACCCATGAAAGCTTTGGCCACCACAACAACGCGATGCTGCGGCGGTTTCTCGATACTTTCGGGTTCGAGTATGAGTTCATCTCGGCCACTGATTTCTACCGTTCGGGCCAGTTCGACGAGATCCTTTTGCGTGCGGCGGAGAAGTACGATGAGATCATGGCCGTGATGCTGAAGTCTCTGCGCGAGGAGCGCCGCCAGACCTATTCGATCTTTCTGCCCATTCATCCCGAAACCGGGCGGGTCATGTACGTGCCGATGAAGCAGGTCAATGCCAGGGAAGGCAGCGTGACATTCGACGATGAGGATGGGACGGAGATGACGCTGCCGGTCACTGGTGGCAATGTGAAGCTTCAGTGGAAACCCGATTTCGGCGCACGCTGGGCGGCGCTGGGCGTCGATTTCGAAATGTACGGCAAGGATCATTCGACCAACACGCCGATCTATGACAGCATCTGCCGGATCCTGGGTGCGCGGGCGCCGGAGCATTTCACCTACGAATTGTTCCTGGACGAAAACGGTCAGAAGATCTCCAAATCCTCGGGAAACGGTCTGACGATCGACGAATGGCTGACCTACGCGAGCACCGAGAGCCTGTCTTATTTCATGTACCAAAAACCCAAGACGGCGAAGCGGATGTATTTCGATGTCATCCCAAAGGCGGTGGATGAGTATCATCAGCAGCTGCGCGCCTACGAGACGCAGGACCTCAAGGCACGGCTGAACAATCCGGTATGGCATATCCACGGGGGCGCTGTGCCGAAGTCGGATATGGTTGTGCCCTTCTCCATGCTGCTGAACCTAGCGTCGGTTTCGTCGGCCGAGGATAAGTCGCAGCTTTGGGGTTTTATCCAGCGCTACGCCCCCGAGGCGACGCCCGAGAAAAACCCCAGTATGGATGCCGCGGCCGGTCATGCGGTGCGCTACTACAACGATTTCGTGAAGCCTGAGAAGGTCTTCCGCGCCCCCACCGAGTTGGAGCGCGAGGCCCTCCTGGAACTGCGTGACAATCTCAAGGTCTGGGATGGTGGTCTGGACGCGGAGGCCTTGCAGAGCATGGTCTTTGCCGTGGGCAAGCCCCGGTTTGAGCCGCTGCGCGATTGGTTCACCGCGCTTTACGAGGTGTTGCTTGGGGCAAGCCAGGGCCCACGCTTTGGCGGATTTATCGCGCTTTACGGGATCGATGAAACCATCGCGCTGATCGAGGATGCCCTTGAAGGAAAGCTGCAGGCGGCCTGAAACTCTTGCCCCGGTGGTTGCGTGACTTACCTTGCGTTACGTGGCTGAAGGAGAGAGATCATGCAAAATTGGGTTTTGGCCGGGGCGCTGGCTGTTCTTGTATCGTTTCTGATGGCATTCGGTGCCCTTGCACAGCAGGCTGAGATCAAAGGGACGATCAGCAGCCAGATCGAGGCCTTCAAGGCCGATGATTTCGACGAGGCTTTTACCTACGCAACCCCCACGCTGCAGCGCCTTTTCCAGTCACCCCAGAATTTCGAACGGATGGTGACGCAGGGCTATCCGATGGTCTGGCGTCCGGCAGAGGTTGAGTATCTGGATCTGGAGGAGCACGGCGGATCGCACTGGCAAAAGGTGCGGATCGTGGACCAGAAGGGGTTCACGCACATGCTGCTTTACCGGATGATCGAGACCGATGCAGGCTGGCGGATCGGCGGTGTTCAGATCCTCGAGGCGCCGGGGGCGACTGCTTAACCCCATATATCCCCTACCGTGTAACCCCGTTGAAAAGGGTCTGATGGGTCCAGTGTGTATTGGCTGAGCCCGTAGATCCAGCCGCGCCCCGAGAGGCTTGGGACGATGGCATCATAGTCTCCGACCGTGCCGGTGCGTTCGATTCGGCCGGTGAAGGTCGTGCCAAGCGGACCTGCGTTCACGTAGTCCTGTCCAACCTCAAGCAGGCCCTTTGCATGAAGCACCGCCATCTTGGCGCAGGTGCCGGTCCCGCAGGGCGAGCGGTCAAGCGCGCCGGTGAGGGCATGGGGCCGATTGGCATCGAACCTGCCAGATGAGACGGTGACCGCGCTGCGCCCCTGCGTTTCGGGATCGGACGGAGGGGCGGTAAGTTGCGCAATCGTGGGGCCGGTGATGGCCGGATTTTCTGGATGGGTGACGGGGTACTGTGCGGCGGCGGCGTGGCGCATGGCTTCGCTTGCCCTCACGATATCGGCGCCGTTTTCCGGGATCAGGTCAATCCCGAAGGCCGCTGCCTCGGCGATCACGTAGAACATGCCACCCCAGGCGATATCTACGGTGATTGTGCCTTGACCCGGGATATCAAGCGGGACCCCGATGTGCAGGGCAAAGGCTGGTACGTTTAAGAATTCAACACGCTCCACCTTGCCCGCCTTGCAGGTGGCCTTCACCTCTATCAGTCCGGCGGGGGATTCCAGCGTTAGGGTGGTGACCGGTTCCTGCATCGGGATAATGCCGGTTTCAAGAAGCACCGTTGTCACGCAGATCGTATTGCTGCCGGACATGGGCGGATATTCGGTCTGCTCCATGATGATGAAACCGGCATCCGCGGCAGGGTTCTGTGTGGGGACCAGCGCGTTGCAGCAGAGGGCGGGATTGCCGCGCGGTTCGCGCAGCATCAGGGTGCGGATATCGTCGTGACGTCCGGCCATGTCCTGCATCTGTTCAAAGACTGTCGCGCCGCGCAGTTGCGGCATGCCGCCGGTGATGACGCGACCTCCTTCACCTTCGGCATGTGCTTCAACGGCGGTGATAATGCGAGTGCTGCGCATCTGCCTTGTCCTTTCCCAAGCCCCGAGGATCAGCGTGGCACAGCGGGCGCACCCGCTCAAAGGCCTTTGTTGCCGTTGCGCAAATCGCTAGGTGACGCGCGGTGGTCGCCGGGCCGCTTAAGGCTTGCTTGTTATCTCCCTTTCCGGTCCGGCGCGGGTCGGCTTTTGGCGCAAACAATCGGGGCGATGGGCAGGGCACCGTCGGCCCTCGGGGAAGGGAATGTGAGATGAACAAGGCGATCACCGATGGCGTACTGCTGACACCGCCGCCGTTTGAGAACGGGCTGGATGTCTGGTCAAGCGGGGACGGCACACCGGGTTCAGACACCTACGATGGATCGGCCAATGCGCTGTTTGTGGCTGCGGATCAGGACTTTGCCGGTGCGCTGGAGCTGTTGAAGACCGACAATATCCAAAGGTTGCGCTACATGGGTCAGACACCGCTGCTGCCGGGATGCTATCTGCGCATCCGGACCCGGGTAAAGGTTGTCAGCGGTTCCCTTCCGTCGGTCAGGATCGCGGGCTATCCGGCCCGGGGGGATGGCAGTGCGGTTGGCGGGATCACCACAGTCGGTCCCTCTGTTACGCTGGTAAGCTACGGTGAGGTGGTGGAGGTTTCCGCCATTGTCGGTGTGGGTCCGCGCGGCGGGGTCGATATGGTTTGGGGAACCGAACCGATCTACGGGCATTTCGGGCTGGATCTGACCGGGCCGAACGGCGGGATCGTGCGAATTGACGATTTCGAGATCGAGGATATCACGTCGGTCTTTCTGCGCGACATGCTGTCGGTCGTGGATGTCACGGATTTCGGCGCCGTCGGGGATGGTTCGACGGATGACACGGTGGCCTTTGAAGCCGCCAACGCGGCGGCAGCGGGGCGGACCATCTATGTGCCTGCAGGCGTCTTCCGGTTGAATGGGGATGTGACATTTGACCATCCGGTGCGCTTTGAGGGGACGGTCAGCATGCCGACGGAAGCAGTGCTGCTGCTGCGCCGCAATTTCGATCTGCCAAACTATATCGAGGCCTTCGAGGACGAAGAGCTTGCCTTTCGCAAGGGCTTTCAGGCGCTTCTGAACAACGTGGACCATGAATCCTTTGACCTGGGCGGGCGCAAGGTCAACGTGACCGAACCGATCGATATGCAGGCGGCGGTGCCTGACCGGACTTTCTATGCCACCCGGCGTGTGATCCGGAACGGACAGTTGGAAGCGGCGGTCAGTTCGGTCTGGGACGACGATGTCGTTACATCGCAGGCGACTTACGATCCGAGCAATGCCTTCCAACTGACCAGTGTGACGAATGTTGGTGCGGTCCCGGTCGGTGCGCTGATCGAAGGGTCCGGCGTGGGCCGGGAGGTGTACGTCCGGGACAAGAACGTGACGACCAGTTCGATCACGCTGAGTGCGCCGCTCTATGACGGCGCCGGGACGCAGAATTTCACCTTCCGCAAGTTCAAGTACATGCTGGATTTCAGCGGCTTCAGCCAGCTGAGCAAGTTCGTCATGACGGACATTGAATTCCAGTGCAACAACCGCTGCAGTGCGGTCATGCTGGCGATCACCGGGTCCACCTTCACCCTCCGCGATTGTTTCATCACCAGACCCAAGGATCGGGGGATTACCTCCATCGGTGATGGCTGTCAGGGGATGTTCATCGATCGCTGTCAGTTTTTGTCGGGCGAGGATGAACTAACAGTCCCGAACCGAAAGACCATCGGGTTCAACATGAACGCGAACGATCTGAAGCTGCGGGACAACCGGGCGACGCGGTTCCGCCACTTCGGTCTGATCGCGGGTCAGAACAACCTGATCCTGGGCAATCATTTCTTTCAGGGGGACGGGGTTGAGAACGGGATCCGTTCGGCGGGTCTGATCCTGGCAACGACGAATACCGGCTCCGTTCTGGCCAACAACTACGTCGATAACTGCTTTATCGAGTGGACGAATGAACATGACCCGACGCCTGCCTTCACGGGCGGTTTTTCCTTCAGTGCGCTGAGCCTGACGGACAATGTCTTTCTGTCTGCTGAGGTCGCGCCTTGGTTCAGCTATCTGGTGGTCAAGCCACACGGGGCGGGGCATTTCCTGAACGGGGTGTCGATTACGGGCAACCGGTTCCGATGCATCAACGGGACGATGGACCGGGTAGAGCGGGTCGATACGACATTTTCCGATCTGGACATGTCGCGGAGCAAGAACGTGGTGATGACGGGGAATTCCTACAACAATGTCTCCATCCAAGTGGCGTGTCCGGCGATGATTGACTTCACGCAGAATGATGAGGCCGACACCTGGCTGATCGACGCGGCACAGGTGCTGCCCTTCCAAGGGCAAGCGCTGAGCGTGGACAGCGTCATAACTCTGGGTGCCCTGCGCAATGATGCCAGTGTCCGCCAGTATGCGATGCCGCACGTTGATCTCAGGCAGGGACCCGACCGGGATCAGATCCGGCTGGTCTGGCCTACTGCGGTGCAGGGCAGAGTGATGGCGACGGTTCGGATGGACAAGAAGTAGGCGGTCCGAACGGTCGCCTAGAACTCGCGCCAGAGGCCGAGTTTCACGCCGGAGTTTTCGGGTTCATCCAGAGGTGTGATGAGCCCGAACTGTATCTTGAGGCCCGTATTCGGAGGATTGAAGACGATCGAGGGTTCGAAATACTTGAAGGTCTCTCCCTCCTGATAGGCGAAGTTGAGCTGCAGGATGCCCGAGAAGCGATTGTTGAAATTGAGGCCAAGGGTCGTATCGATCTTGCTCACGTGTTCGTCGTCGCTGATCGCCCATAGGGCTGCGGCATCGGCCGCGATCCAGCCGCCCTTGCCGCGGAACTGGATGCCGCGGCCCCAGGACAGGCCGGTCTTGACGTGAGGCTGGGCGTCGACGCCGCCCCTGTAAGTCGCACCCAGGCCAACCTCATAGGCCCATTGGTTGGGTCCTGCCCCGGATCCCAGCGCCCGGCGCATGAAGAGGGTACCGTAGGCAAGTTTTTCCCCGTTTGCGTTCTGGGAAAGGCCAGTGTCCAAGCCGAGAGTGCTGTTCTCGGTCAGGCCGAATTCCAGATATCCACTGCTGCGCGTTTCCCGAAATAGGCTGGTGCTGAGCGAGAATGAACTGAAAGAGGTGCCTTTTTCACGCAGCCAGGCACCGGCAATGGCTTCGGTGACTAAGAGTTGCAGCGCGATGACTGCCGAAAATATGGAAGTCTTCATTTTAATCTCCCGCTAACCATCTTTGCCAAACTTGCTTAACAAAGGGTTACGCTGGGAGAGGGCGTTGCTTTCGAATGAAAAAAGCCGACGGCAAAAGCCGTCGGCATTCTTAGTTAGATTCGTATCGCGGCTTAAGCGGCGACAGAACCACCGCGTGGGCCTGCAATCAGCCAGATGATGAGACCAACCACCGGGAGGAGGAGGATCAACAGCGTCCAGAGGATTTTCGCCAGCGTCGAGGCGCCGGATGTGAGTACCTGGTAGATCGCATAGATATCCGCAACCAGGATGATGAGGCCGAGTATGCCATATTCCATTTTAGTTCTCCCTTTCTCAAAGAGTGTGTTTCATTGCTGAAAGAACGGAGCAGATGGGCAGTTGGTTCCCGGAACGCAGCGCAGATTATTCCAGTTTCTAAGCTAACACACTGTGAATTAAGGAATAAAAGTTCTGATATTTGTTTGTGAACCCTTGGACCTATCAGGATCGCCATACAGGGTCAGGAGACAGGAGGGGCACATTCGCGAAAAGCTGCAACCGCTGGTGCGGCGTTGTCCAGCGGAAAACTGAGCCTGCGCTGGCCCAATTCGGCTGTGGCGGTTCGGTTGAACTGCAGGCCATTGAGCACATTGCCAAAGCCGGTGTCGTTGACGGTGAGCTTGCGGCCTCCGTCGCTCAACTGATGTCGGTTGGTGGAGATCGTCAGCCCCCTTGGTCCTTCAAAAATGACTGCGAAGACGGGGGCGGGTTCGAAAGGTTTCTTCGGCATGATCGCGATCGTGTAGAGGGGAAGTGTGGGATCGTAGGTCAGTTCGACCGTGGCGTCCGGCCCGGAGTGGGAGAGCTTGCAGGGAGCGCCCGGGGTGAATTCCCAAGCATAGGCGGAGGGGGAGAGCACGCCGCATAGGCAGAGGACTGCGCTGTGTGCGAGCTTGCGCCATACGGATTTCATCGGCTCTCTCCCATAACTATAGGCCCGCAGGTAAGGCGGCGCGCCGTTGGAGCAACTGTCCAGTGCATCAGGACACGCGGGGTTGATCCCGAAACTGTGCGGAACGGACTTTTCCGGCTATGCTTTGCAATATTCATGCGGAGATTTTAGATAAAAGTAATTCTGCTGGCTGCATTGGCGGCATTTTTCCTCAATACACTGACCTCTACATGGCGCTGCGCTTCAAGACGACTGAGGTGAACAGCGCGACGCGCGATGCCGCTACGATCTGGAACAGGACGAACGGACCTATCGAGGTCTATGCGCGTTTTGTGGGGAGTGCTGCAAAGGCGGACATTACATCCGAAGCCAGACAGCCGACACAGACCAAACCCCTGATTATTCAGTCGAAGGTCTTCAGTGGCGTGCGCCTGGTCTTCAAACCGAAGGTTGAGGGCACCCACGGGCGCACAATCGAGATCGGCTGGCGGCCCGTCGGCTCCACTTTCGGCTGGGACGTCAAGCATCACTTTGTCACCGGGCTGGTAACGAAGAAGAAGACGAACAGCGAAAGCGACTAACGTCTGCCCTTGCGCCTGTTCGTGCCGCCGCGCATGCCGCCACGACCAAGGGTGCTGCGGCCAGAAGCCTTCTGCGACTCCTCCACTGCTTTTTCGACCGCATATTGCCGCGCCATGGGATCGTCGGCGATGACAAGGTCCACAGCCTCGAGCCGCTTGACTTCGTCCCTCAGACGGGCGGCCTCTTCGAACTCCAGGTTCTCCGCGGCCTTGCGCATGTCGTCGCGCAGGCCATCGAGCACGGCCTGCATG
>JABDKA010000166.1 GCA_013002405.1 Sulfitobacter sp. | reverse complement strand
AGTCAGTACGTTGCTGTGGCTGAGTCTGTTCGCGCGAAGATCGAAGCGCGTCGGGCGTAAGACAGGGGCTTGCTCAAAGCACACCCCGCCCCGGGCCTGACCCGGGGCCCCTTCAATCTGCGCGGGGTCCCGGATCAGGTCCGGGACGGGATCAGGTGTTGAACAGGAAGTGCAGCACGTCCCCGTCCTTCACCACGTATCCCTTGCCTTCCGCCCGCATCTTGCCCGCTTCCTTGGCGGGCCCCTCGCCCCCCAGCGTGACGAAATCGTCGTAGGCAATGGTCTCGGCCCGGATAAAGCCCTTCTCGAAATCTCCGTGGATCACGCCTGCCGCCCTGGGCGCGGTGGTGCCCGTCTTGATGGTCCAGGCGCGCGCCTCCTTGGGGCCGACGGTAAAGTAGGTCTCAAGATGCAACAGCTCATAGCCCGCGCGGATCAGGCGATCCAGGCCCGCTTCCTCCAGCCCCATCTCTTCAAGGAACATCTGCGCCTCTTCGGGTTCAAGCTGGCTGATCTCTTCCTCGATCTGGGCGGAGATGATGACGTGGGCATTGCCCTCCGCCGCCGCCATCTCGGCGACCTTGGCGGAATGGGCGTTGCCCTCCGACGCGTCCGCCTCACCGACGTTGCAGACGTAAAGCACCGGCTTGGTGGTCAAAAGCTGCAGCATCCGCCAGGCCTTGGCATCCTCGGCATCCACCTCAACGACCCGCGCAGGGTTGCCCGCCTCCAGCGCCTCAAGCGCCATTTTCATCAGACGTTCCTGCTGAACCGCTTCCTTGTCCCCGCCGCGCACCTTGCGGACAATGTTCTGCAGGCGCTTTTCGATGGACTCGATGTCGGCCAGCATCAGCTCGGTCTCAATGGTCTCCGCATCGGCCACAGGGTCCACGCGCCCCTCCACGTGGGTCACATCGCCATCCTCGAAACAACGCAGGACGTGGGCAATGGCGTCCACCTCGCGGATGTTGGCCAGGAACTGGTTGCCCAGCCCTTCGCCCTTCGAGGCGCCCTTCACCAGACCGGCGATGTCGACAAAGGTCATGCGGGTGGGGATGATCTGCTTGGACTGGGCAATGGCGGCCAGCCGGTCGAGCCGGTCGTCGGGTACGGCCACCTCGCCCACGTTAGGCTCAATCGTGCAAAAAGGAAAGTTCGCTGCCTGTGCGGCCGCGGTGCGCGTCAGCGCGTTGAAAAGAGTGGATTTGCCCACGTTCGGCAGACCCACGATACCCATCTTGAAACCCATGACAGCGTCCTCGCTTGCGATTTCGCGCTAACTAGGGCGTCAGTCGTTGCGGCGCAAGGCCCGTGCCTCGCGCCGGTCCTCGCGGGCCTGAAAGATCAGGATCCAGGCCAGCAGGATAAACATCGGGTGGGTGAGGCCACCGGTAAAGATGATCGCCGGGATCCAGATGATAAAGACCACGACCCCCAGAATGGGACGGCCCGTGAGAAGGATCGACAGGGGCGGAAGGAGAAGAGCAAGGATATAGTTCATAGGCCCTATATGGGGCGCTGCCGCCATTGATAAAGGGGGAGTAGACGGCGCAATTTCCCACCTGCGCCAAGCCTCCGGCTCCGCCCCACATCCGCATTGCAATCGCGTGGCACTTGGGACAGAAGGCTTTGGCCAACACTGGGAGAGTTCCATGACCCGCATCGACGCCAAGTTCGCCGCCCTCAAGGAAGAGGGCAAGAAGGCCTTCGTGGCCTACATCATGGCAGGAGATCCCGACTATGACACCTCGCTTGAGGTGATGCGCGGCCTGCCCGGCGCGGGGGTCGACGTGATCGAACTGGGTCTGCCTTTCACCGATCCGATGGCTGATGGTCCCACGATCCAGCTGGCCGGTCAGCGCGCGCTGGAGGCGGGCATGACGCTCAAACGGACGCTTGAGATGGCGCGGACCTTCCGGCAAGAGGATGACACGACGCCGATTGTGCTGATGGGCTACTACAATCCGATCTATTCCATGGGGGTCGATACCTTCCTCGCGGCCGCAACCGATGCCGGTGTGGACGGCCTGATCATCGTGGACCTTCCGCCCGAGGAAGACGCGGAGCTGTGCCTGCCCGCCAACGCGGCGGGGCTGAATTTCATCCGGCTTGCCACCCCCACAACCGACGACAAGCGACTGCCACGCGTGGTTCAGAACACCTCCGGGTTCGTCTACTATGTCTCTATCACCGGGATCACCGGGGCGGCCGAGGCTGAAGCCGAAGATGTTGCCCCCGAAGTGGCGCGCATCCAGAAGGCCAGCGGCCTGCCGGTCGTGGTGGGCTTTGGCGTGAACACGCCCGATAAGTCGCGCGCCATTGCCGAGGTGGCGGACGGCGTGGTGGTGGGCTCCGCCATCGTGAGCCGGATCGGAAAGGGCGAAAGCGTGGGCGACGTTTTGGCCTTCGTACGCTCCCTCACCGATGGGGCGCACGCGGCCTGAAGGGTCTATTTGCCTCCATACTCAGGGCAGCCACTGCGGAGATCTTAAGGCTTTTGCGCATGTTCTTTATGGCTTTGATCATGCGGTCTGAGCACCACGGGGCCCCGGGTCAGGTCCGGGGCGGATTATCTCTCGCGTCCCGGGCTTGACCCGGGACCTCGCAAAAAGCGCATCCGTCTGGGCCGCGTGGTCCAGCCCGACAGGTGTCAGCCGCTACCCGTCCCGCGCCGCGTCCATCACTTCGCGCAGTTTCACCAGCCTGGGCAACATCTCGGTCAGCTGGCCCAGATCCATCTCCCCCGCCAGCCTGGCAAAAGCCGGGCCAAGGCTGGCAATCGTCTCCTCCCGCAGCCTGCGCCCCTTCTCGGTCAGCCAAACCGTCTTCGACCGACCATCCTTCGGGTTCTCCCGCAGTTCCACCAGCCCGTGCGCCACCAGTCCCTTGATTGTGTGGGTCATGGAGGTTTTGGGTACCTGAAAGGCCCGCGCCATGTCGATGGGCACTGCCCCGTCGCCCCGGTTGATCAGGTGGTTGAGGACCGAAAAATGGGGTGCGATCAGCCCCTCGGGCAGTTGCGCCTCAAGCTGGGCGCGGCTGAGTTGTTCGATGATCCCGATCTCCTTGAAAACCTCAAAGAGCGTCCGGGCGTCGGCTTCATGCGTCAATCAGTTTTGCCTCCAACGGCCAGCGCGGCGTGCGCGGCGTCGTCGGACCATAGCCGAGCCGACCCAGCATTTGAACCGTCTCGCCCTCCGCCGCTAGCATGGCGTGCGCGGCAGCATAGTGCCCGGCCATCTCGGGGTACTCCTGCAAGGCCTGGCTGACCGGGTGCAGGGCAAGGCCCAGGGCTGTCGTCTTGAGGTTCAGCCGCAGCCAGTTTCGACCCGCCGCGATCTGGTCCTCCCGGCTGTTCCCCTTTGAGGTAAGCACGGCATAGGCCGGGGTCGCGTGCAGCATCTCCTCGTACATACGGACCCCCTCCTGAAAGCCCCGGCTGCTTGGATCACCCTGCGCCGCGCGGCTGAGAACCCCCGCCAGCATGAGGCTCTCCAGAAAAGGCCCGCCCAGATCAATACCATCGGGGTTGGCGTTGATTTCCGCCTTGCCGAAGCGCATGAGGTCAACGCTTTCCGTCATCGTCTTGGGGGTCATCACCTCCACAACCCAAGCCTCCCAGGTGAGTGTCTTAAGCCGCGCGACGTCGGCCGCATCGGTGTAGATGTCGGCCATCCCCGCCAGCTCTTCGACCAGAGCGGCGGGCAGAGCGCGGTCCTCGAAGGGTTCCTTGCAGGACCGACGCGCCATGATGTGGGCCGCCAACGGGTCCATTCTGCCGCCGCCGGTCAGATGGGCTTCGGCCACCGGGCCGCCCTCCCCCTCGGGAAAGAGGGTCAGATCGACCGCCTGTCCCGCAGCGCCCGCCGCAAGCACCATCTGTTCAAGAAAGCACCCCAGCCCAATCATGATCTGGCGGTCATAGGGATCGGTCGCGGGCAGTTCCTTCTCCTCATCGCGCCAAAGCCGCAGGCGATCGCTGCCCTGAAGCGAGACCTTCCAGGGCTGCAGGTTGTGCGGATTGGGGGCCAGCAGCGCATAGCTAAGCGCATTCAGGCGGGGATCATCGTAGCCGCCCGCCAGCCCCCAGGGGCGCAGCGCCTCTCGTGGGGTACGGGTTGTCAGGAAACCAGCAGCGGCACCACTGGCGGCAAGGATCGTGCCGCCGCCGATGAGGGCCAGGGCTTTGCGTCGCGAAAGGGTCATGACATGCTCCATTGGTGCGATATTGTACTAGTATATATAGTACGATATTGGACCAATCAAGCGCGATCTTCCGATTGACCGAATTTCGGCAAATTGGTAAGGAAAGATGACCAATATTTGGAAAGCGCGCCATGGCAGTCATCACCAACATCGACGATCTCAAACGTATCTACGAACGCCGCGTGCCTCGCATGTTCTACGACTACTGCGAGAGCGGCTCCTGGACGGAGCAGACCTTCCGCGATAACTCCTCCGATTTTGAAGACATCCGCCTGCGCCAGCGGGTCGCGGTGGACATGTCGGGCCGCTCAACCGCCACCCAGATGATCGGGCAGGACGTGGCCATGCCCGTCGCGCTGGCCCCCGTCGGGCTCACGGGGATGCAGCACGCGGATGGGGAGATCAAAGCCGCCCGCGCCGCGCGCGATTTCGGCGTACCCTTCACCCTTTCCACCATGTCGATCAACTCGATCGAGGACGTGGCCGAGGCCACGAATGCGCCATTCTGGTTCCAACTCTACACCATGCGCGACACGGACTATACTGGCCGCCTCATCCAGCGCGCCAAGGATGCGGGCTGCTCGGCGCTGGTGATCACGCTCGATCTTCAGATCCTTGGCCAGCGCCACAAGGATCTGAAGAACGGCCTCTCCGCTCCGCCCAAGCTGACAGTCAAGACCATGGCGAACCTCGCCACCAAGTGGGCCTGGGGGATCGAGATGCTGCGCGCCAAGCGGCGCGAATTCGGCAATATCGTGGGTCACGTTGATGGCATCTCCGACGCCTCCTCGCTCGGGGCCTGGACGGCGGAACAGTTCGATCTCACGCTCGACTGGAAAAAGGTCGAAAAGCTGATGGACCTCTGGGGCGGCAAGGTGATCCTCAAGGGCATCCTGGACCCGGAGGACGCGCGTATGGCCGCCAAGCTGGGGGCCGACGCCATCGTTGTCTCGAACCACGGCGGGCGGCAACTGGATGGCGCGCTGAGTTCCATCCGGATGCTGACCCCGATCCTCGACGCGGTAGGAAGCGAGGTCGAAGTCCATCTCGACAGTGGCATCCGATCGGGCCAGGACGTCCTGAAGGCGCTTGCGATGGGGGCCAAGGGCACCATGATCGGACGCGCCTTCGTTTACGGTCTGGGGGCCATGGGTCAGAAGGGGGTGACCACGGCGCTGGAAGTAATCCAGAAGGAACTGGATACCACGATGGCGCTCTGCGGTGAGACCTCTGTGAAGGATTTGGCGCGGCATAACCTGCTGGTGCCGGAGGGCTTCTCTGGGCGTTGGGAGCAGTGAGGCTGTAGCTCCGGAGACTGCACCTGCGGCCGCAGAACTCAATCAGGTCAAGCGGACCGGACTTCTCAGCGCCGTCGCGAACCGACCGTCACCATCGCGGGTTGCCGAAAGCTACGTTTGTCGGGGCACCCGCGCCCGCAAGCAAGACCAACAGGGATTCAATAGTGGTCCTGCTAACCCGCCCAAGCACTGCCCCCCCATAGGATCGTCGGCCCAGAAGGGGATCACCTCGGTCGCATTTGTCTCAAGCATGCCATCAACCGCATTTCCGGTGGCCATCACCACAAGTTCACAATGAGCACCGAAAACAGCGATATCTCTGCATTCCGGGACGGCGGCGCGCCTGACACGCAGTCGCGAGAATGCATTTACGTCTGAACCGCGCCTGGACGCAGCCCCGGACTTGATCCTGGATTTCCTCCTTCCACCTTGCCAAACACCTCCATTTTCCCCCTTTTCCCCCACCCCAATCCCGTC
>JABDKA010000147.1 GCA_013002405.1 Sulfitobacter sp. | reverse complement strand
CCGAGGCGGCAGATCTGCTCGAGGCGGGGGATACCCGCCGGGTCTTTACCCACAGTGCCCTGGGCGAAGATCCGGAGGTTGTCTTCATGTTCCCCGGTGGTGGGGCACAGTTCCCAGGCATGGCGCGCGATCTTTATGAGACCGAGCCGGTCTTCGCCGAATGGATGGACCGCGGTCTCGACCACCTGCAAACGCAGCTTGACTACGACATCCGGGTGGTTTGGTTGCCGGAAGCTGATGATGCCGATAAGGCCGCGGAGCGGCTCAAGAGGCCCTCGGTCCAGCTCCCGCTCATCGCCATCGTCGAATATGCCCTGGCGCAGCTCTGGCTTTCCTGGGGGATCAAGCCCGCGGCCATGATCGGCCATTCGATGGGTGAGAACGTCGCCGCCTGTCTGGCTGGTGTGATGAGCTTCGAAAACCTTATCGACCTGGTGCTCCTTCGTGGCCGTCTCTTTGACGAGGTGCCCGCGGGTGGCATGCTCAGCATCTCCGCGCCTCTTGCAGGTATCGAACCGCTCCTGGGCGATGACCTCGACATCGCCTCCATCAATGCGCCCGAACTGATCGCCGTCTCTGGCTCCGATGCCGCACTTGACGGGATGCAGAAACGGCTCGACGCGGCCGGGCTGGAACACCAGCGCATCGCCATCGACATCGCAGCCCATAGCCGGATGCTGGAGCCGATCCTTGGCCGCTACAGGGATTTCCTGGCCGGACTTGATCTGCAACCACCGCAGCAGCCGGTGATTTCCAACCGAACGGGGAATGCCCTCACTGCCGATGAAGCGACCAATCCCGACTACTGGGTCGGCCAGTTGCGCAATACCGTCCATTTCGCGGATGGCATCGAGACCCTGAGCGCGCGACCCGCCCGCGTCTACCTTGAGGTCGGGCCCGGCAAGGCGCTCAGCGCTCTGGCGCAGATGAACGGGCAGGTGTCGCCTGGGCAGGTCATCTCAACCCTCCGCCATCCCGATCACGCGGTCGCGGATGATCTCTATTTTGTCTCGGTTATCGGCCGCCTCTGGGCCTGCGGGATTGAAGCCGACTGGTCCCAGATATGGGGCGAGGCCCGCCGCAATCGCCTGCGACTGCCAACCTACCGCTTCCAGCGCAGCCGCTATTTCATCGAGCCTGGCAAGGCAATGATCGAGGCCCCCGCGCCGATTCTGATGCGGCAGGAAGAGATGGAAGACTGGGGCTATGTCCCCCATTGGAAGCCCTGCTATGTTGATGTGCCCTTCGATGTGGCCGCCGATCTGGGCGAGGTGCCGCTGACCTGGCTTATCTTCGCGGATGAGGCGGGACGCGCCGCACATGTGATCGACCGTTTGCGTGGGGCAGGACACAGGGTTGCGACCCTCACCGCCAGCGACAGTTTTGCCCGCAAGGGGCCGGACAGCTTCACGCTCGCTCCCGAGCAGGGGCGCATGGGTTATGACCAGTTGTTTGCCGCACTTGCGGGCGAGGGTGCCATGCCGGACCGGATCGCGCACTTCTGGCTCGCCGACGATCTGACGCCGCCCCGTCCCGGCTCAAGCCGCTTTGACCGCAACCTGGAACAAGGGTTCTGGAGCCTTACCTGGCTTGCCCAAACCCTGGCCGAAGCAGCACCCGAGACGCCGATTCATCTGACGGTCTTCACCTCCGGCGCGGCACAGGTCCGCGATGAGACGCTGGACAACCCCGAGAAGGCCCTCGTTCAGGGCCCGGTTGGGGTTCTGCCGCGCGAGGTGACCAATATCACGGCGGCTCTGGTCGACCTGCCCGCCCTTGCCGTACCCGAGGCGCAGCCCGGTGGCTGGTTTAAGAAGGCCGAGCCCACCAAGCCGCAGACCGAAGACCCTCTGCCGCTACTACAAGAGATGTGCGCATCTTCGGCCAACACCATCGCGGCCCACCGCGACGGCACCCGATATCAGAAGACATGGCGGCAGATGCCGCTGCCAGAGGCGCAGAACCCAGCCTTCCGTGTGGGCGGCACCTATCTGATCACAGGCGGCTTCGGCGGCATCGGTCAAACCCTCGCTGCCGACATCTTGCGCACAGGCGGGAACGTGATCCTGCTGTCGCGCAGGAAAATGCCCGAAGCGACGGCATGGAAAGGCTACCTGGCCCGCCACGGCAGCGCGGACGCGACAGCCCGCCGCATTCAGGCCGCGCAGCGTTTGCAAGCCATCGGGGATGAGCAGGGTGCCATCCTGGAAGTGGCCGAGGCAGATGTTGCCAACCTTGCCCAGATGCGCCGCGCGATCGAGGGTATCACTGCACGCCACGGTGCATTGACCGGTGTCATCCACGCGGCCGGTACGCTGGACGATGCGCCGCTGCTGTCCAAGACCCACGCCCAGATAGACGCGGTTCTGACACCCAAGGTGCAAGGTCTGCGCGTTCTGGATCAGCTGCTTCCCGATGGCACAGTTGAGCTGATGGTACTCTTCTCATCCACCTCCACCGCGACCCGCGCGGCGGGGCAGGTCGACTATGTCGCCGCCAATGCCTGGCTCGACGCTTTTGCCGCTGCGCGCAAGGGCGGTGAGACGCGGATCGTCACGCTGAACTGGGGCATCTGGTCTGAGGTCGGCATGGCTGCCAAGGCGCTGCCCGGCGGCACACAGGATACCTTGCCGCCACGCCCGGTCGATGCGGCGATGATCGAAGCCGCAGGGACAGGCTCGGATGGCGTCCCAAGACTCACCGCATCGCTCAGCACCGCTGACTGGGTCCTGGACCAGCATCGCACACGCGACGGTCAGGCGCTTTTGCCGGGTACGGGGTTTGTCGAACTTCTGGCCGAAGCGGCCTCTGTTCAGGGGATCACGGCAGGCTTCGAGATCCGCGATCTCTATTTCCTGCGGGCCTTGCCCCTGCAGGACGGTGAGAACCGTGAACTTCGCATCACCCTGAACCCCGACCACGAGGGGATGACCGCAGAAATCCGCAGTGCCTGCACCCTGGACGGCAAATCGGGTTGGCAATTGCATGCGCAGGCCGCCCTGAGCACCCTCAATGCGGCAAGACCCGCCCCCTTGCCGTTGGCTGAGATCAGCGCGCGGTGCGCCGAAGGGGCCAAGGCGGCACCCGCGAAGCGCCTGCAGGCCCCGCAAGAGGCGCAACTGAATTTCGGCACCGAATGGCACGTGCTGCGTGAAACGGCGCTTGGTGATGCCGAGGGGCTTGCGATGTTGTCCTTGCCCACAAAGGCCAAGGGCACCGATCAGATCCTGCACGCAGGGCTGATGGACATCGCCACGGGTTGGGCGATGACCCTCGCGCCGGGATATGACCCATCGCACCTGTGGGTCCCGGTCTCCTACGGGCAGATCCGGGTCTTTGCGCCCCTGCCGAAGCGGATTCATTCCTGGGTCCGCCTATCCGATGGGGTGGCGACAGATGGTTTCGCCCGTTTCGACGTGACCCTGACGGACCCCGATGGGGAAATCCTGGTTGAGGTGACCGACTTTGCCATGAAGCGGCTTGAGGAGGGGCTGCAAAGCACGCCGCTCTCGCCCTCCGAAGTGACCTTTGATGAAGAGCAGGGCAATCAGGTCCTGACACCGGCAGAAGAACGTCTGGCCTACCTTGTCAGTCAGGGCATCCGGGCGAGCGAAGGGCCCGAGGCTTTGCGCCGTGCGCTCAGCATGGGCAGGTCGCAGGTGGTCGTTTCTTCTATGCCGCTGCCCGATCTTATTGCCCAGGCCGACCTGCCGTTGGTCGAGGCCAAATCCGCCGGGCAGAGCTTTGAGCGTCACGATCTGGACGGCACCTTTGTTGCCCCCAGGACCCCGATTGAAGCGGAACTGGCTGAGATATGGGAGGGACTGCTCGGCGTCTGCCCCGTTGGTGTCGAGGACAGCTTTTTCGACCTGGGAGGGCACTCCCTGATCGCGGTCCGGCTTTTTGCGGCGATCAAGCGCGCCTTCAAGGTGGAGTTCCCGATCTCGGTCCTGTTCGAGGCTCCCACCATTGAGAAATGCGCAACCCTCATCGCGGCAGAGGTGGGAGAGGGTGCAGTATCTGAGACAGCTGAAGCCCAGCAGGCGGAGAAGTACGAGTACCTCGTGCCGCTCAACCAGAACACTGACGCAGGTGCGATCCCGCTCTTCATTGTGGCGGGCATGTTCGGCAATGTCCTGAACCTGCGCCACCTTGCGCTGCCCTTCAATGATGAACGCCCTGTCTACGGTATCCAGGCGCGCGGGCTGATCGGCGATCAGGAACCGCACCGCGACGTGGTTGATGCCGCGCGCGACTACCTGGTTGAGTTGCGGCGCAGGCAGCCCGAAGGGCCCTATCTGCTGAGCGGCTATTCCGGCGGCGGCGTTGTCGCCTTCGAGATGGCGCAGCAATTGCGCGCCGCGGGTCAGGAGGTGGCCGTGATGGCCTTCCTCGACACCCTCTTGCCGGTCCGGCCCACTCTGGGAACGGCGGACAAGGTCCTGATCAAGCTGGCAGAACTGCGGCGCAAGGGGCCCGCCTACATCGTTGAATGGATCCGCGACCGCCGTGCCTGGAAACAGATGCAGGCTGCGACGCATGCGGAAGCCGACGGTGGTGATGATACGGAATTCAACAACGACAAGATTGCGGATGCCTTTCTGGAAGCGATGGAGGGGTACGGCCTGCATCGCTGGGACGGGCCAGCCACGCTCTTCCGCCCGCCGCTTGAACAGGTCTGGCAGGTCACCGGCGGGCGCTGGGTCAGCTCCAAGAAGGAATTCGTGACCGCGGACAATGACTGGACCACCTTTGCCCCGAACCTTGAAGTGATCGAGGTGCCCGGCGACCATGACAGCATGGTGCTGGCGCCCAATGTCACTGTGCTGGCACAGGAACTTGGCGAAATCATCGCCCGGGCGTTGGGTGATGCCGACGCTCCCTGGAAGGAGGCAACGGCAGCCGAATGACCCAAACCCGGGCACCCCGTCTTCTGGTAATCATCCTGAATTACCGCACGCCGCAGATGACCCTGCGCGCGGTTGAGGCGGCTTTGGCTGACCTGCCCAAAGCCGGGGAGATCGTGCTGATCGACAATGCCTCCGCCGATGGATCCGCTGAGGTGCTGCTGCGGGAAATCGCGGCGCACGGATGGGACGAGGGCGGGAAGGTTCGCTTTGTCCAGTCTCCGGTCAACGGAGGCTTCGGGGCGGGGAATAACATCGGCCTTAAATCGGCGATGTCGGACGGTGCAGCGCCTGATTATTTCTACCTTCTGAATTCCGACGCCTTTCCGGACCCTGGATGTATTACGACATTGCTGGATCATCTGGAGAATACGCCCAAAGCAGGCATGGCGGGATCGCACGTGCGCGGCGACGACGGGCTCGATCATATCACTGCCTTCCGTTTCCCTTCTATCGGCGGAGAATTCGAAGGGGCAGCGCGGATCGGTCCGATCTCAAGAATTTTCCACAAAGCAAGGGTGGCACCTGACCTGCCGCACCAGGCAGCGCAGGTCGATTGGGTTGCGGGTGCCTCCGTCATGATGCGGGCGCGGATGCTGGAGGAGATCGGGCACTTCGACGAGACATTTTTCCTCTATTTCGAGGAAACGGACCTGTGCCTGCGTGCCGCGCGGGCCGGGTGGGACTGTTGGTATCTGCCCCGGGCCGGGGTTGTGCACATCGGATCCGTCTCTACCGGCATGAAAGAGTGGAGGCGAATCCCCTCCTTCTGGCTGGAGTCCCGCCAGCATTACTTCGTCAAGAACCATGGCCGTCTTTACGCCGCTGCCGCCCTGACCGCGCGGCTGGCGGGCGGGGCGTTGCACCGCTTGCGGTGTGCCCTGACCGGACGGCCCGTGCAAGATCCACCTTATCTCATGCGTGACCTACTGCGCTTTGGCCTCGGGCTCACGCCCGGCGCTGTGCCCGCACCCCGTCACCGCCCCGCGACCGAGGACAGAACATGACCGCTTCCTTCAATCCCGCTGCATTCAAAGCCATCCTGATGGGGGACGAATCCCTGACCATCGCCTGCGGCGACATGCTTTTGGCGGGCGGTCATGCGCTCGCCTGCGTGGTCACCCGCGATGACAGCGTTCGGGACTGGGCCGCTGGCCATGGCATCGAAGTGCTGCGCGATCCAGCCGACCTGCTGCGCCAGGATATCCGCGCCGACTGGCTGCTGAGCATCGCGAACCTGCGCATGATCCCGCAGAAGGTGCTGGAGCTGCCCGCGAAGGGTGCCATCAACTTCCACGACGGCCCGCTGCCCCGCTACGCGGGTCTGAACACACCGGCCTGGGCCATCATAAACGGGGAGGAGCGCCACGGTGTCACCTGGCACGTGATCGAAGGCGGCGTGGACGAGGGCGATATCGTGGGGCAGGAGATATTCGCTATCTCCCCGGACGAGACGGCTTTCAGCCTCAACTCCAAATGCTACGCCGCAGGAATGGAGAGCTTCGGCGCGATTCTGGCCCAGCTCGAGGCAAATGCGCTGGAACGCCGTCGCCAGGATCTGAGCCAGCGCAGCTACTTCGCGCGGGATCAACGGCCCGACAGCATGGGATTTCTGGACTTCAGACAGAGCGCTGAGGGCCTGTCAGCCCTCGCACGGGGTCTGGATTTCGGGGACTATTGGAATCCCCTGACGACCCTCAAGATCGGGCTGGGGGAGGACATTTTCGCTGTCGGTCGGCTGACGGTGCTGGATGGCTCCGCCGACGCGGGGCGCGTTTCCGCCGTTGATAGAGGGCAGCTGACTGTCGGCACTGCAACCCGTTCGGTGAAGCTGAGCAGGATCACGACCCTTGACGGCAAGCCTGTCGATCTGCCTGAGGCCTTCTCCATCGGGGACAGGCTGGAAGCGCCCTCCGTCAGTGAAATAGACACCAGCGACGAACCCTACTGGCGCACAAAACTCACTGCGGCGGAGCTGGTGACAGTCCCGTTGGCCGCCCCGCAACACGTCGAAGGGAGCAATGCACTTGCCCTCTCCGTTCCCGGGGCCTCCGACCTCTACGCGTGTGTCGCGGCGGCTGGCCTTGTTCTGTTGAAAGGTGCGGGGGTCGAGGAGGGGATCATCGGATTGGTGAAGGCACCATCCTCGCCCCTGATGGCGGACTGGGTGCCTCTGGCGCTTTCGGCTCAACCGGAAAGGCCCTTCGGCGAAGTAACCCGGTCCATCGCGGAGCAGACCAACCGCGCCCAAACGTCACCGGGGTTTCTGCGGGATCTGCCCCTGCGCGATTTCGATCTTGCGGATGACCTGCGGCCTGAGGTGGCCATATCGCGGGACGGTTCCCGCCTTCCCGGTGCGATCGTCACAGTTTCTTTCGACGATGGTGGCGCGCGACTGCACTACGACAGTGCCAGGCTTTCGACGGAGGCCGCCAAGCTTCTGGCGCAGCGCCTGAATGCGGCCTTCGCCGCCATTCCCACCGCGCGGACCTGCGATGAGGTCTGGGCCCTGCCCAAGTCCGAAGAGGCGCTGCTTACCACCTGGAACGCGACCGACCGGAGTTACGATCCTCACACGATCCAAGCGGCCTTTGAGGCGCAGGTGGCACGTGCGCCCGAAGCTGAAGCGCTGGTATTTGAGGGGGAAAGCCTGACCTACGCCGAACTCAACCGCCGGGCCAATCGTCTGGCGCATGTCCTGATCGACAGTGGTGCTGCCCCCGGCACGCCGATTGGTCTTTGCACCCGGCGCAACACGGGTCTGTTGGTCGGCGCGCTCGGCATTCTCAAGGCAGGTGGGGCCTATGTACCCATTGACCCGGCCTATCCCGCGGACCGCATCGCGCACTACATCGCCGATAGTGCCGCTCCAATCCTCGTGACGGAGAAGGGGCTGGTCGGCGATCTGCCCGCGCACAAGGCCAAGATCATCGCCCTCGACGCCGATGACCGCATCGCGCAGGCGGCAGATACGAACCCTGATCCGCGCTCCAAACCCGCTGATCTGGCCTACCTGATCTACACCTCCGGCTCCACCGGGACGCCTAAAGGGGTCATGGTGACCCACGCCAATGTGGCCAACTTCTTTGCCGGGATGGACGACCGTATCGACCATGATGCAGATGCGGTCTGGCTCGCCGTCACCTCGCTCAGCTTCGACATCTCGGTGCTTGAGCTTTTCTGGACTCTCGCGCGCGGCTTCAAGGTGGTGCTGGCGGGCGGTGAGAGCCGGACAATGGTGTCCAATGGACCCATCGCGCTCTCCGACCGGAAAATGGATTTCAACCTCATGTACTGGGGCAACGACGATGGGGTCGGGCCCAAGAAATACGAGCTGCTGCTGGAAGGGGCAAAGTTTGCCGATGCCCACGGATTCAACGCCATCTGGACGCCCGAGCGGCACTTCCACGCCTTCGGTGGGCCCTATCCGAACCCCTCCGTTACCGGTGCCGCTGTCGCGGCGGTTACCCGCAATCTGGCCGTGCGCGCCGGGTCCTGCGTTGCCCCGCTGCACCATCCTGCCCGGATCGCGGAAGAATGGGCGGTCATCGACAATCTCACCAACGGGCGCGTGGGCCTTGCCATCGCGTCGGGCTGGCAGCCGGATGACTTTGTACTCCGCCCCGAAAACACGCCACCGGAAAACAAGCCCGCCATGTACCGCGCCATTGACCAGCTCCGCGCGCTCTGGGCGGGGGAAGCGGTTGCCTTTCCCAAACAGGACGGCACCACCCACGCTGTCGTGACACAACCGCGCCCCGTGTCGGAACGGCTGCCCATCTGGGTGACCACGGCGGGCAACCCGCAGACCTGGAAGGAAGCCGGTGAGATCGGCGCGAACGTCCTGACTCACCTGCTGGGCCAGTCGATCGAGGAGGTCGCGGGCAAGATCGAGATCTACCACCAGGCCCTGCGCGACGCGGGCCATGATCCCACGGATTTCACGGTAACATTGATGCTGCACAGCTACCTTGCCGAAACCCGCGAGGAGGCCGAAGAGATCGCGCGTGGTCCGATGAAGGACTACCTGCGCGCGGCCGCGGCGCTGATCAAGCAATATGCCTGGGCCTTCCCGGCGTTCAAACGGCCCGAGGGGACGACGAACGCCTTCGATCTTGATCTCGAGGGGCTCTCCGACGACGAGTTGGACGCAATCCTCGAATTCGCCTTTCAACGCTATTTCAATGACAGCGGCATGTTCGGCACCGTGGCCGACGGGCTGGCCCGCGTCGAAGAGCTCAAGCGCATCGGCGTTGATGAAATTGCCTGTCTGATCGACTACGGCATTCCGCCGAAGGTGGTCATGGAAGGGCTCAAACCGCTGGCAGAGGTGTTAGCGCAGGCGAACCAGACAAGGGGCCTTGCCGATGATGATTTCTCGCTCGCCGCGCAGATTATCCGGCACAAGGTCACCCATCTGCAGTGCACGCCCTCCATGGCTCAGATGCTGGTGACAAACGACGAGGCACGAACAGCGCTCTCTACGCTCGACCATATCCTGATTGGGGGTGAGGCGCTGCCCGGGTCGCTGGTCAAGAGCCTGCGCAAGGCCACGCGCGCCAAGCTGCAGAACATGTACGGCCCAACAGAAACAACGATCTGGTCGACAAGCCAGGTGATCGAAGCGGATGTCGCGGCCACTGCCCCGATCGGGACGCCGATTGCAAATACGCAAATCTTCATTCTGGATGACAAGATGGGCCCGCAACCCCTTGGGGTTGAAGGAGAGCTCTGGATTGGGGGTGATGGTGTCACGCCCGGTTACTGGCACCGGGATGAGGTGACAGCGGAACGCTTTCGCGACAATCCCTTTGGCGCGGGCAGGCTCTATCGCACTGGCGATCTGGCCCGCTTCGATGCCGCAGGCACGCTCCACTTCGGCGGCCGCGCGGATGCACAGGTCAAGATCCGCGGCCACCGGATTGAGCTGGGTGAAATCGAAGCGCGCCTTGCCACTTTGGCGGATGTCGGACAGGCGGTGGTGAATGCGGTTGAGATGCAGGGCAGCCAGCAACTGGTTGCCTATGTGGTTGCCCAAGGCACCTTTGACGAAACCCGCGCCCGCGTTGTTCTGGCGAAAGAGCTGCCCGAGATCATGCTGCCTGCACATTTTGTGGTGCTGGAGCGCATGCCGCTGACCCCCAACAAGAAGATCGACCGCAAAGCCCTGCCCAAACCCCTGGCGCGCCGCACCGAGGCGGATACCCCGGCGGCCAAGAAGAGCGATACCCAGGAGGCCATCGCGGAGATCTGGAAAGGGCTGCTGGGTCTGTCGGACATCCGGTCGGACGACAACTTCTTCGCCCTTGGCGGTCATTCGCTGCTGGCCGTTCAGGCGCACCGCGACATCCGTTCCAAACTGGGGGCGGACAGCCTCTCTATCACGGACATCTTCCGTTTCCCGACACTCGACAGGCTCGCGGCGCATCTGGATCAGGGGAAAAGCCCCAAGAGCGCCACACCGACGCCGGAAATCACCGCAAAGAAGACCGAAACGATGTCCCGGCGCCGCGCGATGCGGGCGGAACGCAGCAAGGAAGGTGCCTGATGGACGGACATAGCCCCAGCCGGACCGCTCAGATGCAAGCGGTGGTCGAAAGCCTTTTCGAAGGCGGCATCGTGGTGGCCGCAACGGACCCGCGTCGCCCTCAACCGGATCCTTTCGAGGGCGAAGATGCCCACCTGCAACGGGCCTTCCCCAGCCGAAAACGTGAATTTGCAGCCGGTCGGGCCATGGCCCGCGCCGCGCTGGAGGCACTTGGTCTGGAGCCTCAGATCATCCCTGCGGGGGCCGACCGCGCCCCCCTCTGGCCAGAGGGTGTGACCGGCAGCATTTCCCATACTGCATCCATGTGTGTGGCGGTCGCTTCTGACCGGGCAACGGCTCTTGGCGTCGACATTGAGGAGAATACGGACCTTGAGGCCGATATCGTCGCGAGCATCTGTACCGAGGCCGAGATTGCGCGCCTCACCGGTCCCGATCTGCTTCGGTTGGCCAAACTGGTCTTTTGCGCAAAGGAGGCGGCCTACAAGGCGCAATATCCGTTGACCGGGGAAATGATGGAATTCAGCGATTTCGATGTGACCTTCGACTACCGGGCGCTCAGCTTTACCGCCACCTTCACCCGCCAGGTTGGGCAATTTGCGGTTGGTGACGTGCTTCCGGGCCGTTTTGGGCATGCGGCGGACCACCTTGTTGCTGCCGTTTCCCTTGGGCAGGCTGCCTGAATAGGAGCCCGCGATGACCCCCATGACCCGACGCCTTGCCCTGGCCGCACTCGCAGGTGGTGCCCTGTGGGGCGGCATATATCTGTGGGGTCGCCGCAAGGGCCGCGTCCGCGCGGCGGAACTCTATGCCAATCCGCTAACCGCGCCCCAGGGTCCCCTGAAAGTGTTTCACCTGGGTCATTCGCTCGTTGGGCGCAACATGCCTGCGATGCTTGCGCAGATTGCCGGGAAAGAACACCTTTACGAAAGCCAGCTAGGCTGGGGCACACCGCTCGAATCGCATTGGGAGCCCGAGGTGCCGATCAATGGCTTCGATGTTGAAAATGACCACCCCCGCTACCGCGATGCAAAGGAGGCATTGGGGGCAGGGACCTATGACGCCATTGTCTTTACCGAGATGGTCGAAATCCGCGATGCCATCAAATACCATGAGAGCGCCCGCTATTTGGCGGAGTGGGCCCGCTACGCGCACGCGGCCAATCCCGATGCGCGGCTTTATCTTTATGAGACCTGGCACCACATTGATGACCCGTCGGGCTGGCTTGACCGGGTTGATGCGGATCTGCAGGAGCGGTGGCTGGGTGAGATCCTCTTGCCTGCGCTCGGGCGCACAGACGCGCCGATCCATCTGATCCCAGCAGGGCAGGTCATGGCCACCTTCGTGCGGGCGGTCGACGCGCGTGGCGGTATCGCCGGAATCGCCGGAATTGAAGACCTCTTTGCCCGCAACGCAGACGGTACAATCGACACCATCCACTTCAATGATATTGGTGCCTACCTTGTCGCGCTGACCCATTACGCGGTGCTCTACCACCGCTCCCCGGTCGGCTTGCCGCACCAATTGAACCTGGCCGACGGCAGTTCCGCCGTCTCGCCAAGCGCTGAGGCGGCCCTACTGATGCAGGAAATCGTCTGGGAAGTTGTCCGCCGCCATCCCGAAACCGGGGTTGCGGCATGAGCGGGCTGGGGACCGCCCTTTCGATCCTGATGGTTGGGCACAGCCTGTTTTCGTTCGATGGGCCGTCGATGCTGCAATCAGCCCTGCGGGCCGGGACCGGGGAAGGGGCAGTGCAGGCCCAGATCATCAACGGGGCCCCCCTCAAGTACAATTGGGAAAATTCGGCCAGGGCGCAGGGCGTGGATGCGCGCGCGCTCTTGCCTGAGGGTGACATCACACATCTGATTCTGACCGAGGCGGTTCCGCTTGAGAACCACCTCAAATGGTCCGAAACGGGCATTTATGCAGAAGCCTTCGCCTCTCTCGCACTCACTGCCAACCCCGAAACGCGGGTTTACGTACAGGAGACCTGGCACAGTCTGAAGAGCGGCACAGGGGAGAGGGTCGAATATGATGATAAGGCCGATGTGCCATGGCGGACCCGCCTCGAGGAGGATCTCCCCCGATGGGAAGGGATCGTCGCTGAAATGGCGGCGCAGCACCCTGAGGCGCGTGACCAGTTCGCCCTGATCCCGGCGGGGCAGGCCCTGGGCCACTTGCACGATGAGATTGCAGCAGGTCGGGTGGCGGGGCTGAGTGATATCGCGGCGCTTTTCGGCGATGACATCCATCTCAACCACAGGGGCCACTATTTTGTGGCAATGGTGCAATACGCCACGATCACGGGTCAAAGCCCGCTTGGTCTGCCCACCAATTTCTCAAACCAGTGGGGCCAGCCCTATCAAACGCCCGACCCCGACTTGGCCCGCGAATTACAGCTGGTGGCATGGGACGCGGTGCCAACCTACCGGCAGGCCGCACCTGAACACAACGCCCCCCTGACACCGGTTCAACGTGCAGAGGTGGCGCCTGCGGCCCCCCGCGCGCCGCCCGACACGCCCCTTGCCCCGCTGATCCCGGAAAACAACCAGCTTACGCCGGGAAGCGGGGAATTGGGCATTGGCCTTGCCTCGCTCAAGGACTGGGGCACGCAGCAGCCCTTTCTGGATCTGATGAAAACGGCGCGGCCCTGGATCGGCCATGAACCGGGCCGCTGGGGCGGGATGGACCACGATGCCTTGCGGGCGGGCGGTTATCTGGACGAAGACGGCTGGCCCAGGAAGATGCCTCGCAATCTCAGCAGTATCGGCACATTGATCCTGACAGACATGCCCGAAGAGGCGCTATCGCTTGCGGGCCGGTATCGTCTGAGATTCACCGGCCAAGGGGTGATCGAGGTGCGCGGCCGCGCGACCAATGTGCGTTATGGGCCCGGTGAAGTCCGGTTTGACTATGAGCCCGGACCGGGTCCGGTCGATATCCGCATTCAAAGGATCAACAGGGCCGATCCCCCCCGGATCACCTCGATCGTGAAGCTGGATCATGCCGGGGCCTTTGATGCGGGCGCGGTCTTCAATCCCGACTGGCTGTCGCGGATGCAGGGCTTCGATGCGCTTCGGTTCATGGACTGGGCTGAAACCAGCAATTCCACGCTGTCGAATTGGGACGACCGGCCTGAGCCCGACGACGCGACCTGGTGGGGCGCGGTGCCACTTGAGACGATGATTGCCTTGGCCAATGAGATGGGCGTCGATCCCTGGTTCAATGTCCCGCATCTGGCCGATGACAGCTATGTTCGCAACTTTGCTCACTTGCTGCGCGACCGGCTTGATCCCAACCTGCGCGCCTACGTGGAGTTTTCGAACGAGGTCTGGAACTGGCAGTTCGATCAGGCCCGCTGGGCGGATGAGTCGGGCCGCGCGCGGTGGGGCAAGGATGACACCTGGATGCAGTTCTACGGTCTGCGGGCGGCCGAAGTGGCGCGCATCATGACAGAGGTCTTTGGCCCGGAGGCTGAGAAGCGGCTCGTCAACGTGATCTCTACCCAGACCGGCTGGCTGGGGCTGGAGACGGAAGCGCTGGACGCGCCTCTGGCACAAGCCGAAGGTTTACCCGCGCCCGCGTCAGCCTTTGATGCCTATGCGGTCACGGGCTATTTCGGCGGCCAACTGGGATACGCTGAAAGTACGCCGATGGTGGACAGCTGGCTGCAGGATAGCCTTGCACAGGCACAGGCCGAGGCGGAAGCGCAGAGCCTGAACGACCAGTCGGCGGAGGATTTCGTAGCCAGGCACCGCTACGACCTGGCCAGCCAGCTTGCCGCGCGTGAGTTAAAGGACGGGGCCCTGAGCGGCGATGAAACAAGCACACTGAAGGAACTTCTGGGCCGCTTCTGGCCTCACCACGCGGCCGTCGCGCAGAAATACGGGCTCGACCTGGTGGCCTATGAGGGAGGCACGCATGTGGTCGGAGTTGGGGCGGAGGTTGACAACGCCGAGGTGACGGCCTTCATGCATCATTTCAACTACAGCCCGGAAGTGGCTGAGCTGTACGACATCCTTCTGAAGGGCTGGAAAGCATCGGAGGGGCAGCTTTTCCTACATTACGCGGATGTGCAGTGGCCCACCAAATGGGGGTCCTGGGGCGTCCTTCGGCATCTGGATGACTCCAATCCCCGATGGGACGCATTGGTGGCGGCGCAATGACGGGCGTCTCAATCCTGATCCCCGCGCACAATGAGGCGGACTATCTGCCCACATGTCTGGACGCGGTCTTTGCGTCACAAGATGTCATTGGACCGGTTGAGGTCATCATCATAGCCAATGGCTGCACTGACAACACGGTGGAGATCGCGCAGGATTACGCCAGAGTGGCAGACTGGAAGGGATGGACGCTGAAGGTTCTGGAGATGTTCGACGGCAACAAGCTGGAGGCCTGGAACGCCGGGGAAGCGCGTGCCACCGGGAATGCGCTGGTCTATCTCGATGCGGATGTGATCGTATCAAGGTCCCTGATCAACAACCTGGAAAAGGCGGTTGAAACCATCGCACCCCGCTACGCCAGCGGGCAGCCCAAGGTCACCGTGGACGGTGATTGGGTCACCAGACACTATACCCGGTTCTGGAAGACGACGCCCTTCATGACCAACGGTGTACCCGGCTTCGGTGTCTTTGCAATGAATCGAAAAGGCCGCGCGCGGTGGGGGGACTGGCCCGACATCATCTCGGACGATACCTTCGCACGGCTGCATTTCCGTCCGCATGAACGGATCCCGGTGCCCGCCACCTATGATTGGCCGATGATCGAGGGGTTCAGGCGACTGGTGCAGGTGCGCCGCAGGCAGGATGCCGGTGTGGCAGAAATCCAGAGCCTCTATCCCGAACTGATGGAGAACGACGATCACCATAAAAATACCGCCCCGCTATGGCGACGAATCCTGCGTGACCCCGAGGGGTTTGCCGTCTTCGCGCTGGTGCGCATCGCCATCTACCTGCCGGTCATGCGCTCATCGAACCGCTGGGTGCGGGGCAGATAGGGTCTAGCCCATCAATCGCGCCAGCCTGGCGGCTTCCTGTGCCACATCATGACGTTCCAGCACGCGGCTGCGGCCCGTTTCCCCCATTTTGGTGAGCCGGGAGAGGGGCGCTTTTGCGAGGCTGTCCATGGCATCGGCAAGGGCGTTCACGTCGCCCGCGGGGACCAGCCAGCCGGTCTTGCCTTCCTGAACCAGTTCAGGTGTGCCCGCGATGTAGGTGGCGATCACCGGACGGGCGGCGGCCATCGCCTCCATCACCACCATGGGCAGGCCTTCGGCAAAACTGGGCATGATCAGCCCGTGCGCGCGGGCCAGTTCATCGGCGATGCGCGCCTCATCCACCCACCCGGTCAGGGACACCCTGTCGCCCAAGCGATACTGCGCGATGCGGCTTTCGATCTGTTCCCGCATTTCACCGTCCCCGATTAGAGTGAGGGTGATGTCGCTCTCCTTCCGGGCGAGCGCGTCGATCAGCGCAAGCTGGCCCTTTTGTTCTACGAAACGCCCAATCGCGACGAGCCCGCGCGGCCCCTTGCGCAGGGGTGCAGGCGCGTTGAACTTGGCGGGCTCAATCCCACAGTGCACCACCTCGATCCGCGCCCAGTCCGCGGCATGCGCCCAGCGGCAGAGCTGGGACCGGCCAAACTGGCTGATGGCAACGGTAAAGGCTGCGTGATGGATCTTGTCGCCCAGACTCAGGGCGCGCGGGGCGTCGAATTCCTCGGGTCCGTGAACGGTGAAGCTGTACTTCGGTCCGCCCAGCAGGCGGACCAGCATTGCCACGGCGGCACCGTTTGTGCCGAAATGCGCGTGCAGGTGTGTGACGCCCAAGGCGGCGGCCCGCTCCGCGACGTAGGCCGCTTCTGCCAGATAGATCAGGTGCCGCCAGCGACCGACTTCGGACACGGCGCCCATGCGTATCGCTGCTCTCAACGCTGCACCGAAGCCCGCCGCATCCGCGCGCAGCCGCCGCCAGAGTGCGCCAAGCAGAACTGCCCCCCCTTCGGCCAGGACATATTCCGTCTTGTCCGCCTCCGCCCGGTCCTGTGCGTCGACCAGCGTCATTCCAGGAGGCCGCATGGCGATCCGGTGCACATCGTGGCCCTGCGCCTCCAACGCGCGGATTTCACGGCGGATAAAGCTTTGCGAGGGCTGGGGGTAGGTGTTGAGGATGTAGGCGATGTTCACTGCAGAGGTCCCGTTGTTGCGGGCAGTAAAGCGCAATTCACGCTGGTACAGAAGGCCCTGACGCTCTATCCCGATGAGAAGGCAGAAGTGAGGCTTTTCCGGGTGTTTACGCGGGTTTTCCAGGAACTGAGCGGCAACAGGTTGCGGGCCCGGGTGGCGCGCTCGGCCTCCTGGATCATCCTGGGCTATGGTGCATCGCAGGCGCTGCGTCTGGCCTCCAACCTGCTGCTGACCCGCCTGCTTTTTCCCGAGGCCTTTGGGCTGTTGGCCCTGATCAGCACAGTGACGCTGGGCCTGATGCTTTTCTCTGACGTGGGCATCTCACCCTCCATTGCGCAAAGCAAGCGGGGCGATGATCCTGATTTCCTGAACACCGCCTGGACGATCCAGGTGGGGCGCGGCTTTCTGCTTTGGGCTGCGGCCGCTCTTCTGGCCCTGCCGGTGGCGAACTTCTACGGCCAGCCGGATCTGGCCTTCTATCTGCCGCTGGCAGGTCTGACGCTGATGATCGCGGGGTTCAACCCCACGCGGATTGAGACGGCGAACCGACATCTTCTTATGGGTCGCCTGACCCTTCTGGATCTTCTTTCACAAGTGATTGGTATCGCTGCTATGGCGATCCTGGCCGTGATCCTGCAATCGGTCATGGCGCTCATCTTAGGGGGGATCATCGGTGCGATAGCGAAGCTGCTGCTGACCCATTTCTATTTGCCGGGTCAGACCAACCGCCTCCGATGGGAAAGAGAGGCAACGCATGAGCTCTTCGGCTTTGGCAAATGGATCTTTCTCTCAACCGCCTTCTGGTTCTTTGCCAGCCAGGGGGACAAGCTGATACTGGGCAAGTTTCTTACCCTTGAAGGACTGGGCATTTACAACATTGGCTTTTTTCTCGCCAGTTTTCCGGTTCTTCTGGGCGGTGCTGTCACCCAGCGGGTCATGATCCCGGTTTACCGCGATGGGGCGCCGGAGAGCCGGGTGAAAAAGCTGCGGTACCTTATGTCCGGCGGTCCCACCCTGCTCCTGCTTCTGATGGCGCTGCTGGGCCCCTGGCTTGTCGAAGTCCTCTACGATGACCGCTATCTACAGGCAGGAGCGATTGTGGTGGTCCTGTCGCTGGTCAATATGCCGAGCGTGATCGGCACCACCTACGATCAGGCGGCTTTGGCGGCGGGGCAATCGCGGCGGTTCTTCATCTTCTCAGCCTCAAAGGCCGTGCTGCAGATGACCTTTCTGCTGATCGGCGCCTTTCAGGCCGGGCTGATCGGCGCGATGGTCGGGATGGGCATTGCGATGGTGCTGACCCATTTCGTGCTGATCCGGCTGGCCATTGCCCAGAGGGTCTGGGACCCGCGCCACGATCTTGCCTTCGCCGGTGTGATTGCTCTGACAGTGCTGACGGTGCTCAACCTGCATGGCGGGTTGATCCGGGTGGCCCTGCTTCCGGGCTAGGGGCTTAGCCGTTTACTCAGCTGTTCTTGGCCAGCCGTGCCGCACGCCCGCGTTGACCGGCCTCGCGGCGCTGCTGCCAAATGTGGGACAGGCCGCGCCGTTTCTTGCTGCGCGGGGCGGCAGGGATGGAAACGACGGGCCGTAGCCCCGTTTCCCGCTCCATCTGTCGCGCCGTGCGGATCACCGGGTGGCGCAGCTCCAGCAGGAAGGCGACGATCAGCGCCAGTATGCCCGCGGCCACCGCCCCTACGGCCGCGCGTTTCTTGCGGGCCATGGTAAAGGGATAGTCGGGGATCTGCGCCTCTTCGAGCGTGATCAGCCTTTCGCCGCGCGCGTTCGTTTCTAGGGTAAAGCCCACCTCGGCCTCGTTCCGTCGGGTGGTGGCGATATCAAGTTGCCCCTGCAGTTGGTTCATGCGCCGGTCAAAGCGCGCCAGTTCCCGCTCCACCTCCGGCGAGGTTTCCAGCTGCGCACTCAGGGCAACCCGGCGCTCCTGTAGCAGCTCTCGCTGCCTGTTGAGGCTGGCAATCTCCGCTTCAGCGGCGGCCTCCTGCCGTTCGACGGTGGATTCGCGGCCTGTGCGGTCGATGGCATCCCGGGCCAGTTCGGCCGCGATGATCTCACGGTCGATGTCCAGCAAGGCGTCGTTCAGGCTCAGAACCTCGGTCTGTAACAGTTCCCGGTTGCCATCCAGAGAAAGGTCATTCGCCCGGCTGAATTCGGTCAGTTGTCGCTCCAGCGCCGCGATCTCATCAATCAGGTTCTGTTCCTGCCGCCGGAAGAATTCGAGTGTTTCGCGGGTCTGTTCCTGGCGTCGCGCCGCGGAAAGCGCACGGGTGCGGTCCGCAAAGGCATGGGCCACATCCCGCGCGGTCTTTGCGTCGCCCATCACGACGGAAATGGTGAGGACCGAAATGGCCCCATCGTCGGTGAACCCCTGCCGGGCCGCGGCGACACCGTCGATGC
This sequence comes from Sulfitobacter sp., assembly GCA_013002405.1. Taxonomy (GTDB): domain Bacteria; phylum Pseudomonadota; class Alphaproteobacteria; order Rhodobacterales; family Rhodobacteraceae; genus Sulfitobacter. The sequence goes on along the minus strand of JABDKA010000147.1, from coordinate 2,150 downwards.
TGACGGATTCGCGCAGGATCCTGACCTTTGTCGACATGGGCTCATTCCTCAGCTCCTCGTAGAGCGAGAATTCATTGATGATGCTGATCAGGCTGTCGCGCGCCATCAGCTGTTGTTCAATGAGCTGCAACCGCCGTGCCGCAGACCCTTCGACCGTTGAGGGGGCAAGGTTATCGGCAATCTTTGGCTGCTCAATCTGGATGACCTCTGCCGCGCGGTATTCATGCGGGATTGACAAGGCCCAGAAGACGGCAGCGACCGAGCCAAGAACGACGATCATGAAGATCGTCATCGCCCGGCGGCGCAGCATGTCCAGAAAATCAGCGAGGGAGTATATGGGCCCCATTATGTCGTGCCTTGCTTTGAAAAGGATCAGGCGCACGTGTCGCGCCGCCTGTCCGAACAGTTTAACCCCGTAATTCAGGCGCCAATAGGGCAAATCGCGGGTGGCGATGAGGCCGGCTTATCAGGAGTAGCTTTGCACACTCGAAGCGCGAGCGCGGTTCAAGACAACGCCCAGCAGGGGCACCTGACCGTCCAGCATTCGTTCGCATTCCAGCAGATCACGCCCCATGGTCTGGGTGCCGTCAGAGATCAGCAAAACACCGTCAAGCTGTGGCAGAAAGCCCGAGACATCGTCATTGGTCAGCATGGGCGGTAGATCGTAGATGATCAGTTGCGGTTCAAGCATGTCCTGCATTCGGTTCAGGGTCCTCCAGGTGGCATTGTCCTGCAGGGTCTCGGAGGAGTTCTCGTCCGCCTCGCTGTTGAGGCCGAGCGCGAGGGTGTCGCTGATCCGGACCAGGTGCTGCTCCATCGGCACCTCACCCGAAAGGAAGTCTTTCATGGAGCCGGGCGACTGTGTCTCCAGCGCCTGGGCAATCGCGGGCCGTCTGAGGTTGAGATCCATCAGGACGGTGCGGGATCCCGCGAGGCGTGACAGGCTCAGGGCCAGGTTCACGGCCGTGAAGGTATTGCCGCAGCCGTAGGTCGGGGCGGTGATGCCGATGTTGATCCAGCCATTTTCCAGCGTGGTCTGCCGCAACCGGGTGCGTAGCAGATCGAAAGCGCGAACCGTGGCCGCGTCCCGGTCCAGATCGACAACCGGGATGGAGGAGGACTTCTTAGTGCGGGCGGCAGGCTCTGCAAAGGGCAGCGTCTCCCAGGCATCATCCACACAGGTCGCTTTGGTCGGCCCGGCCAGGTCCCCAGCGGCTTCGACCGTCGGTGCACGGAAGTCGGTGGCATCGTCCGCCTTCTGCAGTGCAGCGCCTCGGGGCCGGATGCTATGGCGCATGCCCCTCAGCGGTGTGCCCGCAACCGCATCCCAATCTGTGTCGGACGGATCATCCGAATGAAACATATCCTTCATTCCGTCTTCCTTACGATCTTTTACCATGAAGCATGATTACACCCGTTCACTTGCGAATAACAACGCGGTGAATTGTCAATGACCGGTGCGGCGCAGAACCACGCCAACGGTCTTGAACAGGATCGTGATATCGGTCGCGGCGCTCAGGTTTTCCTCATAACGGGCGTCGAGCGTATTGCGAAAGGCGAACTCTTGGCTGTTGCGGGCCGAAACCTGCCAGAGACCGGTGATGCCGGGACGCAGCGCGAAATAGGACTGTGGCGCACCATAAAGCGGCAGCTGCTCAGGCAGCATGGGACGCGGTCCCACAAGGCTCATGTCGCCGGTAAAGACATTCCAGAGTTGCGGCAGCTCATCCAGTGAGGTCGCGCGCAGGATGCGACCCACAGGGGTTACCCGGGGATCATCCTTGAGTTTTTGCAGCCGGTTCCATTCATCCCGTGCCGCCGGATTGTTCGCCAGGTGCTGGGTCAACGCTTCGGCCGCATTGGGCACCATCGTACGCAGCTTGAGGATGCGGAAGGTCGTTCCGTTCCGGCCAACGCGATCCTGTGTATAGAAGGACAGGCCATTTTCACGCCAGAGAGCAAAGGCCATCACACCGATCAAGGGAAGGGTGAAGGGCAGGGAAAGGAGAACCAGGGTCACGTCGATCAACCGCTTGAAGAAGTCGCGATAGGGGCGAACCTGTGGTCGCTTGCGGTCTACCGCACCCTGCCAGACATAGCTGTGTAGCGCGCGCCCCGCACCGCCAGACGCCGCGGACGGTCCGTAGCGA
>JABDKA010000130.1 GCA_013002405.1 Sulfitobacter sp. | reverse complement strand
GATAAGGCACACCAGGCTTGGAGCGGATGAAAGCCGCACTCTCGAACTGGTTGGAGGCGCCCATACCGGTCTTGGTGAGAAGCCATTGGGCCCCGATCACCGCTTTGGAAAGCAGGTTCCAGTGCTTATAAAGCGTGATCGGCTGCGAGGCGGCCATCTGGATATACATCTCCAGATGGTCCTGCAAATTGCCGCCAACCCCAGGGCGGTCGGCTACCAGCTCGATCCCGTGCTCGGCCAGGTGGGCCGCGGGGCCAATGCCCGAGAGCATCAGCAACTTCGGCGAATTGATGGCGGAGGCGGCGATGACCACCTCGCGCTCGGCCCGGATAACCTCGATCCGCCCCCCTCGGGACACCTCCACGCCTGTGGCGCGACCCTCTTCGATCACCACCCGCTGAGCCAGGGCGCGAACAACTTCGACATTTCCGGTGCGCTGCGCGGGCCGCAGATAGGCATTGGCCGCAGACCATCGCCGCCCCTGCCAGACCGTCTGTTCCATGGGGCCGAAGCCCTCCTGCTTTTCGCCATTGTAATCATCCGTGGTCTCATAGCCCGCCTGTCGTCCGGCCTCCACGAAGGCCTGGTAGAGGGGGTTCTGCCGGGGCCCCCGGCTGACGTGCAGGGGGCCATCGGTCCCGCGCCAGGAGGCATCACCGCCGTGACCGTTGTCGTGCCAGGACTCCATCCGTTTGTAGTAGGGCAATACGTCCGCGTAGGACCAGCCACGCGCGCCGCTCTCTTCCCAATGGTCGAAATCCATTGCATGGCCGCGCACGTAGACCATGCCGTTGATCGAAGAGGAGCCACCGATCACCTTGCCGCGGGGACAGGCGAGCCTTCGGCCGCCCAGATGCGGCTCGGGTTCGGACCGGAAGCCCCAATCGTACATCTTCATGTTCATCGGATAGGAGAGGGCCGCGGGCATCTGGATGAAGGGGCCCGCGTCACTGCCGCCATGCTCGATCACGGTCACCTTCCGCCCGGCCACCGCCAGCCGGTAGGCCATGGCACAGCCGGCACTGCCTGCCCCCACGATCACAAATTCAGACTTCATTCCTGTCTCGCCCATCTCTTCGTGATTCCGCGCAGGGTCAAGGATCGCGGCACGCGACCGGGCTTGCCCGGCTTGTCCTTGAGGCTGCGCGGAATCGCACCATCAAAATTGTCGAGGTGACTTGAGGGATCAGAAGGGTCCCTCAAGCACCTCTCAGCAAATCACATTCACCTCTCAGGCCTTCCGACCTTCGGTCCTCGGAGGGCTCAGGGTTCAGCCGCCGCCAAGCATGGCGTGCGCGTCAGCGCGCATTGGGATCAGGCCCCGGCCTAGAAAGGCGCCTCCACATCGTCCATCCGCACGAAAACCGATTTGAGCTGGCTATAGTGTTCAATCGCCGCCTTCGAATTCTCACGGCCCACGCCGGACATCTTCATGCCGCCAAAGGGGGCCTCCACGGGTGCGTCGTTGTAGGTGTTGATGTAGCAGGTACCGGCCTCGAACCCCGCCGCAACCCGGTGGGCACGGGCCAGATCGCGGGTGAAGACCCCGGCGGCAAGGCCGAACTCGGTCGCGTTCGCGCGCGTCAGGACCTCCGCCTCATCCTCGAAATCGAGCACGGCCATGACAGGGCCAAAGATCTCTTCGCGGGCGATGGCCATGTCGTCGGTCACATCGGCAAAAACCGTGGGCGCCAGATAGAAACCCTCCCGGTCCAAGCGCTTGCCCCCCGTCACCAGCCGCGCACCTTCGGCCTGCCCCTTGGCAATGTAGTCCAGCACGATCTTCATCTGTCGCTCGGAGACCATGGGCCCGAAGCTCGTCTTCGGATCCATCGGGTCGCCGATCACTGCATTGCTCAGTCTTTGGGTGAGCCGCTCCAGAAAGGCTTCTTTGATGCCCCGCTGGACAAAGACCCGCGTCCCGTTTGAGCAGACCTGGCCTGAGCTGTAGAAGTTGCCGAGGATCGCACCGCCCACGGCATTCTCCAGATCGGCGTCGTCGAAGATCACCAGAGGAGATTTGCCGCCCAGTTCCATCGTGACGTGTTTCATGCCCTCGGCCGCGGCCGCATAGACGCGGCGGCCTGTCGGTACAGATCCGGTGAGCGAAACCTTGTCCACACGAGGGTCGCTGACCAGTGCGGAACCGACCGCGCCCATGCCTTGGACGACGTTGTAAAGGCCCGCGGGCAGGCCCGCCTCGTGCAGGATCTCGGCCACTTTGAGGGCACAAAGAGGTGTGGTTTCGGAGGGCTTGAAGATCATGGCATTGCCGCAGGCCAGTGCGGGCGCGCCTTTCCAGCAGGCGATCTGGGTAGGATAATTCCAGGCCCCGATGCCAACGCAGATGCCAAGGGGTTCGCGCCGGGTATAAACCCAGTTCTCGCCGCCCAGCGGGATGTGTTCGCCCGTCAGGGTCGCGGCCAGACCGCCGAAATATTCTAGCGCATCCGCGCCGGAGGTGGCATCGGCGACTGATGTCTCCTGGTAGGGTTTGCCCGTGTCCCAGGTTTCCAGCACGCTAAGGTCGTGGTTCCTTTCGCGCATGAGGTCCGCGGCACGGCGCAGGATGCGCCCGCGCTCTGTCCCGCTCATCGCTGCCCAGTGTTTTTGGGCGCTCTTCGCGGCCTCCAGGGCGCGTTCCATGATTTCGGGCGTGGCCGAATAGAGGGTGGCGATGACGTCCCCGGTGGCGGGATAGATCACCTCGATCGGCTCACCGCTCTTGTCCTCTACATATTCGCCATTGAGAAAATGGCTGGCGCGGGGTTGGGTAGCATAGGGCATTGATTTGACTTTCTTGCCTCCGGCGGGAGTTTATCTGGCAAAGTGAAGGGAGGAGTGGCGCACCTCAGGGCGCGCGTTTGCTCTCTTCCAGCACGTTCAGGTCCATATGGTTGCGCATGTACTGTTCCGAGGCGCGGCGGAGCGGTTGGTAGTCCCAGGGGTAGTAGCCCCCTTGGCGCAGGGCCTCGTAGACGACCCAGCGGCGGGCCTGACTTCGGCGCACCTCGGCATCGAATTGCTCCAGATCCCAACGGCCAGCCGCCTCAATGCGGAAATGTTCGAGGATATCGGCGCTGGCGGGATCCGCCGCAAGGTTGGTCAACTCCTGCGGATCTGCCTCAAGATCGAAGAGCTGTTCGGGGTCCAGGGCGCAGTTGGTGTATTTCCAGCGCCCCTTTCGCAAGGCGATCATGGGTGAATAGCTCGCCTCGGCGGCATATTCCATTGCCACGGGCGCATCGCGGCTCTCCCCCTGCCCCATCGGCATCAGGCTTTGGCCCGCGGTCCAGGGCATCACCTCCTCCATGGAGACGCCCGCGAGGTCGCAGAGCGTCGGGCAGAGGTCGATGGTGGAGACCGGGGTGGTCTGAAGTCCGGACGCCATCTGGGGTGCCGCGATCATCAGGGGTACCCGCGCCGACCCTTCGAAGAAGGACATCTTGAACCAAAGCCCGCGTTCTCCGAGCATGTCGCCGTGGTCGGAGACGAACACCACGATGGCCTCTTGCCGGGTGTCTTCCAGCACTCGGAGGATCTCGCCGATTTTGTCGTCGAGATAGCTCAGGTTGGCAAAATAGGCCCGGCGGGATCGGCGGATGTCCTCTTCGGTGATGTCGAACTCGCGCCAGTTGTTGGCATCGAAGATGCGCTTGGAATGGGGGTCGTGGTCCGCGTACGCCATGGCCGGAACCTGCGGTGCGAGGTGATCGCAGTCCTCGTAGAGGTCCCAGTATTTCTGCCGCGCGACGTATGGATCGTGCGGATGAGTGAAGCTGACCGTAAGGCACCAGGGCCGCGCGTCCTGCCCGCGTGCCAGATCATAGAGCTTTCGGGTGGCCTCATAAGCCACCTCGTCATCATATTCGAGCTGGTTGGAAGTCTCCGCCACACCCGCACCGGTGACAGAGCCCAAGTTGTGATACCACCAGTCGATCCGCTCACCCGGTTTGCGGTAGTCCGGGGTCCAGCCGAAATCAGCCGGGTAGATGTCGGTCGTCAGGCGCTCCTCGAAGCCGTGCAGCTGGTCGGGCCCGACAAAGTGCATCTTGCCCGACAGGCAGGTCTGATACCCCGCGCGCCGCAGGTGGTGGGCATAGGTGGGGACGGAGGAACAGAACTCGGCCGCATTGTCGTAGACCCCGGTGGCCGAAGGAAGTTGGCCGGACATGAAGGCCGCACGTCCCGGCGCGCACAGGGGCGAGGCGGTGTAGGCATTGGCAAAGCGGGTGGAACGCGCCGCGAGCGCCTTGAGATTGGGCGCATGGAGCCAGTCGGAGGGGCCATCGGGAAAGAGGGTGCCATTGAGTTGGTCCACCATCAGGACCAGGATGTTGGGTTTGCTCATTTCGCGGCATCCAGCAAAAGATGCAGGGTGGAAAGGGCGCTGGCGCGCGCGGCGGAGGCGGTGCCGCGCTCGGACAGGGCCGCGCGCAGGTAGAGCCCGTCGATCAGGGCCGCGATGGTTTCGGCGTCGGCCTCGGGCGTCTGGCTCAGGGGGCGCAGCGCGTGGCGCAGGTGGGACCGCAGGCGGCGCTGGTAGAGGCGCAGCAGGCGGGCGGTCTCCGCGTTGGTCGGGGCCGCGGCGTAGAGGGTCATCCAGGCGTTCACCGTGGCGGGGGCAAAGCAGGTCTCGTCGAAGGAGGCAATGATGATGGCCGCCGCACGGTCCCGGGGGCCCCGCGCCTCGGCCAGTCTTGCACGCACCTCGGCCGCGTATTCGGCCAGGATGTGGCGCATCGCGGCCAGGAATATCTGGTCCTTCCCCCCAAAGTAATGGTGCGCGAGCGCGGTCGACATGCCCGCCCGCCTTGCGATCTGGCCCACCGTCACGTCGAGCGAATGGGCCGCCCCGATCTCTTCGATCGTGGCCTGCACCAGGGCAGATCGGCGGATGGGTTCCATGCCTACTTTGGGCATCTGAGTCGGGTCCTCGGGCGGTTGCCTGCCCAAGGTACGTCGCGCTTTATTGACGCGTCAATCAAGAAAAACCGGTCAGAGCTTTGTGGCGTTGGATATCGGCGTGATCTGGCGGTTCAGCATGGCTTCGCGGAAGGTGATGAAGGTAACGGAGGCAAGGATCAGTGTTCCGCCAAGGACAACCCAGATATCGATCGGTTCGCCAAAGGCGACGAGGCCCAAGAGGGTGGCCCAGACCAACTGCAGGAAGGTCACTGGCTGGGTCACCGTGAGAGGGGCGGCGGCGTAGGCCAGCGTCATGGTGTAGTGGCCAGCTGTTGCGCAGAAGGCGACGGCCAGCAGAATCGCCAGCTCGCCCGACGTGGGCGTGATCCAGACCGGGACAGCGAAGGGGGCCAGTCCGATGGTCACAAAGATCGACAGCATGGCAACGACGACAGATGGTTTCACCTCATCGGCCAGCACCTTGGCCAGGATGTAGGAGCCTGCAAAGACCACGGCGGCAAAGAGCATGGCAAGGTGGCCCATGCTCACCTCCCGAAAGCCCGGGCGCAGGATGATTACCGCCCCCAGCAGGCCCATGATCACGGCAATGATCCGCCGCAGGGCGAGCCGTTCGCCGAGGAAAAAGGCGGCAAGGATGGTGACATAGATCGGCGCGAGGTAGTTCATCGCTGTCACCTCGGCGATGGGGATGCGGGTCATGGCGAAGAACCACAGGATCACGCCCAGGGCATGAAACAGGCCGCGCAGGGAAAAGAGCGTCCACTGGCGGCGGCTGAGGTTCGCCGCGCGCATGGCACCCATCGCGGGCAGCAGAAAGATCAGGCCCATGGCATAGCGCAGGAAAGCAGCCTCTGCCGCTGGCAGTCGGGGGCCCATGTATTTGACCAAGGCTGTGACTAGAATGAAGAAAAAGCCCGTTACCAACATCCAGAAGATGGCCATGACAGGGCGATGGGGGACACCGGAACGCATGGGCCGGACCTTGGGGAAGGCCGCAGGAAAGGGCAAGATCACATGAGCAAAAGTTTCGCGGCAATTGCCCACATGGTGGCCGCGATGACCGCGTCCAGGATGCGCCAGCTCCCCGGGCGGGCGAAGATCGGGCTGAGCAGCCGCGCGCCGTACCCGAGGGCGAAGAAAAAGCTGACGCTGGCCAGCGCAGCCCCGATGCCGAAGGCAAGCCGGTCAGGGTACTGCGCGGAGATGGAGCCGATCAGCACCACCGTGTCGAGATAGACGTGGGGGTTCAACCAGGTGAGCGCGAGCAAAGTCAGGATGGCCTTGTGCAGGCTTTGCGCAGCCTTGCCATCGGTGACCAGCACGCTGCCGCCGCGCCAGGCTGACAGGGCATTTTGCGCGCCGTACCAGATCAGGAAAGTCGCACCGCCATAACGCATCAGGCTTTCGAACCAAGGGGCCGCAGCGGACAGGGCCCCGATCCCCGCGACACCCACAGTGATCAGCGCCGCATCCGACAGGCCGCAGGTCAGACAGACCCAGAAGACATGCTCGCGCCGCAGACCCTGGCGCAGGACAAAGGCATTCTGCGCGCCGATAGCAAGAATCAGAGTGAGGCTGAGGATATAGCCGGAGGTGAGGGAGAGGAGCATGGATGCCTGCCTTGATGAGTTGTGTCGTTTGACTAGTGCCGATGCCGGGATTACACAAATTCAATATGCTTACCGTGGATAAGTTTGGCTAATGTCTCTCGATCCCCTTCAGCTTGCCGCCCTCTCCGCGATCCTCCGACAGGGAAGCTTTGAGGCGGCGGCAGGGGTGCTCAACGTCACCCCCTCGGCCATTTCCCAGCGCCTCAAGGCATTGGAGGAACGGGTCGGCGCCACGCTGGTCAACCGGACCAACCCCGCCACAGCAACCGAAAAGGGCGCGCGGCTGGCAAAATTCGCGGAGGATCTCGCCCTCCTCGAAGCTCAGGCGCTGGGGGAGGTTTCCGCGGCGTACCGCCCTGCCCCGCGGCTGACCCTGGCGGTTCCGGCGGACAGTCTGGCAACCTGGCTGATCCCCGCCCTGGCGGGGGCACCCAATCTGCTCTTCGATCTGAGGATCGACGATCAGGATACTTCGGGCGATTGGCTGCGCCGTGGTACCGTCAGCGCCGCGGTCACCGGTACGGCGCGTCCGGCACCGGGGTGCGACAGCCACGCCTTGGGCGCGCTACGCTATGTCGCGACGGCCAATCCAGACTTTCTGGACCGGCACTTCGGCAAGGGCGTCACGATCCGTGCGCTGGCCCGCGCGCCGGTTGTGACCTTTTCGGAGAAAGACCAGTTGCAGCATCGCTGGCTGCGACAAATCACCGGCAAGGCCCTACATCCGCCCAGCCATCAATTGGCATCGACCCATGGTTTCATTGACGCGGCACTCCACGGTCTTGGCTGGTGCATGAACCCGCTTTCGCTGGTGCAGCCCGACATTGAGGCTGGCAGATTGGTGCTCCTGGCCGAGAATGAACCGCTCGATACGCCGCTCTACTGGCAGGTGAGCCGGCTGATGGCCCCTGCCCTGGCAGACCTGACCCGGCGGATCCGGTCCGAGGCACGTGCGAAACTTCTGCCACTGCCCTGAGGTAACTCACAAAAACCACAAAAAGCGGTGAACCAACCTGCAACGTCTGGCGTAACCCTATCGTGCATCCTATGTGGGGGTGAGAGTTTTAAGAAAGACCGTCATGTTGGGCAGACAAAAACCGCTGGAAATCAGCCCAGAGCAGCTCGATGTGATCGAGGCGGCCCTGCACACGCAGACAAAGATCCTGCACGTGCAGGCTGAAGCGGGCGGGAGCGCCGACCGCGAGAAACTGAACGCAGTCAAACGAACCCTTGCGCACATCGTGCAGCAGCGCCCCGCCAAGACAGACGCGTCCAAAGCGCCGCGTCCGGGTTGGTTCAGCTTTTTCTGTCTGGCGGACTAAGCCGCCCAGGCTGCACTGAATGCTGTTCTGAAATTGAATAAGCCGCCCCCAACCGGGCGGCTTTTCTTGTTTGCACTGGGGTTGCTCTTCAAAGCTGCGCCATGACCTCATCTGTGGCCTCGAAATTGGTTGTCACCCGCTGCACGTCGTCATCGTCCTCCAGCGCCTCGACCAACCGCATCAGCTTTTGCATATTGTCGAGGTCCATCTCTGTTGTCGTCGTGGGCCGCCAGACCAGCTTGGTGGATTCGCTTTCACCCAATTCCGATTCAAGCGCGTTCGACACCTCGTTCAGATCTGTATCCGCGCACCAGATGACGTGGCCATCGTCTGAGCTTTCTACATCCTCGGCGCCCGCCTCGATAGCGGCCATCATGACCGTATCGGCATCGCCGATCTCCGCAGGATAGGTTACCTCGCCCTTGCGTTCGAACATGAAGCCTACGGAGCCGGTTTCACCCAGATTACCGCCATTCTTGGAGAAGGTGGACCGCACGGTGGAGGCGGTGCGGTTGCGGTTGTCGGTCATGGCCTCGACAATCACGGCGACCCCGTTGGGGCCATAACCTTCGTAGCGGATTTCTTCGTACTCTTCGCCCTCGCCCGCTTGCGATTTCTTGATCGCACGATCGATCACGTCCTTCGGTACGGAACTGGACTTGGCTTCCTTCACCGCCAGGCGCAGGCGCGGGTTCTTGTCCGGATCGGGATCGCCCATCTTGGCGGCAACGGTGATCTCTTTGGAGAGCTTCGAAAAGAGCTTGGAGCGCGCCGCATCCTGGCGTCCCTTGCGGTGCTGGATGTTCGCCCATTTTGAGTGGCCGGCCATGGTTTGCCTCCGTCATTCGGTTCTGCGTTTTCGGGGCTTATACGGCAGGCTTTGCCAGGGCCGCAAGCGCCTCATCTGCGGGAAATAGCGTCTCCTGCGTATCTGCCCGATGAGGGCCCTGAAGGCCACTCTTGCGGGGCAGTCTTCGCTTGCTCTCAGCAGTTCCCTCAAACATGGTACGGGGATGAGCCCTGACCAGATCATCCTCTTCACCCTCTTCGCTGCGGTCTTCGGCCTCCTTCTTTGGGGGCGGTTTCGCTATGACATCATTGCCTTTTCCGCCCTCATGCTCGGGGTGGTACTGGGGGTCGTGCCCACCAAGGATGCCTTTTCCGGCTTCGGTCATCCCGCCACGCTGGTGGTGGCACTGGTGCTTGTGGTCTCTGCGGGGCTTGTGCGGTCAGGCGCGGTGCTGCTGATCACCCGCACACTTGTAGATGCCTCGCGCTCACTTGGCGCTCACATTACGCTGATGGGGGCCGTGGGCGGGATCCTGTCGGCCTTCATGAACAATGTCGCGGCACTTGCCCTGCTGATGCCCGTCGACATCCAGACCGCGCGCAAGGCGGGCCGCCAACCGGGGCTGAGCCTAATGCCGCTGAGCTTTGCGACCATCCTCGGCGGCATGGTCACGCTGATCGGCACGCCGCCCAACATCATCATTGCATCAATCCGGGAGGATGCCTTGGGAGCCCCGTTTCGGATGTTCGACTTCGCCCCCGTTGGCGGCGTGGCGGCCATCGCGGGGCTTGCCTTCGTGGCGCTGGTCGGCTGGCGGCTGATCCCTGCGCGGGAACATCCATCGCTCGATGCCGAGGACATCGCGCAATATATCGCCGAGCTGGTCGTGCCAGAAAAGAGCGCGCAGATCGGCAAGCGACTGGGAGAGTTGGAGGAGGTCGCCGCGAAAGCGGACGTTGTCATTCTGGGTCTGATGCGTAACGGAAAACGGCGGTACGGTTCGGCCCGCAATACACCCTTGCAGGCCGGTGACGCAATCGTACTTGAGGCCGCGCCGGAAGCGCTCGATGAATTTCGCAGCACGTTGGACCTTGGGCTGGCAGACACAGAGCGCGAAGAGCACTTGAAGGCAGGCGGTGAAGGCGTTGAAATCATTGAGGTCGTCGTAACCGACACCTCCCGCGTGAATGGCCGCACAACTCAGGCCGTCGGCCTGATCTGGCGGCATCGCAGCGTCCTTCTGGGCATTTCCCGCCGGGGGCGCAAAATCACCACGCACCTGCGCACGACGGTCCTTGAACCGGGCGACATCCTGCTGCTTCTCGTGCCGCGCGACACGGCAGCCCACGTTGCCGACTGGCTGGGCGTACTGCCGCTCGCCGACCGGGGTCTTGCGGTAACCGAGAATGCGAAGGTCTGGCTTGCCATCGGCCTTTTTGGCGCGGCCGTGACGGCGGCCAGCGTCGGGCTGATCTATCTGCCCGTCGCGCTGGGGCTGGTAGTGGTGGCCTACGTGCTGGCCAAGATCGTGCCCTTGACAGAGCTTTATACCCACATCGAATGGCCCGTGGTGGTTCTTCTGGGCTCCATGATCCCGCTGGGCGCGGCGTTAGAAACCTCGGGCGGGACCGAACTGATCGCGGGCGCGCTGGTGAGCCTGACCGAAGGCATGGCCCCCTGGGTCGTGTTGACGGTGCTGATGGTGGTCACCATGACCCTGTCTGATGTTCTCAACAATACCGCCACCACCATCGTTGCGGCCCCCGTCGGCATCCAGATGGCGCAAAGCCTCGGGGTATCGCCGGACCCCTTCCTGATGGCCGTGGCGGTGGCGGCCTCGGCGGCTTTCCTCACCCCCATCGGGCACAAAAACAACACCCTGATCCTGGGCCCCGGCGGCTATTCCTTCGGGGACTACTGGCGCATGGGCCTCCCGCTGGAGATCATCATCGTCGCTGTTTCGATCCCCGCGATCCTGGTCTTCTGGCCGCTCTGACGGCGCGCGCAATGGAGTTTTTCCTTGGATATCCTGATAAACGTCCTCCTGCCCATCTCCCTCGCCATTATCATGCTGAGCCTGGGGATCGGCCTGACCCTGGCCGACTTCGCGCGGGTGGCAATACGGCCGAAGGCCTTCGCCATTGGTGCCGTCAGCCAGGTGCTGCTCTTGCCAATAGCGGCTCTTGCCATCACGGGCGTCTTCGGACTGGTGGGTGCCTTGGGCGTTGGTGTCTTTCTGCTGGCCCTCTGCCCGGGTGGGGTGACCTCGAACATCATCAGCAAGCTTGCCAAGGGCGATGTGGCCCTTTCCGTTTCTCTGACAGCCATCATCTCACTTCTCAGCATCCTTACCGTGCCGATCCTTGCTGCCTGGGCGGTAGACCATTTCATGGGCAACGCGGCACCGCCCGTCTCCGTCACCTCACTTGCCCTGGCGATGTTCCTGATCACCACCTTGCCCGTCGCCATCGGCGTGGCGATCCGCCATTTCGCCACCCGT
>JABDKA010000124.1 GCA_013002405.1 Sulfitobacter sp. | reverse complement strand
GACCACCGGCGTGAAGGTCATGGTGTAGAGCACCAGGATATAGGCAAGCGGGCTGAAGACGGCGACAACGAAAAGCGCGGTCCTTTCTAATTGCCACTGGCGCTGCACTTCAGTCCAGTTCCGGCGGGCGACAGGTGCCAGAAGAATGACCCGTCCAAAGGTGATGGCATAGTCCATCAGAAGCGGGGGAAGCAGCAGGACCGAGACGGCATAGGCATCCCAGGCCGTATAGCTGCCGATCAGGGTCCCCACACCCAGCCCGAAGAGGATCGAAACAGACACCTGCCGCCCGCTGGACCGGAAGCCGCCGCCAAGCATCATGACGCCGAAAACGATAATCAGACCACCGAGTGCCAGCTGCCAGCTCAGGCTTTCACCCAGAAGGAGGACGGCGAAGGCACTGGACAGAAGTGGCCCCGTTGCCCGTGCCGTCGGATAGACCACCGACAGATCACCGCGCCGATAGCCCGCTTGCAGCAGTGAGAAGTAGCCGAGATGCAGAAGGACACTGCCCAGGATGAAGAGGATCTGCATTGGGTCGAAGGCGGGCCTCTCCGCCAGCAGGATGAAGAGTGCGAAGGGCAGATAGATCAGGCTCGCAATGAGGGAGAAGAGCCACAAAAAGACCGGGCCGCCCCCAACCTTTTTGACAAAGACATTCCAGGTGGCGTGGCAGACCGCGGCGGCAAGGACAAGCAGGAGACCAGACAGAGGCATGAGATCTTTCCCAGACAGATATTCAGACGCGCAACGTCGCGCCCTGTTCATCCCCTCTGGTCGTTTGCTCCTCGGGTGTCCGCCAACGGCTCATAGCGGCGCTCGGACCAGCCCGCCCCCGAAAGGGCAGCGGAACCCTAGCCGCACATGAATAGGCGAGGGAAAGCTTACCCGATCTGGGGGCTCGCACAAGGCCGGGGCTTTTCGCCGGGCGGGCTTTGACCTAGCCTGCGCCGAAAGGCCAAGCCGGGAAGTGACACCGAATGACCCCCAATCTTGCCGGTGCGCTTCTGATGATGGCCTCAATGGCCTGCTTCACGCTGAACGATACCTTGCTGAAACTCACGGCAAGTGCTGTGCCGCTTTTTCAGTTGATCTTTTTGCGCTCCGCCATCACCTCCTTGCTGATCCTTCTTACCAGGGGCCGTATGGGTCCGCTGCATTTCAACATCGAAAGACGTGACTGGATGTTCATGGGCCTTCGCGCCGGAACGGAGGTGGTGATTGCCTATTTCTTCCTGACCGCGCTGGTGAACATGCCCCTGGCAAACGTGACCGCGATCTTGCAGGTGGTGCCACTGGCCGTCACGCTGGCCTCTGCGCTGATCCTGCGGGAAGCGGTCGGGTGGCGGCGGATGCTGGCGATCGGGATCGGGTTCATTGGCGTGATGCTGATCGTCAAACCGGGGGCGGAAGGGTTCAATATCTGGTCGGTTTATGCACTTGTCGCGGTCGTCGGAGTGACCCTGCGGGATCTGGCAACACGACAATTGTCCCCAATCGTGCCCTCTATGACGGTCACTCTGGTCACGGCCCTTGCGGTGATGGGGGCGGCGGGGCTGGCTTCCCTGACCGAAGAGTGGGTTTCCGTAACCGTAGAGGCGGGCCTGCTGATCTCGAGTTCCGCCGTCTTTATTCTGGGTGGATACTTCTTTTCCATTCAGGTGATGCGGACCGGCGATATCTCCTTCACGGCACCCTTTCGCTATACCGGTCTGATATGGGCCTTGATCCTCGGGTTCATCGTCTTTGGGGAATGGCCCGGCTGGCTGACGCTGCTGGGCGCCGCGATCGTGGTCTCGACCGGGATCTTCACGCTCTACCGCGAGCGGAAGGTTTCACGGGCCTGAGAAGACCCGCCGGACGTGTTCGGCATCAATGGCAAAGCGTTCTCTGAAGAGCCGCTCGCCTTCTGCATCCAGCGGCGTGACCGGAATGGCCTTCACCGGCTTCTGGCGCGAGTCGTTGTAGCCATTGTGGCTCCGTACCCACATGTCCGGCTCCGACAGGCTGACCGCTGGCATGAACTGCGGGATCTTCTCGTGGGCGAAGTTCATGATCGTGAGGGGGCAGTTCCCTTTGATGTACATGCCGAGCGAGGCGACATAGAACTGCCGGAACATCTCGACCGCTGCGATACCGCCAGAACCGAATTCAGCCACGTGCCCCCGGTTCCAGTCGAAGGCCACCGTTTTGTGCTGGGCCAGCAGCGGGGCGCAATCCTCCGCCGCCTTTCTCAGGCGCGCGATGAAGTCCACGGCCACCGCATCGTCGTCGTCGTAGCGGAACTGCAGACAGGGCTTTGAATGGTCGAGCCGCGCGTCGTTCAGGATCTCCTTCATCACCTCGCGCTGCTTGCGCGGTGGTTCCTTGTGGATGAGCGCCTGCGGCAGATCCGCGATCAGCGCCTCAAGCCGCTTTTCGTGCTGTGCCGGGAACTGGTCCCCAATCACGATGATAAGCGTGAAATCGGGATCGGTCTGCGCCCGCAGGCAAGGCAGGGCGACCGTTTTGAGCAGTCGGAAGCGTTCTTCAAGCCGGGACTCATCGTAGAGGTAGGCAATCCGCTCTTCGATGGTCTCGTGCTCCACCTGAAATCCGCCAAGCGCCGGATAGGAGAACCGGCACAATCCAATGGCCTGCATCTGCTCTGTCCCTTTCCGCGCCTTTAGGGTGCAGGGACTATGCAGGCAGCCGCGATAGGGTGGCAAGCAGCATTTGGCGCGCGGTCAAGCCAAGCCCGAAGGCGCTGTTGACACCCTCCGCCGAAGGTCATATACGCGCCACATCTCGTCGGCGGGGTTTGTCCTGCCTATCGAAATCATAACCTGAGTGGTCAAGATCCGGTCTAATGCTGACCCGATCCTCTGTAGCCCCACCGCCACGTTCACCTCGGTACGGGAACGTTGCGGTGTTTTCGCGTTGCTTTGAAAGCCGCGTGGAATGACGGGACCTGAACCATCGCTTCACCTGTTGTGAAGCGCCGAAATTTGAACCTGCATGGGGCCCGCCTCGTGCGACCTATGTAGAGCTTAGACGGGGATAAAACCGGAATGCCAACGATCCAACAGCTGATCCGCAAGCCGCGGCAGCCAAAGCGCAAGACATCCAAATCCATGCACCTGGAGCAGTGCCCGCAAAAGCGCGGCGTCTGCACCCGGGTCTACACCACGACGCCCAAGAAGCCGAACTCGGCCATGCGGAAGGTTGCCAAGGTGCGCCTGACCAACGGGTACGAAGTGATTTCCTACATTCCTGGTGAAAGCCACAACCTGCAGGAGCACTCCGTTGTGCTGATCCGCGGCGGCCGTGTGAAGGACCTTCCCGGTGTGCGTTACCACATCCTGCGCGGTGTGCTTGACACCCAGGGCGTCAAGGACCGTAAGCAGCGCCGTTCCAAGTATGGTGCGAAACGTCCCAAGTAATTTCAGCAGAGGTGCGCAGTGACTGCGCATCCTACCCATCCATTCGTAGGGTGCGCATTTATTGCGCACCACCCGCCAAGAGGAAGACAAGCCCATGTCACGCCGCCACGCAGCTGAAAAGCGCGAAGTTCTGCCAGACGCCAAGTACGGCGATCTGGTTCTGACCAAATTCATGAACAACCTGATGATCGACGGCAAGAAGTCGGTCGCAGAGCGTATCGTCTACAACGCCATGTCCCGCGTTGAGGAAAAGATCAAGCGCGCACCGATCGAGGTTTTCCACGAAGCGCTCGACAACATCAAACCATCCGTTGAGGTCCGTTCCCGCCGTGTGGGTGGTGCGACCTACCAGGTGCCCGTCGAGGTCCGCCCCGAGCGCCGTGAGGCCCTGGCCATTCGCTGGCTGATCAAGGCATCCCGTTCGCGCAACGAAAACACCATGGAAGAGCGCCTGGCGGGCGAGCTGATGGATGCTGTCCAATCGCGCGGCACTGCCGTGAAAAAGCGCGAAGACACCCACAAGATGGCAGACGCCAACAAGGCCTTCAGCCACTACCGCTGGTAAGAGCGGCGGCACTGTCCGCCGACCAAGATCGGGGCCCGGATCCGCTGGGCCCCTGACCCTATTAAAAGCAAGACCTCCAAGGAAGCTTTACAAATGGCACGCGATTATCCGCTTCAACGCTACCGCAACTTTGGCATCATGGCCCACATCGATGCCGGCAAGACCACCTGTTCCGAGCGCATCCTTTTCTACACGGGCAAGTCCCACAACATCGGTGAGGTGCACGACGGTGCGGCCACCATGGACTGGATGGAGCAGGAGCAGGAACGCGGCATCACCATCACGTCGGCTGCGACGACGACCTTCTGGCAGCGCCAGGAAGAGCCGACGGCTGACGCCACCTCCGACACCAAGTACCGGATGAACATCATCGACACCCCCGGCCACGTGGACTTCACCATCGAAGTCGAGCGCTCTCTGGCCGTGCTCGACGGTGCCGTTGCCGTGCTTGACGCCAACGCCGGTGTCGAGCCCCAGACCGAAACCGTCTGGCGCCAGGCTGACCGCTACAAGGTCCCGCGCATCGTGTTCGTCAACAAGATGGACAAGATCGGTGCCGACTTCTTCAACTGTGTGAAGATGATCAAGGACCGTACCGGTGCAACCCCTGCGCCCATCCAGATCCCGATCGGTGCCGAGAACGAGCTGGAAGGCATGATCGACCTGGTCACAATGAAGGAATGGGTCTGGGCCGGCGAAGATCTGGGTGCCTCCTGGGAACAGCGCGACATCCGCGACAGCCTCAAGGCGCAGGCCGATGAATGGCGCGGCAAACTCATCGAGACCGCGGTCGAGATGGACGATGAAGCGATGGAAAATTATCTGATGGACGGTGCTGAGCCGGACGTCGATACACTGCGCGCGCTGATCCGCAAGGGCACGCTGGCGATCAAGTTCATTCCCGTGCTCTGTGGCTCCGCCTTCAAGAACAAGGGTGTCCAGCCTCTGCTGAACGCCGTGATCGACTATCTGCCCAGCCCGCTGGACGTGGTTGATTACATGGGCTTCAAGCCGGGCGATGAAACGGAAACCCGTAACATCCCCCGCCGCGCGGACGATGACATGGCCTTCTCCGGCCTTGCCTTCAAGATCATGAATGACCCCTTCGTCGGCTCGCTGACTTTCACGCGCATCTACTCCGGTACGCTCGAGAAGGGCGACACCATGCTCAACTCCACCAAGGGCAAGAAAGAGCGCGTTGGCCGCATGATGATGATGCACTCCAACAACCGCGAGGAGATCGAAGAGGCCTTCGCGGGAGACATCATCGCGCTGGCGGGTCTCAAGGACACGACGACCGGTGATACGCTCTGCTCGGATAAGGAACCGGTGGTTCTGGAAACCATGACCTTCCCCGATCCGGTGATCGAGATCGCGGTTGAGCCCAAGACCAAGGCCGACCAGGAAAAGATGTCCGCGGGCCTGGCCCGTCTGGCCGCAGAAGACCCCTCCTTCCGGGTGGAGACCGACATCGAGTCCGGTCAGACCATCATGAAGGGCATGGGCGAACTGCACCTCGACATTCTGGTCGACCGTCTGAAGCGCGAATTCAAGGTTGAGGCCAACATCGGCGCACCTCAGGTGGCCTACCGTGAGACGATCTCGAAGGAAGCCGAGATCACCTACACCCACAAGAAGCAGTCCGGTGGTTCCGGTCAGTTTGCTGAGGTGAAGATGATCCTGTCTCCGACCGAGCCAGGCGAGGGCTACTCCTTCGAGAGCCGGATCGTCGGTGGTGCCGTGCCGAAGGAATACATTCCCGGTGTGGAAAAAGGCATCAACTCGGTCATGGATAGCGGTCCGCTTGCGGGCTTCCCCGTGATCGACTTCAAGGTGGCCTTGATCGACGGCAAGTTCCACGATGTGGACTCCTCTGTTCTGGCCTTTGAAATCGCCGCACGCATGGGTATGCGCGAAGGTATGAAAAAGGCCGGAGCCAAGCTCTTGGAACCCATCATGAAGGTCGAGGTGGTGACACCTGAGGAGTATACCGGTGGTATCATCGGTGACCTCACGTCCCGCCGCGGTCAGGTGCAGGGTCAGGACACCCGCGGCAACGCGATCGCCATCGACGCCTTCGTGCCACTGGCCAACATGTTCGGCTACATCAACACCCTGCGGTCCATGTCCTCGGGTCGTGCGAACTTCACCATGCAGTTCGACCACTACGAGGCCGTGCCGCAGAACATCTCTGAAGAGATCCAGTCGAAGTTCGCGTAACCCACGGTGCGCCGTAAAGGCGCACCCTACACCAACCCGTAGGGTGCGCAGTCCTGCGCACCGTCCCTAAATTCAAAGGAGCCAACACCATGGCAAAGGAAAAGTTTGAACGCACGAAGCCGCACGTCAACATTGGCACGATTGGCCACGTTGACCACGGCAAGACGACGCTGACGGCGGCGATCACGAAGTACTTCGGTGACTTCA
>JABDKA010000162.1 GCA_013002405.1 Sulfitobacter sp. | reverse complement strand
TCCCAAAGTCCTGCCTGCACTGCGAGGACGCGCCCTGCGTCACCGTCTGCCCCACCGGGGCAAGCTACAAGCGGGTCGAGGATGGCATCGTCCTGGTGAACGAGAGCGACTGCATCGGTTGCGGCCTCTGCGCCTGGGCCTGCCCCTACGGCGCACGTGAAATGGACGCCAAGGAAGGGGTTATGAAGAAATGCACCCTCTGCGTGGATCGTATCTATAACGAGAACCTGCCCGAGGTCGATCGTGAGCCCGCCTGCGTGCGCACCTGCCCCGCCGGGGCGCGGCATTTCGGCGATCTGGGTGATCCGGACAGCGCGGTGAGCCAGTTGGTTGCCGAACGCGGCGGCCTGGACCTGATGCCCGAACAGGGGACCAAACCGGTCAACAAATACCTGCCACCCCGTCCACGCGATGCCCTGCCCGAGATCGACGTACTGGCTCCCTACCTCGAACCTGTCGTGAAAGAGCCGAAGGGCTTCATCGGCTGGCTCGACAAGGCTTTGGAGAAACTCTGATGCATCCCGCTCCTTCAGTCATTATCTTCTCCAGCTTCTCGGGCCTCGGCTTTGGTCTGCTCTTCTGGCTGGGCCTTGGTATTCCCGCGGTCACCGGCTGGGTTGCCTTCGCCTTCTTCGCCATCGCCTACCTCTTTGCTGTGGGCGGGCTCATCTCTTCCACCTTCCACCTGGGCCATCCCGAACGGGCGCTCAAGGCCTTCACCCAGTGGCGCAGCAGCTGGCTGAGCCGTGAGGGCTGGTGCGCCGTGATCGCACTCATTCTCATGGGGCTCTACGGCGCGGGGCTGGTGTTCTTCGGTGCGAACTGGACCCTCCTCGGCCTTCTCGGCGCGCTCTTTTCGCTCGCCACGGTCTTTACCACCTCAATGATCTATGCCCAGCTCAAGACCATCCCGCGCTGGAATTCGATGCTGACGCCGCTCTACTTTCTATCGCTCTCCATCGCGGGCGGTGCGCTTCTGGCCGGACAAATCACCTGGGCCATCGTTCTGCTGCTTGCGGCTGGTGTTGTGCAGATCCTGACCTGGGGCGCGGGGGATCGGGCGCTGTCGGAATCGGGTACCGATCTGGAAAGCGCAACGCAGTTGGGCGCGATCGGCAAGGTCCGCGCTTTTGAGCCACCTCATACCGGCACCAATTACCTGCTGCGGGAGTTCGTCTTCGAAGTTGGCCGCAAGCATGCCCGGAAACTGCGCATCATCGCCCTCGGCCTGATGATCGTCCTGCCGATCCTCCTGCTCCTCCTGCCATTCGGTCACTGGATCGCCGCGATTGCAGTGTTATTGCACATCGCGGGTGTGCTCGCCTCACGCTGGCTTTTCTTCGCCGAAGCCGAGCATGTGGTGGGTCTCTACTACGGCAAGCGACAGGCCTGACGCGGTCCCGGACTTGATCCGGGGCTGCCTGCCTCAGGCGTTCAGCGGCAGCCGCTTTTCCACCACCCGCGCCATAACCGAGGCGCCGATCGGCAGAATCGACGGATCCAGGTGGAATTCGGGGTTGTGCAACGGCATGGTGCCTGCATGGCCCACCGTGCAATAGGCACCCGGAATGACCCGCAGCATGTCCGCGAAATCTTCCGATCCCGTCACCGGGTTGGCATTGGGGTTGAGGTTCTCGGGCCCCACGATATCGGCGGCGGCGGCCATATAGGCATCCGACAACTCGTCATCGTTGATCAGCACGTCGAAGACGTTGCGCAGATCGAGAGTGATTTCAACATCGTGCGACAGGGCAAAACCGTCGCAGATCCGCTGCAGACGCTTGGCTGCCAGTTCGTAAATCTCATCCTTGAAATAGCGGATCGTGCCCGCCAATTCTGCTGTTTCCGGCACCACGTTGTAGGCGGCCCCCGCGTGGATCTGGGTAATTGACATGACCAGAACCTCGTCCGCCGGAATATTGCGAGAGAGGATCGTCTGGGCCTCCATGGCCAGGGAGGAAGCAACCAGCAGCGCATCGCGCGATTCGTTGGGGCGGGCGGCGTGACTGCCCTTGCCCTTGACGTGGATGTCGAAAAAGGCCGCCCCCGCCATGGCCTGACCCTTGCAGATGCCCACCTTGCCCGGCTGGCCGTTGGGGACATTGTGCATCCCAAAAATCTCGTCGCAGGGGAACCGTTCGAAAAGCCCATCCGCCAGCATCTGGCGCGCACCGCCCAGACCCTCTTCGGCCGGCTGGAAGACGATCACTGCCGTGCCATCGAAGTCCCGGGTCGCCGCCAGATGCTTGGCCGCGCCAAGCAGCATGGTGGTGTGGCTGTCGTGCCCGCAGGCGTGCATCACGCCGGGGTTGGTGGAGCTGTAGTCGAGCCCCGATTTTTCGTGGATCGGCAGGGCGTCCATATCTGCCCGCAGTCCCACGCGCCGGTTGCCTTGCCCTTTGCCGTGGATCAGGGCGACAACACCGGTCTTGCCCAATCCTGTGTGAACCTCATCAACGCCGTATTCGCGCAGCTTTTCGGCCACGATGCCACTTGTCCGCACCTCCTCAAAGCCAATCTCGGGATGGGCGTGAAAATCGCGAAAGAGTCTTTCAAGCTCCTCCTGGCTTGCGGCGATGATGGGCAGGATGTTCATGGGCGGCCTCCGTTCATGGTTGCGCCAAAGTGAGCGCGGGCGCGCAAAGCTTCAAGCCGAAAAGACCGCACTGCCGCCCCTGTGCCACGCCACTGCCCACCCCATGGG
>JABDKA010000067.1 GCA_013002405.1 Sulfitobacter sp. | reverse complement strand
CCGACAGAGGGAGGCACAGCTGGCCCTTGGCTGGGAAGTCTCGGCGCAGGTCGAGGGTGGTGAACTGAGTCTCACCATCCTGGAAGAAGGACGCGCCATTGCACCACGGATCGAAGAGGCAACCTTTGGCCGGGCCACCAACGTATCGGAAGATCAGGACCTGACCTTCACCTTTGACGGCAAGGCCCTGCGCGCGCCTGTTACGGCGGGCAAGGGCAACTGGAACCTGCGGCTGCGGGCGCGGGCTGAGGATGGGACGCTCTTTCAGCAGCGCATCATCGTCAGGAACGCGGGATGACCGCCGCCGCCTGTCCTGCCTGCGCCGCCGCCCCCCTGGCGGAGGGTGTGGCCACCGGTCCGGCGCTTCAGTTCTCCATCCCCTCGGTTCACTGTGCGGCCTGTATCGGCAAGATCGAGCGCGGTCTGGCGGATGTGCGTGGCGTGGCAGATGTGCGCGTGAACCTCTCGCTCAAGCGGCTTTCAGTGACCGGAACGCCCGCGCCTGACCGTGTCCTGTCGGCGCTGAATGACCTTGGCTACGAGGCCTTTCCGCTGGATTCGGAGGCTCTTGGCCGCGCTCAGGACAAGCAGGGGCGAGCGCTGCTGACCCGCATGGCGGTGGCGGGCTTTGCCATGATGAACGTCATGCTCCTGTCCGTCGCCGTCTGGTCGGGGGCCACGGACGCCACGCGCGATCTCTTTCATCTCATCTCTGCCGCCATCGCCCTGCCGGTGGTCGCCTATTCCGCCCAGCCTTTTTTCGAAAATGCCTGGTCCGCCCTGCGGGTGCGGCGGCTTAACATGGATGTGCCTATCTCGCTCGCCATCATCCTGGCAGCGGGCATGTCGCTTTTCGAGACCCTCAACAGCGGCCCCCACGCCTATTTTGACGCGGCCCTGTCGCTGACCTTCTTCCTGCTCATCGGGCGCTACATGGACCACCAGACCCGCTCCGCCGCCCGTTCTGCCGCCAAGGAATTGACCGCGCTTGAGACCCACAGTGCCAATCTTGAAGAGGGGGGCAGCCTGAGAAGCGTCCCAGTCAGCCAGGTTGCCGTAGGCGATGTCCTGCAGGTGCCAACCGGCGCGCGGGTGCCTGTCGATGGCATCTTGCTCAGCGCCAGTGCCCTGATGGACCGGGCCTTCCTGACCGGAGAAAGCGCCGCAGTGGATGCGACAGAGGGCGAAGCACTGCAGGCCGGCGAAATCAACCTGGCCGCCCCCTTGCGTTTGCGCGCAACGGCAGTGGGCGAGGACACCACGCTGCGCCGCATGGCCGCCCTGGTGGAGACGGCAGAAAACGGGCGTAACGCCTATACCGCCCTGGCGGACCGTGCGGCACAGGTCTATGCCCCGGCAGTGCATCTGCTGGCGCTCTTCGCTTTCCTGGGCTGGGTCGCCTGGGACGGGGATGTGCGCAATGCCCTGAACGTCGCCATCGCGGTTCTGATCATTACTTGCCCCTGTGCCCTGGGCCTTGCCGTGCCCGCGGTCAGCACAGCCGCCATCAGTCGGCTCTTTTCTGCCGGGTTCCTTGTCAAGCACGCCACTGCGCTGGAGCGACTGGCTGAGGCGGACCACGTTGTTTTTGACAAGACCGGCACGCTCACTCGCCCAGCGGTGCTCGATACCTCTGGTCTGAGCGCGGATGAAAGGGCCGTGGGCTTTGCCCTCGCCCAAGCTTCGAGCCATCCGCTGTCACGCGCTCTGGCTGCTGCGCTCGCGGGGGAGAGGCCCGCGACTCTGACCGACATCACGGAACAGTCCGGACATGGGGTCGAGGCCCATTGCGATGGAGTGCCCGTCAGACTGGGCCGAGGATCCTGGATTGGGGCCGATTTCGCGGGGCTCGGCCTCAAGCTCGGTGACAGTGCGCCGCGCGCCATCGAGGCAACCGAGACCCTGCGCGAAGGGGTTAAGGAGGCTGTGGCGGACCTGGACCTGCCCGCCGAGATCGTGACCGGGGACGCGCCGGGCCCGGCCAAACGTATCGCTGAGGCGCTGAACCTGCCCGTCTTGTCAGAGGCCAGGCCCGAGACGAAGCTTGCCCGCCTCGATGAACTGAAGGCCGCAGGGCGCCACGTTCTGATGGTGGGCGACGGATTGAACGACACGGCCGCTCTGGCCAGCGCACATGCCTCCATTGCGCCCGCAGCGGCGTTGGAGGCCTCCCGCAGCGCTTCGGACATCGTCCTTTTGAAGGATACCTTTGCTGATCTGCCCATGGTGCTGCGCGTGGCCCGCGCGACCCAGCACCTGTCAAAGCAGAACTTCGCAATTGCCACCCTCTACAACGTCATCGCAGTGCCCATCGCTTTGGCAGGCTTCGCCACGCCCCTTGCTGCGGCCTTGGCGATGTCGCTTTCTTCGATTACGGTACTGGCGAATTCCCAACGCATGAGGTCCGTAAGATGAATGTGCTTGTTGTCCTGATCCCGGTTTCCCTGGTTCTTGGCGGTATTGGCCTCGTGGCCTTTCTCTGGACCGTGCGTTCGGACCAGTACGATGATGACAAGGGGAATGCGGCCCGCATCCTTCTCGACGATTGATCGAAACGTAAGATCCTAATGAAATCTGGGTCTTGATTGGCCTCCTTCGTGCAGCGCTCTAACTCAATCGCAACCCTATGACTCCTAGAACAGGGATCGGGTAGGTTTGATTTTTGGAGCGGTGCTGCGTGATTATGCGTGATCTTCCTTACGTGCCTGCTGGCATCAGCCGCGCACCATGGGCGGGACTTCACCGTGGCGGTTGACCCCGATTTGGTGCTGGGTGGTTTTTCGGTGTCGGTCCAGCAAGGTGACGACACGCGCCTGAGTTTCTTCGGAACTGTCATCAATGCAGGGACTGCCACGGCAGGTCCTTTTCGGATTTCCATCTACGCTTCAAGCGATAAGATCATTGGTGAAGAGGACCGGCTGCTGAAGGTCCTGAGCTTTGCCGGTCTCGATCTGGGCACTCTGATCGATTTATCGGGCGAACTTGCCGTGACAGAGCTCCCGGACGCGCCGGAGATGCTGAACTTTGGCATCCTGCTGGACAGCGAAGAAGCGGTGCCGGAGGCGGATGAAACCAATAACGCGGCCGTCGTCCGGTTGGAGGCGATAAACACCGTTCAGAGCTCCACTGACAATATCGAGCCCTGCATCCTGATCACGCGACGGGCAGATGACCTTGCACAGACCACCGATCTTGTCGGCAAGGGGTCCTTCGGTTTCACGATCGGGAGTGTTTGGACGCAAAGCGCCCTTGCCGATCTGGGACGGGCGGGGCTCGATCCCGGCAACCCGGTCTACCTGGATGAAGAGGAAGCGGTCAGGCTTTTGACGGAAGGCAGCCTTTCGGCGATCATCGTGCGCCGCGACACCGCCCTGTCGGCGACGCTTTCCGATGACCTTGCGGGATTCGAGATCCCCGCCAAGCCGGGTGCACTGCGGCCTTTCGACCCCGATATAACGCTGGTGGAGGGCGGGGCCGGCAACGACCTTTTGAGCGGCACGGCAGGGAATGACCTGATCCTCGGGGGTACGGGGATTGACACGTTCCAGATAGAAGGGGACCAGCGCAGCCATACCCTTACCCTGACCCCTACAAGCATCAGCCTGCAAAACCGCGCAGAGGGAACGTTGGAAACTCTGCTTGGCGTCGAACGCCTGGATTTCGACCGCGAGATCCCGCTTTTCGGTGGTCAGCCGATGCGGCTGGATCTCTTTGACGGGCCTACCTCGCTCACGGCGCAGGAGTTCTCAGATATTACAGAGCTATACATCGCCTACTTCAACCGCGCGCCCGACGCCCTTGGCCTCTATTTTTGGGGCGGTGAATATGCGCGCGGACTGACCCTTGAGCGGATGGCGGAAAGCTTTTTCCTGCAGCCTGAAACTCAGGGTACCTATGCAAATGTTCTAAACGGCGATGGAGACGTCGAGGACACCGGTGCCTTCGTGACGGCGGTCTATTCGAACGTCCTGGGCCGGGGCCCCGATGCCGCCGGATTTGAGTACTGGGTCAACCAGTTGGACAACAACCCCCTGATCACGCCGCCAAATTTCATCCTGTCGATCATCGGCGGCGCGAAGTTCCCGGCTGAACCAACGCCGCAGACGCTGCTGGATCAGCAATACCTCGCCACCAAGGCGGACATCGGTGCCTACTTTGCCGTGATAAGGGGGATGAGCGAAGTTGAGGACGCCAAGGCGGTTATGTCGCTCTTCGATGGGTCCGCTGCGTCGACCGATGCGGCCATTGATACCGCCGACACCCTGTACCGCGAGGCGCTTGACCCGGTAAACGGTGATTTCCTCTTCCCCCTTGTGGGCGTGCTGGATGATCCATTCGCGCTTTTCTAGGCCCTTGCCCCTGCCGCCCATCGGCGCAAAGCTGCGGCATGATCCAGACACTCGCCTCTCGCCTCACCCGTGCCCCGCGACCCTTCCGGGCGGAGCGTGCAGCGGATGCCGCAGCATTGGCCGCCCCTCTCCCCGCTGAACTGGGCGCCTTGGTTGTAGGGGCGGCCTCCTGCGCGCCATATCTCATGGGCCTCCTTGAAAAGGAGGCGGACTGGCTGACCAGCGCCGTCGCGGATCCGGAAGAGGCTGTCACAAAGACGATTGCAGAGATCCAAGAGTTGGCACCAGACCAGCTTGCCAGCGGTCTGCGTCGCGGCAAAAGGCGCATCGCGCTGCTGACGGCGCTTGCGGACCTTGGCGGTGCCTGGTCCCTGGAAGAGGTCACTGGGGTGCTTACCGCCTACGCCGATGCCGCCGTCGGGGCCGCGCTGCGCGGGGCGCTCGCCCATCAGATCAGGCGGGGCAAGCTGCCGGGCATGACGGAGGAAGACCTGACGGATGCCGCGGGCATGGTCGTCTTTGCCATGGGCAAGATGGGCGCGGCAGAGCTGAACTATTCCTCCGATATCGATCTGATCTGCCTCTTCGATGAGACCCGCTTTGACCCGGCCGATTTCCACGACGCCCGCACGGCCTTTGTCCGGGCGACCCGCGCCATGTCCGCCACGCTGAGCGAGATGACCGGCGATGGCTATGTCTTTCGCACTGACCTGCGGCTGCGGCCCGATCCGGCGGTCACACCCGTCTGCATGGCGATGGAGGCGGCTGAGAGGTACTACGAATCTCTCGGGCGGACCTGGGAAAGAGCGGCCTATATCAAGGCGCGGCCCTCGGCGGGCGATCTCGCGGCGGGGGATCGGTTTCTGCGCACCCTGCGTCCCTTCGTCTGGCGCAGGCACCTTGATTTCGCTGCCATCCAGGATGCCCACGATATGCGTCTGGCAATTCGTGAGCATAAGGGACTTGGCGGCCCGATCACGCTGCCCGGCCACAACATGAAGCTGGGTCGGGGCGGCATCCGGGAGATCGAATTCTTCACCCAGACCCGGCAACTGATCGCAGGCGGGCGCGATCCGGAGCTTCGGGCGCGCGGCACCTGCGATGGGCTGGCCGTTCTGGCGCAGAAGGGCTGGGTGCCTGACGAAGTAGCCGTTACGCTGACGGATCATTACCGTGCGCACCGCACGGTTGAGCACCGCCTGCAGATGGTCCGCGATGCCCAGACCCACGATCTGCCCCAGACCGATGAGGGCTTTGACCGGCTCGCCGCGATGATGGACCTTGATGTCGCGACTCTGCGCGAAGATCTGCGTGCCCGTCTCGAAGAGGTGCATCGCCTGACCGAAAGCTTCTTCGCGGGCAGTCGCGCGGCACCCGAGAGCGTTGCCGAAGGACACAGCTTTGATCCCGGCGTGATGGACCGGTGGCGCAGCTATGCGGCCCTGCGATCGGCCCGAGGGGCGGAGATTTTCGAACGTCTCAAGCCCGGGCTGCTGGACCGTCTGGCGGAGGCGGGCAAACCGGATGAGGCGCTCCTTGCCTTCGACGGTTTCCTGGCGGGGCTTCCGGCGGGCGTGCAGCTTTTCTCGCTCCTCCAGGCCAATCCGCAGCTGTCCGACCTGCTGATCGACACCATCAGCACCTCACCCGCCCTGGCCAGCCACCTGTCCCGCAACTCGGGCGTCTTCGATGCGGTGATCGGGGGTGATTTCTTCAGCGACTGGCCGGGTCGGGCAGCCCTCGCAAGTGCTCTTAGTGAGGCGCTCTTGGCGGAGCCCGATTACGAGGCGCGGCTGGATACGACCCGGCGGTGGGCGCGCGAGTGGCACTTCCGGGTGGGGGTGCACCTGCTGCGCGGTCTGGTTGATGCGGAAACCGCCGGCAAGCAATATGCGGAACTGGCCCATGCGGTGCTTCAAGCGCTCTGGCCGGTGGTCATTGCGCAATTCGAAACGCGGCACGGGCCCCCGCCGGGGCGTGGGGCGGTGATCCTTGGCATGGGGTCGCTGGGGGCAGGCAGGCTCACCGCGACGTCGGATTTGGACATGCTGGTGATATACGACGCGGCCGGAGAGGAAAGCTCGGACGGTCCGCGCCCGCTGCCCACGCGGCTTTACTACGCCCGACTGACCCAGGCGATGATCACCGCGATGACGGCACCGATGAGTCAGGGCAAGCTCTATGAGATCGACATGCGGCTGCGCCCCTCCGGCAATCAGGGTCCCGTGGCCACGTCGCTCCGCAGCTTTGACGGCTACCAGCGGAGCGAGGCCTGGGTCTGGGAACATCTGGCCCTGACCCGCGCGCGCGTGGTGGCCGGGCCGCCCGACCTTGCGGCCGATGTCGGGGCTCTTTGCGCGGAAATCCTGGCGCTGCCCCGTGATGCGGCCCGCGTGATGCGGGAGGTTGCCGACATGCGTCAGCGGATCGCGGCGGTCAAGACGCCGGTTGGCCCCTGGGACGCCAAGATCGGCCCGGGCCGATTGCAGGACATCGAGCTTTTTGGCCAGGCTGGTGCCCTGCTGGCCGGTCGGACGGCCCATCAGATTGCCGACGGCCTCGCCGCTGCAGAGGCGGCTGGCCTGATCGGAAGCGACGCCTGCGCGGCCCTCGGGGCAGCGTACGACGCTTGCTGGTCGCTTCAGTGCGCGGGGCGGCTTCTATCGGCGGGCCCCTTGCAGACCGACAGGCTGGGCCAGGCGGGGGCCAATTTCGTCGCGCGTTCCCTTGGGTGTGACGCAATCGAAGATGCCGAGGCGCTGATGATGAACCACTACGACCGTGCGGGCCGGATCATCTCGGACACGCTTGGCAAATACGTGCAGAAGGACAATCGGGAGTGAAGACGTGAAGGGCGGTGCCGATGATCCGAAGGGGCTGATATTCGAAGCCTACCGCATCCCCGAGATTACCGAAGGGGAATGCCGGAGCATCTTTCTGGACTGGGCGCTGAGCCTGCCGCTGGAGACAGACACGGGCACCGCGATCAGGGCCTTGCTGAAAAGTTACGAAGGCACGGCGCCAGAACACCCGATGACCCTTGTGATGAAGGAAGGGTTGCGCTCTATGGCGGCCCCACGCAGGCGGGGCGGGTGGCGCAGCAGGCCCAGGAACTGACCATGAACATCCGCTAAATCGGCGCAGTATGCCCCAGTTGTTTGTCACATATGAACATAAATGGGCCACATTTGTCCGGCATTTTCCCTAATAACGCAACAATTAGACCGCGCCAAAAGCGGTTGGAAGCGAGGGTGAAATGAAGACGCTGAAATTGATCGCGGCACTGGGTCTTGGCCTCATGGTCTCTGCCTGTGGCACTGTCCCGGACATCGCCAGCCGCAACGCTCCTTTTGAAGAAACAGCACCAAATCAGACCTATCCGGCGGCGCCGGTGGTGCGGACTGCCGGGCAGGTGCAGACCTCCCAGATCAAGGTCGCAAAGGTCGGGGTGAATGTTCCTCGTTCACTCAAAGTGAGTGAAGCCAACACCTTCTATCCTCTGGGTGACATCGTCTGGCGCGGCGATCCGATCGGGGATCGCCATGCACAGATCCAGGCCATCTATCAGAATGCCGTTGCCAAGGCGGCAGGGGATATGCGGGGCGCGACCGACGTCATTGTAGATATCCAGGTGATCCGTTTCCACTCGGTCACCGAAAAGACCCGTTTTACCGTCGGCGGTGTGCACAATATGCACTTCCGGATGCGGGTTCGCGACGCCCGGACTGGTGCGATCCTGCTGCCCAGCCGCGAGATCAAGGCCAACCTTGAAGCCTTCGGCGGTTACCGTGCAATGGAGGCGGAACGCAAGGGTCAGACGCAAAAGGTCCGCGTGACCGACCATCTGGCGAAAGTGATCCGGCAGGAGTTGCTCAAAGTGTCGGTGCCCCAGACCGGCACAGAACTGTCGCAGCTGGCGCCTCAGAAAAACTGACCTTTCACATTCGCGGTGAATTCCTTAGAGGGGCGCTATGACAGCGCCCCTTTCCACATCCGATGATCTTCCCACCGTCCGGCTGATGCCCAAGGCGAACGCCCGGGCGATCCGTCACGGCTTTCCCTGGGTCTATGCCAATGAACTGGTCACTGACCGCCGGACCAGGAACCTGCAGCCGGGTAGCCTTGCACGGCTGGAGGATGCCAACCGCACGCCCATGGGTCTGGCCGCGGTCAATCCGAACTCCAAGATCATCGTGCGCATGCTGGACCCCGATCCCGCAGCGCAGGTTGATCAGCATTGGTTCGAGGCGCGTCTTGCCCGCGCTCTTGCCCTGCGCAGCCAGCTTTTCGATGCGCCCTTCTATCGCCTGATTCATGCAGAAGCCGATGGCTTGCCGGGTGTGATCATCGACCGCTTCGGCGAGACCTGCGTCATCCAGCCAAACGCGGCTTGGGCCGAAAGCTTCCTGGAGCCCCTGACGGCTGCGCTGGTGGCAGTCACCGGCGTGACCACAGTACTCAAGAACGCGAGCGGCCGGACCCGGACGCTCGAAGGGCTTGACGATTCCTCCGATGTGTTGATCGGCAAAATACCGGATGCACCCGTTCCGGTCCCGATGAACGGTGCCAACTACATGGCGGACCTCACTGGCGGGCAAAAAACCGGCCTCTTCTTCGATCAGCGTCCCAACCAGGCCTTCGCGGCCTCTTTGGCGAAGGGCAAGCGGGTGCTGGACGTCTTTGCTCACGTGGGGGGCTTCTCCCTCGCTGCACTCGCCGCCGGGGCCGAAAGCGCTTTGGCGGTGGACTCGTCCCAACCCGCTCTTGCACTGGCCGCCAAAGGGGCCGGGGCGATGGGGCAGGCGGCGCAGTTCAGTACCCGGCAGGGGGATGCCTTCGATGTCCTGGCGGCACTTGGGCAGGAAGGCGCGCAGTTTGATATTGTGATCTGTGATCCGCCCGCCTTTGCACCCTCGAAAAAGGCACTTGATGCGGGGCTGCGGGCCTATGAGCGGATCGCCCGTCTGGCGGCCCCTCTGGTGACGGAGGATGGCATTCTGGGGCTCTGCTCCTGCTCTCACGCTGCGGATCTGTCGCAGTTCCGCGCGGCCTCTGCCCGCGGGATCGGGCGTGCGGGGCGGCGGGGGATCCTGCTGCACACCGGCTTTGCCGGGCCAGATCACCCGCAGCTGCCGCAACTTGCCGAAAGTGGCTATCTGAAATCGCTTTTCTTCCGTCTCTGATGGCGGATCGGATCCTGATCGACGCCTGCGTGCTCTATCCCACGGTGATGCGGGCCATGGTGCTGGGGGTTGCGGGCAGGGGTCTTTTCGAACCTGTCTGGTCAGCACGGATATTGGAAGAGTGGGCCCGCGCGGCGGTTAAGCTCGGTGCGCAAGGGGAGGCGCAGGCGCGCGGAGAGATCGCCCTGGTACGCGCCGCCTGGACCGGAGCCGAAAGGCCCGCGGCGCCGCATGTCGCGCAACGTCTCTGGCTGCCCGATCCAAATGATATTCACGTTCTGGCCACCGCCGTCGATGCCAGCGCGGATGCCATCATGACCCTGAACGCCAAGGATTTCCCGCGCGGTCTGCTGGTAGAAGAGGGGCTGAGCCGTGTCGAACCCGACAGCTATCTGATAGGGCTTCTTTCGCAGCATGACCGCCAGATCGTGGAAGTCGCAGAGGAAGTCCTGGCCGATGCACGGCGCCTGTCAGGTGAAGACTGGGAAATGCGCGCGCTGCTCAAGAAAGCTCGGCTGCCCCGGCTGGCCAAGGCCCTGACGCGTTAGTCATCGATCTGCCGCTGCCAGCGTGCTTCGAGCTTCTCCAGCGCCGCGATCCGTTCATCCGTCTTCGGATGGCTGAGAAGCCAGGCGGGCGCGTTGCCTGCGTTGCTCTGGGTCAAGGCCTCGAGCTTGCGAAAAAGGGACTTCTGCGGCTCAACGCCGATCCCCGCTTTCGTCAGCAGCGCAGCGGCGTAGGCGTCCGCCTCGTACTCGTCCCCCCGCGACAGGCGCGCGGCCAGTAGCGTAGTGATGAAGTTCGCGATCCAGACCCCGACGAAGGGAATGAAACGTCCCAGCACCATGGCCAGAACGGTCCGCATCGCGTTCTGACCGGAGAAGTCGATCATCCGGCGGCGCGAATGACCAAGGGCCACGTGCCCCAGCTCATGCGCAATGACGCTGGCCAGTTCTTCTGCTGTCACCTCGCCTGCCTTGAATCTCTTATAGAAACCCCGCGTGATGAAGATCCGTCCGTCGGGGGCGGCAAGGCCGTTCACCGGCTCAATTTCGTAGATGTGCACCCGGATGCGCGGCAGGTCGAGCGCTCCGGCCATCTTATCGCTCATGTTCTTGAGCGCCGGGTCCAGCAGTTCGGTCGAACGGGCGTCCAACTCCTTCGCCGTGCGCCAGGCAGAGAAGCGGTACATCGCCAGCGCATAAGCGACGGCCAAGAGGATAGGTAGAACGCGGATCATGCTCTCAATATGGGGGTTAGAGACCGCAGGACAAGCGGCTTACCAGTTCACAGATAGCCCCAGGCGGTTCGCGGAAAGTCGGCCGCGAAATCAAACCAGGCCATTCGAGGCCCTTTGGCGGAGAACGTTCATGGATCAAGGGCGCCGCCATCTCCGCCACTAAAGTACGAGAGGACACAGCGCGCGCGCAAACGAGCGGACCCGGGCCGAGGAATCGATCTGAGTGATGGAGCGGCCAGACATCTGCCGCTCAAGGTGGTCCGACCGGATCCGGCGAAGGAGAAAGGGCCGCCCGGATAGGCGACCCTTTGTGATGGATCAGGCCAGTTTGGCGTCCATGGTGATTTCAGCCGTCATCAGCTTGGAGAGCGGGCAGTTTTCCTTGGCGGTGTTGGCCGCTTCGGCGAATTGCTCGGCGGTGGCACCGGGGATCTTGGCGGTCACGTCCAGGTGGATGGTCGGGATGTGGAACCCGCCGTCCTTTTGCTCCAGATGTACAGTCGCCGTGGTATTGATCTCATCGGCGGTCAGATCGTGTTCACCCAGGATCATCGACAGCGCCATGGAAAAACAAGAGGCATGAGCGGCACCGACAAGTTCTTCGGGGTTTGTGCCCTTGCCGTCTTCAAAACGGGTGTTGAACCCGTAGGGCTGATCGTCCAGCACCTTGGTTTCGGTCGAGACGTAGCCCTTGCCTTCTTTCAGGTTCCCGGTCCAGCGGGCGGAGCCGTTTTTCTTGATGGTCATTTAAATGATCCTTTGTTTGTTTTCCTCGCGGCCCAATGCCGGAGAAGGGTGGAAGTTCCGCGCAATTTTAGTCTACGCTATTTAATGGTGTGCGATATAAAAGAGACGAAGTCGGAGGTCAATAGCTTGCAATAAGATGGCGTGCAATATAATTTGACGGTAGAAAAGGAGTATCATATGACATCGCCCCTCGTTCCGCCGGAAGACATGCTTTGTTTCGATGTCTACGGACTTCAGCAATCCCTCGGCAGGCTCTACGCGCAGCTGCTTGAGCCGCTCAAGGTCACCTACCCACAGTATCTTGTTCTGGTCCTGCTGTGGGAAGGCGAGCCGCTTTCGGTTGGACAGATCGGCACCCGGCTAGGGCTTGATTCCAGCACTCTGACACCGTTGTTGAAGCGAATGCAGCAGG
>JABDKA010000063.1 GCA_013002405.1 Sulfitobacter sp. | reverse complement strand
CATATTGAACGTAGAAAACCGGGTTCTCGCGGCTCTGCTCCAACACCTTGTCGAAGTCGAAATCGAGCATGGCGTCGTTCTTGCGCGTCAGCATCACGAAACGGGTCACGTCGGGGCCCACCTGATCGACCACATCACGCAGGGTAACGAAGGTCCCCGCCCGCTTGGACATCTTGAAAGGCTCCCCGTTCTTGAAGAGCTTCACAAGCTGCGTCAGCTTGATATCAAGCGGCACCTTGCCATCTGACAGGGCCGAAACGGCGGCCTTCATCCGCTTGACGTAGCCGCCGTGGTCAGCTCCGAAGACGTCAATCAGGGCATCAAACCCGCGCTGCACCTTGTCATAGTGATAGGCGATGTCGGGGGCGAAATAGGTCCAGGAGCCATCGGATTTCTTGACCGGACGGTCCACGTCATCCCCGTGCGCCGTGGAGCGGAAGAGCGTCTGCTCGCGCGGCTCCCAATCCTCGGGCTTTTTGCCCTTGGGCGGCTCAAGCACGCCTTCATAGATCAGGCCCTTGCCCTCAAGATCTTTCAGCGCGGCCTCGATCAGGCCTGTGCCATAAAGCGACTTCTCGGAATAGAAGACATCCATTCGAACGCCCAGCGCCGCCAGATCGGCCCGGATGAGGTCCATCATTTTCTCTGTCGCGAAATCGCGCACCTCTTCAAGCCAGACCTCTTCGCCCTGGTTCAAGTAGGCATCGCCCACCTTCTCCTTCAGCGCCTCACCCACGGCAATCAGGTAGTCACCGGGGTAGGTCCCATCGGGAAAGGCCACTTCCTGACCGTGCGCTTCCAAATACCGGAGGTAGACGGAGCGCGCGAGGACATCGACCTGCGCGCCACCATCGTTGATGTAGTACTCACGTGTCACATCGAAGCCCGCGTAATCCAGCAGGCTGGCGAGCGCATCACCGAACACGGCACCGCGTGTGTGCCCCACGTGGAGCGGCCCGGTCGGGTTGGCGGAAACGTACTCGACATTGACCTTCTTCCTCTGCCCCAGCGTGGCGCGGCCAAAGTCGGTGCCTTCGTCCAGCACGGCAGCCGCGACGCCCTGCCAGACGGTGGGCGCAAGGCGCAGGTTCAGAAAACCCGGGCCCGCCACCTCGGCCGAGGTGATCTGGTCATTTTCCGCCAGCCGCGCGGCCAGTCTTTCGGCGATATCGCGCGGCTTCAGGCCCGCGGGTTTGGCCAGGACCATGGCGGCATTGGTCGCCATATCGCCGTGGGCGGCATCGCGTGGCGGTTCGGTCGTGATGGGATCGAAATTCAGCCCTTCGGGCAGATCGCCCGCGCGCACCATCTCCTGGAGCGTGGCAAGGGTCAGGTTGCGGATATCGGCAAAGATGTTCATGGATGCTGTCCTTCGTTGCCGCCCATGTATCACTTGGGCAGGGGCAGTCAATCAAGCGGGGCTCCGTTATAGTGCGCAGCCCCGCATCACGTCCGGGTCTGCGATGGGCTGGTCCCCTGCCCTCCCAACAGCCGCGCATGTTCCCAGTAGGCATATCGGTCCGTCATCCCGGCGATATAGTCGCAGACCATCCGGGCCAGCGCCGTCCGATCCTTGCCCGCAGCCTCGATCTGGCGTCCCCAGTGGCGCGGCAGCAGATCCGGTTCCTCCAGAAAGAGCGGGAAGAGGTCCTCGACTATCTGCGTCACCTCCGCCCGCTTCTCCATCACCGACGGAGCCCTGTACATGCGTTTGAAAAGGAAGGTCCGGATGGCA
Source organism: Sulfitobacter sp. (assembly GCA_013002405.1). Lineage (GTDB taxonomy): Bacteria > Pseudomonadota > Alphaproteobacteria > Rhodobacterales > Rhodobacteraceae > Sulfitobacter. The sequence continues at coordinate 781 of JABDKA010000063.1, read as the reverse complement.
CCGATGTCCTGCCACATCTGGTCCGAAAAGCGGATCACCGGCCGACCCAGATGCCGGATCTCCGCCGCCGATTGCGCGCCCGCATTGGCCAGCAGCATCTGCGAGGTTTCGATAACATCACTCACCATCACGCCGAAAACCCGGCGCAGCGCCTCGTGCCTGCGCCGATAGGGATCGGTATCGGGATAGAGCCTGTCCACCTCAGCGTAAGCCGGACCAACCAGGGGCAGGTCTGCAATCTCCTCCTCCGCAAAGAGGCCCGCGCGCAGGCCATCGTGCAGATCGTGGTTGTTATAGGCGATGTCGTCCGACAGGGCCGCGACCTGTGCCTCGGCACTGGCGTGGGTCTCAAGCTCCAGATCGTGCAATGCGTTGTACGCGGCCAGGGCATAGGGCAGATCGCCAACTACGGGCCCGTTATGTTTGGCAATCCCCTCAAGCGTGTCCCATGTCAGATTCAGCCCGTCGAAAGAGGCATAGTGCCGTTCCAGCGAGGTGACGATCTTGATCGCCTGGGCGTTGTGATCGAACCCGCCGTAGGGGGCCATCAAGGCATGCAGCGCATCCTCCCCGGTGTGGCCAAAAGGCGTATGGCCCAGATCGTGGGCAAGGGCCACCGCCTCGGTCAGCTCCCCGCTCAGGCCCAGGGCCCCCGCGATGGTCCGCGCCACCTGCGCCACCTCAATGGAATGGGTCAGCCGGGTGCGGTAATAGTCGCCTTCATGCTCCACAAAAACCTGGGTCTTGTGCTTGAGCCGCCGGAAGGCGCTGGCGTGAATGA
>JABDKA010000059.1 GCA_013002405.1 Sulfitobacter sp. | reverse complement strand
CCAACACAGGCTCCAGAACAACCGCCGCCGCCTCCTCGTGTGCCAGGTGGCCCAGTCCCGGCAGGGACAGGGCCTTGCCGTCGGGCATCCGGGAGGCGGCCTTCTGGGACGTGTCGGGCGGCACGGCCTTGTCGCTTGCCCCTGTGATCAGCAGCGTGGGCGAGGGATGCCGGGGCAGGGTGCGCAATAGGGGGTCAAGGTTCCACTGGGCCATCATGGCAAGCGTTCCGTCCACGTGCATCTCATCGCCGACCAGTGTCCGATACCAGCGCAGATCCTCGTGGCTCAGATGCGAGCCGGTCCCTTCGATCAGCCGCACTACAGACTGCGGATTGCCCGCCGAAGCGGTAAAGAGCCGCGCCACGAAGGGAGCCATGTAAAGCGCCTTGGCCATCAGCGGGAAAAGCAGGCCGGCAAGGCCCTTGAAGTTGCCCAGGGCGGCATTGAGACCGATCACTGGCGGGGCGGGGTCCATGCCCCGCGCCATCTGAAGCGCAATCGCGGCCCCGGCCGAATGACCGATGAGCGCGGCGGGTTGCCAGCCCTGATCCTCGCAAAGGGCAACGATATCGGCCGCCATGGGGCGCAGACCACAGCGGCCCTGCGCGCCGGACCGGGTAAAGCCCTGGCCGGGCAGGTCCATCGCGATGCAGCGGTAGTGCCGGGACAGGAGGGGCATGAAATGCCGCCAGCTTTGCGTCGCCCCGCCGGCCCCGTGGATCAGCAGCAGGAGTGGGCCTTTGCCCATCTCCTGTACGTGCCACCGGTGGGGCCTTACCTCGACAAAACGGGAGTGGTCGGACAGGGGCCAGTCCGCGCCGTGCCGCGCCCAGTCCATGCGCTCAGCCCTCCAGGGCGGCGCTGACGGTGTCGGACAACCCCCGCGCATCGGCGCGGGGGAGGGACGCATACTGTCCCCGCAGGGACAGCGCCAGTTGACGCAGGGCGGGCTCTGGCCTGCGGCCCGTGTCGATGACGATGCTGTCGACCCCCTGTGCCGCCACCTCTGCCGCGACGCGCTGCGCATCCTCGGCGGCCTGCTTGCGGTCGGGCTTGCCGTCCAGCGCGATGTTGGCGCGCCCGTCGGTGAGAAGGATCAGAACCGGACTCAGCCCCTTGCGGAAGGCGCCGCAGGCTGTTTCGCAGCCCATCTGCAGCCCTGCGGCCAAAGGCGTGCCGCCACCGCCGGGCAGCTCCGCCAGACGGCGCTTGGTCTGGACCAGTGAACGGGTAGGGGGCAAGAGCAGGTCCGCCCCCTTACCCCGAAAGGCGATCAGGGCCACGTGGTCACGCCGGGCATAGGCTTCGGACAGGAGGATCTCCACCGCGCCCTTGGCCTCGGCCAGGCGGGCAAGGGCGGCGGAGCCGGAGGCATCGACCACGAAGACCAGCAGGCGGTCGGACAGTTCTTCGTAGCGGCGATAGCGCAGGTCGCTGGGGCGGATGATGGGGCCTGGACGATTCGACCCTTGCGCGCGGCGCAGGGTCTGCCAGGGCACGGCAGCACGCAGGGTGGCCATCAGGTCCACGCGGGGGGCTTTGCCCCGAGGGGTGGCGTCACGGGCGGGCAGGGGACGGCCCCGTCGGCTGCCCGTACGTTTCGCGCCAGCACCACTCCCAAAGCCGTTCTTACCTTTGTTAGAGCCGCTTTTTGCAAGCAGATCGGCTGGCAGTGCCGTTCTGATGGCTTCCAGCAGGATTTCCTGCGGCAAGGCTGTCAGTTCACGCTCTGCCGTGGCCTCGGGTGGGGTCTTGGCGGGCGCCTCAGGTTCCTCCGGCGTCTCCTGTGGGATCCGCGTGGCGCGGGGGGCGAGGACCAATTCGGCGGCCACCAGGATATCTTCCGATGTGAGCCTGTTCCGCCTGTTCAGAGCCACATGTGCCCGCGCGGCGCGCAGGGCAAGCGAAGGCGCGCGCAGGCTGTTGATACCAAGCGTAACGGCAAGCTGCACCAGCTCTTCAAGCGCCTCTTCGGGGCATTCGACGGCTTGCAGAAACTTGGTGCTGACCGGCCTTTTTGCGATCGGATCGGTCGGCGCGATGTCCCGCTGGCCCAGACCCTCCAGCGATACGTGAAAGGCCAGCCGGTCCTGCAGGGCCGGGGGCAGGTGTTCGTCCCTTTCCACCCCCTCATCCAATGCGATCAGGCGGTGGCCCTGGCCCTGATCCAGCGCGGCGCAAAGGCGGCTGGCGATCAGTGGCGGGCAACGTTCGGCCATCGTCAGCAGAAGTGTCCGGTTTCGCGCCTGCAGGAGCCCACGGTGGCGCACCAGCGTCGTGCCCGAAAGGCTTGCTGAGACGTCTATGCCGCCCTCAAGTGCTTCGAGCGGCAGGGCCGGGTGCAGGCGGGACACATCGCCCGGGATCAGCGCCAGCAGCGCCTCCCGCGCGGGACCGGGACGGGAGCGCAGGGCAAGCCCACCGCAGCCCGCAGGATCAGCGAAGGTCAGGCGCAGGGCCGTCGTGGCACGCGCCCAGGGGGTCATCCCAACACGTCTTCCACGATGCGGGTCACACGAGTGCCGGAGCCAGCGTCGTCCAGCGGATCACGCCGCAGGCGGTGGCGCAGGGCCAGGGGCGCGGTGGCGCGGATGTGGGAACGGGTCAGCGCAGTATCGTCGCGCCAGGCGGCATAGGCACGGGCGGCCTTCAAGAGCGTGAGTTCGCCGCGCAACCCGTCGGAGCCAAGCCTGATACAGAGCGCGGCCACGTCCTCCAGCGCGGAATCGGGCGTCTTGAGCTTTTTCAGGGTCTTGCGCGCCTTCAGGATGCGGTCGCGCAGGGTCGCATCCTCCGCCTGCCAGCGCAGCATGAAGGCGGCGTGATCATTCTCGTAGGCATCGCGGCGTTTGATGACCTCGACCCGCTCAGCCACTTCGGTGGGGGAGGTGACGTCGACCGACAGGCCGAAGCGGTCCAGCAGTTGCGGGCGCAGTTCGCCCTCCTCGGGGTTGCCGGAGCCAACGAGAACGAAGCGCGCGGGATGTCGGATCGAAAGCCCCTCACGTTCAATCACGTTCTCGCCTGACTGGGCCACGTCCAGCAGCAGATCAACGATGTGATCCTCCAGCAGATTGACCTCATCAATATAAAGGTAACCACGGTTCGCGGCGGCCAGCAGACCGGGCTGAAAGGCCTTTTCTCCCTTTGTTAGAGCCTTTTCAATGTCCAGTGCGCCGGTCACGCGGTCCTCTGACGCGCCCAGTGGCAGGTCCACCACCGGGGTCGGGATCTGGTGTGTGGCCTTTTTGGTCACGCCTGCCCAGGCCGGACAATCCTCGATCCTTTCGCCGTACACCGGGCAGGCCTTGACCGCCTTGATGGGCGGCAGAAGCGCGGCGAGGGCGCGCACGGCGGTCGACTTGCCGGTACCACGGTCACCGAAGACCAGCACCCCACCGATGGAGGGGTCGATCGCGGTCAGCAGCATGGCGCGTTTCATGTCCTGCTGGCCCACGATGGCGGAGAAGGGGAAGGGTTGTTTCATGCGGCCTCGTATCTGGAGAGGGGAGAGGTGCCGCCCCAGGTGCCCTCATCCGAGAGCAGAGTAAAGCGGGCGTAAAGTTCTTCGCGGAACCAGCCTTCTTCGCGGACGGCGCGGATGGCTTCGGCGTGCGGGCCGGTGCGGGCGAAGTTGGCCATGCGCATGGCATCGGGCCAGATCGAGAAGGTGACCTGGTGCAGCCAGGGGACCTCACCGATCCCCATCTTGAAAATCACGTTGGGGTCCTGGCCGATCACGCGGCTGATGTTGGGTACACGGCCCCAGAAACGGGCAAGGATGCCGGGTTTGATCGTGGCGCGTGTGAGGGCGGCAAGGGGGCCGGGGCCTTGATTCTGCCCCGGCTCGAAGGGGGTCACGCCGGACCAGGCGCCGCGCACGCTGTCGGTGGCCATGTAGACCGTCCAGTGTTCGGAGGCGCGTCTGCGGTAGCGAGCGAAGATGGGGGCAGTGGCATGGGCGGCCCGCGCGGTTTCAAGATCGGGCCAGGTGCAGAGGATGGCGTAGACGCCGAAGTTGGGCAGGGGCGTGAAGCCTTCGCCCACGCCCGAGCCGCAAAGCTTCCAGAAGCCCACTCCGGGCAGGCGCGCCATCGACGGGCGGGCCAGGCCCATCATGGCAAAGGCCCATGCCCGGGCAAGCAGACCGTCGAAGCGGTAGAAGGTGAGGCTGACCACCTGTTGCACGTTGTGAGTCCCTTAGTGTCAGTTGAAGTTTACAGAATTCGCGCCAATTGGGAAGGTGGCCAAGCAAATATTGTAAATCAAACTGGACAGTCCTAGAGTGATCCCATGTTGACAAACGACTCTCAGACTTCCGGCGACGCGCGCGCCATCGTCATAGGTGCCGGGCTTGGTGGCCTGTCCGCGGCCATGCGGCTGGGGGCGAAGGGTTATGCCGTTACCGTGCTGGAC
>JABDKA010000040.1 GCA_013002405.1 Sulfitobacter sp. | reverse complement strand
AGTTTCCGGGGGAACGGCTGTTCCTGCGCCAGACCACGCCGCATGACCGGGTCTCACCCTACGAATATGTCGAACTGATCTTCGGACAGCCGCCCTTCACGGTGGAGACGGAGACGGCCCTGTTCCGCGAACTGGCGATTGATATGCTGATCTGCCGGAACCTCGGTGGCAATCCCAGCCGCCCCAAGCTCGATGCGGCAAGGGCGCTGGGCATGGGCGTTATCCTGATCGATCGCCCCCCGCTGCCTGCGGGGGTGCGGCAGGTGGCGGAGGTGCGCGATGCCCTGGCCTGGGTCGATGCCTTGTGAGCAGTTACCGCATCATCCGGAGCGAGGCCGATCTGGCCGAAGGGGCAGCCTGGCTGTCTGAGAGGGATCCGCACATGGGCCGCGCCATTTCTGAGATCGGTACCTTGCCCCTGCGACTGAGGCCGGATGGGTTCAAGGGGCTTCTGGACATTATCGTCAGCCAGCAGGTCAGTGTTGCCTCCGCCGACGCGATCCGGTTGCGGATGGCGGCGGCGGGCGTGGCCGATGAGGGAGATGTGCAGAAGGCAGGCGAGGCGGGACTGCGTGCCCTGGGGTTCAGCCGGGCCAAGGCGCGCTATGCGCTGGCGCTGGCGGAGCGGGGAATCGACTATGGCCACCTGCGGCTTCTGCCCGACGGTGCCGTGATCGAGCGTCTGTGCGAGGTGAAGGGCATCGGGCCCTGGACCGCGCAGGTATATGTCATGTTCTGCCTCGGCCGCGCCGATGTCCTGCCCGCAGGCGATCTGGCACTGCAGGAGGCGGCACGCGCGCTTTACGCCCTGCCGGAGCGGCCCGCGCCGAAGGTGTTGGCGGAACGGGCGGAGGCCTGGTCCCCCTGGCGGTCGGTTGCGGCCCGCGCGCTCTTTGCCTACTACCGTCTGGTGAAGAACAGGGAAGGGCTGTGATGACACGAGTGCTAAAGGCCGAGAAGCGCGCGGCAAGGTCGGGGGAGACGCGGTCCGCCGTGATCTTTCTGCATGGATATGGCGCCAATGGCGCGGACCTGCTGGGACTGGCCGATCCACTGGGAGAGCATCTGCCCGATACCCTGTTCGTGGCCCCCGACGCGCCAGAGACCGTGCCGGGCATGCCGAACGGCTTTCAATGGTTTCCCATTCCCTGGATCGACGGATCCTCGGAAGAGGAATCGGAGCGGGGCATGCAGCAGGCGATTTCGGACCTCAATGCCTTCCTGGATGCGCTGATGGTGGATGAGGATCTTCTGCCGGAACAGGTCGTCCTTTTCGGCTTTTCCCAAGGTACCATGATGGCCCTGCACGTGGCCCCGCGGCGCGAGGACGGTGTGGCCGGGATCGTCGCCTTTTCGGGGCGTCTCCTTTCCCCCGAAACGCTGGCCGATGAGGCGCGGGTCAAGCCGCCCGTGCTGCTGGTGCACGGTGATATGGACGACGTGGTACCGCCCCAGTCGCTGCCTCAGGCGGCAGAGGCCCTGCAGGAGGCCGGTTGGCAGGACGTTTATGCCCACATCATGAAGGGAACGGGTCACGGTATCGCGCCCGACGGGCTGAGCGTGGCGCTCGCCTTCATGCGCGACAAGCTGGGGCTCTGACACCCCCGGTGAGCCAGACAAATGCGGTGACCGGAGCGCCCTGCGGGCCCCTTCATCTTGCCAAATGAACTCAATTTAACGCTGCCGCCCGCGCCCTCGCTGGAAGGCCGGGTGGGCCCGTCACGGCGGTGAGAGGAAACCTCGCTTTTCTATGCGCGACATCTTGTGCCAAGCTTTGTCTTGCCAGACAAAAACCACGAGATATAGTCGAGGAAAAGGGCAGAGGTTGACCAGGACGATGGATGGCGATTTCAGAACCGAATTTACCCGGCAACCCGCCGGTTTGAAGCACCGGCCGGCCCTGGTGCTGAATGCCGACTACAGGCCGCTGAGTTACTATCCATTGTCACTCTGGCCCTGGCAGGATGCGATCAAGGCCAAGTGGCTGGACCGGGTCGACATCGTGGCCGAATACGATGAATGCGTCCACTCTCCCTCCACCGTGATCCGCATACCCTCGGTGGTGGTCCTGAAGGACTATGTCAAACCCCAAAAGCGCGTGGCCTTCACGCGCTTTAATTTGTTTTTGAGGGACGAATTCTGCTGTCAGTACTGCGGTGCGCGGGGTGAACTGACCTTTGACCATGTGGTGCCGCGGGCCAGCGGCGGGGTCACCTCCTGGCAGAATGTCGTGGCGGCCTGCAGCCCCTGCAACCTCAAGAAGGGCTCAAAGCCACTGCACCGCACGGGTCTGCATCTGCGTCGACCGCCCCGCCAGCCGGGTGCGGAAGAATTGCGTAACACCGGCCGCAAGTTCCCGCCGAACCACCTTCACGAAAGCTGGATGGATTTCCTTTACTGGGATGCGGAACTGGAGGCCTAGCGCGTCTGCGCCTCCGCTATATCCCCGGTCTTGTTGAAAGGTGCGGCTGCGCCGCACTACATGATTGATTTGGCGCTTCGGGACCCTCCGGACCAGAGGGTCACAGATCAAGGTCGACCCATACGGGGACATGGTCGGAGGGCTTTTCGCGGCCCCGCACTTCTCGGTCGATCTGGCAGTCACGCAGCATGTCCGCGCAGGCGGGGCTGAGCAGGAAGTGGTCGATGCGTATGCCGTTGTCCCGGTTCCATGCACCCGCCTGGTAATCCCAGAAACTGTAGTGTCCCGGCCCTTGCTGGCGCGCGCGGAAGGCGTCCGTGAGACCCAGATTGGTGATCCGGCGGAAGGCGGTGCGCGACTCCAGCATGAAGAGCGCGTCGTCGCGCCAGCCGTCAGGGTTCTTTGCATCCTCAACCTGGGGAATGATGTTGTAATCCCCGGCCATCAGGAAGGGCGTCTCTTCGGCCAGAAGGGCCTGCGCCCGGGCGCGGAGGCGTTCCATCCAGCCGAGTTTATAGTCATACTTCGGCCCGGGCGCTGGATTGCCGTTGGGCAGGTAGAGACCGCAGATGCGCAGGCTTTGCCTGTCGCCGGTGACCGTCGCCTCGATAAAGCGGGCCTGCTCGTCCGTGTCGTCGCCCGGCAGACCGCGACTGACCTCTTCCAGCGGCAGTTTTGACAGGATCGCCACTCCGTTGAAAGATTTCTGCCCGTGGGTTTCGACGTTGTAGCCGCGCTCTTCGAACAGATCGCGGGGAAAGGCCTCGTCCATCGACTTGATTTCCTGCAGCAGAACGATATCCGGTTTCGCCTCATCCAGCCAGACAGGCAGCGCCTCGGCCCGAGCCTTGATGCCGTTGATGTTGAAGGTGGCGATCTTCATGCCGGGGCTCCCTGCTGTGCCTCTTCCAGCTATCGCCGATTGCAGTCGGGGGAGCAAGAGGGGTGCGACTAACCTATGGGTGAAGAGAGATTGGCGAATCAACCTCAGATTGTTGATGCCTTTTGCGTTCCCCCGGTCCGCGACTGGGTGGCGGAAGAGGGGGAATCCGGTGCTGTGGGTAAGATTCTTTTTGGGTTGGGGATAACCGGAAAAGCGTCGCGGAATGCTTTGTCTGAGATTGGCCGTCAATGTGGAGAAGATAGCTGCGTCCCGAGGGGCTCCGAAAATGGCGGTTGGCAAAACAATCGAGGGGAGTAAGTGTCAATCAGGTTGCAACCTAAAATTGAAAATCAACAAGAAGGACTCAATCATGACCGCACTTGCTCAGATCCAGACCACCGTAACCGCCGCCGCCACCAGCATTGATGACGGTGCCGGGCTGGAGCTGTTTGTTTCAGGCTCCGCGCCTGCTGCTACCGACATGATCACGGGCGAGGGGCTTGAGCTTTTCGTGACAAGCTGCGTGACGGCGGACGCGCGTGTCGCGGACGGCGACCGTGTCGAGCTTTTCGTCACAAGCTGCTGATCCCTGTGGGGTCCGGCGCGCTGCGCGCCGGGCCCGACCCCTCCGATCCTGACCCGCCCGAGGAAAACCGCCATGTCCAACGTCATTGCCTTTGATCCCCAGCCGCAGGTCAGTGCCGGATGCGCCCTGACGCGCCTCATCGCGACTTTCGCCCAGGACCGCCGCGCGCCGGACGATGTCTTTTGGCTGAAGGAAAATGCCGAGGTTCTCAACATCCTTGAGGCCACCGACGCCCGCCCTGATCCGGATGCGCTGAACCCGCACGCGGAGTTCTACGCCGGGTTGGAAGAGCGGCTGCATTTCTATCCGCAGTATTACCGCTTTCTGCTCTCCATTTGTCTTGACCTCGAGGATCTTGGCATGCCCGGCGATATCGGTGCGCGGCTGTGCCGATGGGCGGCGGACCAGGGCCTTGCCCAGGCGGAGCTGTCCGATTTGCAGCGGGCGGAGGCCCGCAGGCTGCTTGCGCGCCGTGGGGCGGCACTGGCACTGGCGAATGACCCGCTGGCGGCACGTCTGCGCGGGTTTATCGGCCGTTCCACCACCTTTGCGATGCCAAACAAGAAGGCGGCCTATGAACTGACCCATATCGTCTTCTACCTCGCCGAATATGGCCGTCGGGATCCGCAATTGGACCGGGCGGCACTGACCAGCCTCGAATATGCGGGGCTTCTTGCCTACCTGGATCAGAATCTTGATTTGCTGGCGGAGGTCTGTACCGCGCTGCACTTTGCGGGGCAGCGGCCCAGTCCGATCTGGCTGGAGGCGGTTGCACGGTGTCACGCCGGTATGGCGGTGGTCGGTGATCCCGCCGCACCCCTGCAGGATGCCTATCACACCTATCTGGAGACCGGCTGGACACGGGCGGTCGTCGGCACACCGGCGTTTCAGGCTGTCCCGGATGAGGGCGGGCTGCGCTTCCGTCCGGCAAGGGGAACCATGGGGGCCCTGCTCCCCCTCTCGGAGTGCCTTTTTGATCTTGGGCCTGAGCGCTCAACCGATTGGGAAAAGATGCGTGGCCAGGTAATGCCCTACCTTGGCGCGGACGGTCACGAGGTGCTCTACAAGGCGGAGCGGTCCACCGACAAGTTCGACGTCTTCTTCGAAGGCTTCGCCCGCGCGGCGGCGCGCTAGGCTACATCGAAAAGGAAGTGCCGCAGCCGCAGGAGGAAGTGGCGTTGGGATTGTCGATGACAAAGCGCGCGCCGATCAACTCTTCGGTGAAATCGATCACGGCGTTGGTCAGGAAGGGCAGAGAGACGCTGTCCACCACGACGCGCTGGCCTTCGCCTTCGAGCACGAGATCGTCCTCTTTTGGCTCATCCAGCGCGATTTCGTACTGAAATCCGGAACAGCCACCGCCCTCGACCGCCACGCGCAGCGCCTTGCCCTGATCGGAGGCGCCGATCTCGGCCAGGCGTTCGAAGGCGCGGGTCGTGACTTTGGGCGGCAGGTTCATCGCTATGGCTCCTGGGGGCATAAGGTTTTCATCGTGTCACCCCTGTAATATAGAAAGCGACGGGACAGGCCACAAGGACCAGCCGCAATGCGCGCCTCATACGCCTCCGATCCCGCCACCGCCCGGGGACGGCGCGTGGCGGAGGAGGAAAGCACCTTCCGCTCCTGCTATCAGCGGGATCGGGACAGGATCATTCACGCCAGCGCCTTCCGGCGGCTCAAGCACAAGACCCAGGTTTTTGTGGAGCATGAAGGCGACTATTACCGCACCCGGCTGACCCATTCCATCGAGGTGGCACAGGTGGCGCGGACCATCGCGGGGGCCTTGGGCCTGAGCGGGGAGCTGACCGAGGCGGTGGCCCTTGCCCACGATCTGGGCCACACGCCTTTTGGCCACACCGGGGAGGATGCGCTGCATGCCTTGATGACCCCCTACGGCGGGTTCGATCACAACGCCCAGGCGATCAAGATCGTCACCTCGCTGGAACGGCACTATGCCTCTTTCGACGGGCTGAATCTGACATGGGACACGCTTGAGGGGATTGCCAAACA
>JABDKA010000005.1 GCA_013002405.1 Sulfitobacter sp. | reverse complement strand
CAAGCGCGCTGTAATCTTCCTTGGGGTGTAGCGTTGCCACCACCTCCCGGTCCGCATGCGCCAGCACATGCTCAACCATCTCAAGGGGGGAACAGGATTGAAAAGGTCGGCGGTGTCTCAGATGCCCCTGTAGTGGGACATAAACAAACCCGTCCCGCCGTGAGGCAGCAGAAGCCTCGCCAAAAAGCCGGTTTTGCCAGAAGTCAAAGAACCTCTTTGCGTCAGGCGGGATCGCCGCAGGATCAAAGGTCGCCTTGGCCAGGTCCCAGTGCCAGCGCTGCGCCACGGCGTCGATCTGCCAGAAGGGATAATGATAGACCCGCCGAAAGACGAGACCCCGATCATTTGGCGGGCTCGCCATGTGGGTAAGCGAGTACCCCGCGCAACCCGCCTCTCTCCTCTCCAGAGGCTGAAATTCGACCCTGAACAGGGCTTTTTCAAGTACCGTAACCATCAGATTGATGAAGTTATGACTGCCCGCCACCGCACTTTCGCGCAAGGTTTCCTCAAGGAAGAATGTCACCGACCGGTCATCGTTCATCCCGTCACGCTAGCTGCAGGTCAGGCCCATCACAAGAAGCCGCGCACCCTTGTGCGCCCAGCACATGACCGCCATATAGCCCCCAAGCAAAGGAGGCCCCTGATGGCGAAAGAAGAATTTCCCGGCTGGCACGGCACCACGATCATCGGCGTCAAGAAGGGCGGCAAGGTGGTCGTTGCGGGGGACGGGCAGGTGAGCCTGGGCCAGACCGTGATCAAGGGCACAGCGCGCAAGGTCCGCAGGCTGGCCCCCGGCGGGTCGGACGTTGTGGCAGGGTTCGCGGGATCGACGGCGGATGCCTTTGCCCTGCTGGAACGGCTTGAGGTCAAGCTGGAAGCGCATCCCGGTCAGCTGCAGCGGGCAAGCGTGGAACTGGCAAAGGACTGGCGCACGGACAAGTATCTGCAAAAGCTCGAAGCGATGCTAATCGTGACCGATGGCACCGAACTGCTGGTCATCACCGGGGCCGGCGACGTTCTCGAACCCGAGCACGGGATCGCTGCGATCGGATCGGGGGGGAACTTCGCCCTTGCCGCCGCGCGCGGCATGATCGACAGCGACCGCGACGCCGAAGAGATCGCCCGCACCGCCATGGCCATCGCGGCGGATATCTGTGTCTACACGAACGGCAACCTGACGGTGGAGAGCATTTCCGCATGACTGACCTGACCCCCCGCGAAATCGTCTCTGAGCTGGACCGTTTCATCATCGGCCAGAAGGACGCCAAGCGCGCCGTTGCCGTGGCCCTGCGCAACCGCTGGCGACGCAAGCAGTTGGCCGACGATCTGCGTGATGAGGTGTACCCGAAAAACATTCTGATGATCGGCCCCACCGGTGTGGGCAAGACCGAGATCAGCCGCCGACTGGCCAAGCTGGCGCGCGCGCCCTTCCTGAAGGTCGAAGCAACGAAATTCACCGAAGTGGGCTATGTTGGCCGGGACGTGGAGCAGATCATCCGCGATCTTGTCGATGCCGCTATCGCCATGACGCGCGAACATATGCGCGAGGACGTCAAGGCGAAAGCCTACGAAGCTGCGGAAGAACGCGTGATCGACGCCATCGCCGGCCCCGACGCACGCGAAGGCACGCGCGAGATGTTTCGCAAGAAACTGAAATCCGGTGAGCTTGACGATACCATGATCGATCTGGAGGTTTCCGAAACCTCTAACCCGTTCCAGATGATGGATATTCCCGGCCAGCCCGGAATGGGCGCGGGGATGATGAACCTTGGTGATCTTTTCGGTAAGGCGATGGGCGGCCGGACCACGAAGAAACGTCTGTCTGTGGCCGACAGCTACGAGGTGCTGATCGGTGAAGAGGCGGACAAGCTGCTGGACGATGAAATCGTCACCCGCAGCGCGATTGAGGCTGTGGAGCAGAACGGCATCGTTTTCCTGGATGAGATCGACAAGGTCTGCGCCCGTTCGGAAGCGCGGGGCGGTGACGTCAGCCGCGAAGGGGTGCAGCGCGATCTGCTGCCCCTGATCGAAGGGACGACCGTCAGCACCAAACACGGGCCGGTCAAGACAGACCACGTGCTCTTCATCGCTTCGGGCGCGTTCCACATCGCCAAACCGTCGGATTTGCTGCCCGAACTTCAGGGCCGTCTGCCCATTCGAGTCGAGCTGCGCGCCCTCACGGAGGAGGATTTCGTGCGTATCTTGACAGAGACGGACAATGCCCTGACCCTGCAATACACCGCTCTGATGGGCACCGAAGAGGTGACGGTCAGCTTCACCGAAGAGGGGATCGCCGCACTGGCCAAGATTGCCGCGGACGTAAATCAGACGGTCGAAAACATCGGTGCGCGGCGGCTTTACACGGTGATGGAGCGTGTTTTCGAGGAGCTTTCCTTTACTGCGCCGGACCGTGGCGGGGAGAGCATCGAGGTGAACGCAGCCTTTGTCGAAGAAAACCTTGGCGAGCTGACACGCTCTGCGGATCTCAGCCGCTACGTGCTCTGATCCACGAAAGGCCCCCCTGCTACATCCTGCCAGATAACCTTAGGGGGTCCGGGGGCAAAGCCCCCCGGCGCTTCCCACCCTTGACCAAGGCCTGCCGCCTCTCGGTCTCCCAACAAAAATGCACTTCCCATTCCCACGCCGCCGGCAGATGAAGGGCGAATGGGCTACCTCCGCTTTCTCCGCGCCAACTGGCTGTTTCTGCTGGCAGGCTTCCTGCTTACCTTCACGTCGTCTTACGGGCAGACCTACTTCATCTCTCTCTTCGCGGGCCAGATCAAAGCCGACTTTGCCCTGACGGACGGGGCTTGGGGCGGGATCTATACGCTTGGCACGACCCTGTCAGCCATCGCGATGGTCTGGGCGGGGGTGCTGACCGACCGGTTCCGCGTTCGTGTGCTCGCCCTCGGGGTGATGGTCGCCTTGGCGGCCGCCTGTATCGCGATGGCAGTGAATACCTCATGGATCATCCTCATTGCGGTGGTCTTTGCCCTGCGACTGACGGGGCAAGGGATGATGTCCCAGCTGGGTGCCGTGGCCATGGTGCGCTGGTTTGAAGCGACACGTGGCAAGGCGCTGTCCCTGTCCTCCATGGGTTTCGCGGCGGGACAGGCGATTCTGCCGGTGATCTTTGTCGGGCTTTTCGCCGTTGCCTCATGGCGCAGTCTGTGGGTCCTGGCGGCGGGGCTGGTGCTGATCACCATTCCCATCATCCTGATCCTGTTGCGGCAAGAGCGGACCCCCCAAAGCATGGCGGATGAGGCGCAGATCGCGGGCATGTACGGGCGGCACTGGTCCAGGGGAGAGATGCTGCGTTCCGGTCTCTTCTTTCTGATGATCCCGATGATCGTCGGCCCCGCGGCCTGGGGCACGGCGCTCTTCTTCCAACAGGTTCACCTGACAGAGGTCAAGGGATGGTCGCTGGTGGCCTACGTCGCGCTCATGCCGGTCTATACCGTCGCTTCCGTAGTCACGACCTTCGCCTCGGGCTGGGCGATTGACCGTTTCGGGGTCAGCCGGATCATACCCTTCCAGATGTTGCCCTTCGCCCTCTCCTTCGCGGTGCTCGCCTTTGCAGACACAATCTTCATGGCGGGGGTCGGTCTGGTGATCTTTGGCGTGGGGCAGGGGCTTCAGGCCACCGGAGCATCTGTTTTCTGGGCCGAGTATTACGGCACCCGCCATATCGGCGCGATCAAGTCGGTGGCGGCGGCGCTGATGGTTTTCGGGTCGGCCATCGGACCGGGAATAACGGGAGTGCTGATCGATCTCGGGATTGATTTCCCGGATCAGATGCTGCCCATCGCAGTCTTTTATCTTGCCGCTGCAGGGTTGGCGACGCTGGGCATTGTTCGATACCTGCCAACGCTCGGACGTTGAGCGTGAAGGGGCCAGATCCCATTGCCGCCGGGCCGCGATTCCCCCCAAGTCTGTTGGGCAAAGTGAGCTGCCGCGCTTTCCTTCTTCAGCGCCGTGCGCGCCGAAGATAGACATAGTAAGCCCCGCCACCGCCGTGGCTGACATGAGCCTGGCTGACCTGCATCACCACCTGGGACAAGGGCGGTGTGGCAAGCCAGTGCAGGACCTGGTGGCGCAACACCCCGGTGCGGGTGGGGATCGGCCCACCGTCATCACGATGCTTGCCCTTGCCGGTCACGACCAAGACCAGTCTCTTGCCCTCACTGTGGGCCCTGAGAATGAAGCGATTAAGGGCAGGGTGCGCCTGGTCCAGGGTCATCCCGTGCAGGTCCAGCTTCCCTTCGGGTTTCAACTTGCCCCGCTTGAGGCGGGTAAAGGCCTTCTTGTCCATCTGGACTGAGGGAGAGTCGAGCGGATCGGCAAAGGAAGGTCCGGGAGATGTACGTCGGGGTGGTGCGGAAGGGCGCGTGGTCGAGGAGATTGCCCTTTTCGCCCGTTCCAAACCGCCCGGCGAGGGTCGGGGGCTGTCGATCTCAGGGGTAAAGAGGCTCTTGAGGTCAAGCTTCTCCGTTCGGTCCGTGACCTTGCGCCAAAGGGCAAGATCATCCTCATTGATGCGACCGTTTTTCTTGGAACGTCTCATATCGCGCTCTCAGGCAGCAGCGCATAGGCGCGCTGGATCGGCAGAAGGACCAGCATCCGGCCCGGATCACGCATCCGGCCCGCCTTGCGGCCGGCCTCATCCCCGGTACCGACAAAGATATCCGCCCGCTGCGCACCCTTGATGGCCGAGCCTGTGTCCTGTGCAATCATCAATCTGCGCAAGGGGTCGACACCATCCTTTTCAACCCAAACCGGTGCGCCCAGTTTTACGTGAAAGGGGTCAACCGCGATGCTGCGCATGGAGGTGACAGACCGGTTCATGGCGCCAAGGGGTCCGCGGTCGGCAGGCACTTTGCTGACCTCCCGAAAGAAAACGTAGGAGGGATTGTGGAACAGAAGATCACGCCCCTCCACAGGATTGCGGCGCACCCAGTTCTTGATGACATCTGCGCTAACCTGATGGGCATCGTAAACACCACGCCGCACAAGCTCCACGCCGATGGAGCGGTAAGGATGGCCATTGGCGCCGCGATAGCCGACCCTGATACGCTCACCACCCGGCAGCCTGATCCGCCCCGATCCCTGGATCTGCAAAAAGAAAAGTTCAACCGGGTCGTCCACCCACGCAATCTCCAGCCCCCGGCCCTCCATCACTCCGGAACTGAGGATCTCACGCCGCGTAATCCATGGATTGCTTTGCAGCGCCTCTGGCGGCATCCGGTAGACTGGGTAACGAAAGCGCCCACCACGGGTGCGGCTGCCGTCCAGTTCAGGTTCGAAATAGCCGGTGAAGAGAGCGTCCCGTCCGTCATCGATCAGAACCGGGCGAAAGAACAGCTCAAAGAACTGACGGGGGTCCGGCCCCGAGCGCGCATATTGGCAATGGGCGCGCCAATCGGGGTCCTTCATATCACCGCAGGTGTTCAGAAATGTCCTGAGTGCCGCCTCATGGTCATCCCTTTCCCAGCCCTCAAGCTGCGCGAAGTCGAGCACTTGGTATCTAACATCTGACGCACGAACGGGGCCTGCCATAGCAAGCCCCGCTACCACGCTTGCGAAAAGCGCATGGATCAGCCGTCTGTGGAGACGAGCAGCCAATTCGGATCGTCCGAGCCCATGATGCGGGCAAAGACCCATGTGTCTTTCTGGCGTTTAATTTCGGTCAGGCTGCCTTCGACGATGTCGCCGCCACTGTCGCGAACGGCTGAGTTCAGCTCTGCCACGAAACGCACGGTCAACTCGGCCTCCTTGGTTTCATCATCGAGGGTGGCATCGGCAAGCTCCAACTCACGCACGCCAATAAAGTTAGCCTCGATCGTGAGGCCTGCATCCTCACGGGCGGCAACGCCATCGACGAAGCTCTCGTAGATCTCCTCCGAGAGGAAGGGCTGGATTTCGGCCAGATCACCGCGTTCGTAACCCATCACGATCATCTCATAGGCACCACGCGCGCCGCCGAGGAAATCGCTTACACCGAAGGACGGCTCGATCCGCTTCATCTCGGCCAGGGCCTTGCCGGCATCGCTGTCCTCGGGCACATGATCGGTGATATCAAGGTCGGGACCGCCTTCGATGACCTCAAAGGCAGGCTTGTTACCGGAGGAGGGGGCCGGATCAATCACGGGCGGTTTTTCAAACCCCTCGCGCGTGCCCAGCACATTCCGCAGACGCAGGATCAGAAATACGGCAATACCGGCCAAAACCAGAAGCTGTATCAGGGGTGAATTCATCTCGACCTCTCGGGCAAACGTGGAAACAGGGCTGCTGAGACCTTATGTAGGTGCTAGGCAGGGGTTAGTCCACTCTGCCACGAACCCAAGAGGATATTGCCCATGTGGCTTTTGATCGCATTTATCGCAGTTCCGCTGATTGAGATCGCGCTGTTCATCCAGGTTGGTGGTGCTATCGGCCTGTGGCCGACGCTGTTGATCGTCGTGATCACGGCGATTCTGGGCACATGGCTGGTGCGGACGCAGGGGGCGATGGCCTTGGGGCAATTGCGGTCCTCCTTTTCCGATATGCGCGACCCGACAGAGCCACTGGTGCACGGGGCGATGATTCTGTTCGCCGGTGCCCTTCTCTTGACGCCAGGCTTCTTTACCGATGCGGTCGGCTTTGCCCTTCTGGTGCCTGCGATACGCACGGCGGCCTACAAGGCGATCCGGGAAAGGGTGAATGTTCAGACCTTCGAGGCCTCCGGACGGCAGCAGACCTATCGCCGGGGACCCGGTGATGTGATCGATGGCGAATATGAGGAAATCAATGAGCATCCCAAACCCCGC
The DNA here is from genome assembly GCA_013002405.1 of Sulfitobacter sp. Classification (GTDB taxonomy): domain Bacteria; phylum Pseudomonadota; class Alphaproteobacteria; order Rhodobacterales; family Rhodobacteraceae; genus Sulfitobacter. The sequence goes on along the minus strand of JABDKA010000005.1, from coordinate 5,042 downwards.
AACGGCCCCTCCGGTTGGACAAAAGGCAACGACGGCAACCATTGAGGGGGCCGTCCCAACCTGTTAAGCCCGCGTGGATTTGAATAGATCCAACGGAGATTTCCATGGCCGACGAACAAGCAACACCCCCGGTCCAGCCCGTCATGCGGGTTCTGGGCCAGTTCATCCGCGACATGTCGTTCGAAAACATCATGGCGCAAAAGGGTGCCGCCGCCGATGTGCAGCCGGACGTGCAGGTGCAGGTGAATCTGGATGCGAAAAAGCGGACGTCCGAGCATACCTACGAAAGCTCGATCAAGCTGAACGTTACCTCAAAGGCGAAGGAGGGCGACGCAGTCCTTTTCGTTCTCGAAGTCGATTACGTGGGCATCTTCCACATCGAAAACGTGCCGGATGACCAGATCCATCCCTTCCTGCTGATCGAATGCCCGCGCATGATCTTTCCCTACCTGCGCCGTGTCGTCAGCGACATCACCCGCGACGGCGGATTCCCGCCGCTGAACCTTGAGAACATCGATTTTGTTTCACTCTACCGGAACGAAATCGCCCGCCGTCAGGCGGAAGAGGGCCAGAAGGCCGACGCCTGAACGAAAAGGCCCCGGCCGAAATCCGGGGCTTTTTTCACGGCGCGTGCTTTGATCACTGCATCTTGGACCAGAGCGAATCGCCGCCGAGTTTCTCGATGAACTTGGCGTGGGCCGCGGATTCCTCTTCGGACAAACGCGGGGGCAAGGGGTTCGGCCTCGGGGGTGGTGTCCATCCACCCGGCGCGTCGCCCGCCTTGATCTCTGCTGTTGCGGACAGAGCAAAGTCGGGCTGTCGGCCGCCGATCAGCTCCAGATAAACCTCCGCCAGGATCTCACTATCAAGCAGCGCGCCGTGCAGGGTCCGCGTTGAATTGTCGATTCCGAAGCGACGGCATAGGGCGTCGAGCGAGACCGGAGAGCCCGGAAACCGCTTACGCGCGATGGCAAGCGTGTCAATCGCCTGTTCCCAAGGGATTTGGGGAAGGCTCATCCAGCGCAGCTCGGCATTCAGGAACTTGATGTCGAAGGCAGCATTGTGAATGACCAGCTTGGCATCGCCGATGAAGTCGAGAAAGGCGCGGCCGACCTGGATGAACTTGGGCTTGTCGGACAGAAAATCATCACCCAGCCCGTGCACCTCAAAGGCCTCTTGCGGCATGGCGCGTTCGGGGTTGATGTACTGGTGATAGGTGTTGCCCGTGGGCATGTGGCCCATCAACTCAACCGCCCCAATTTCGACGATCCTATCGCCTGTTTCGGGGTCGAAGCCCGTTGTTTCGGTGTCCAAGACGATTTCACGCATCGGCCAGTTTGCTCCTGATGTCCTGAACCACAGCTTGCACCTGCGCACGGGCATGTTCAATCGTATCCGTCTCAATCACGTAGTCTGCACGCGCGGCTTTCTCCGCAGCGGGGAGTTGTTTGGATTTGATGTTCTCGAACTGGGCTTCGGTCATGGTACCCCGTTCCATGACCCTTTCTTTCTGGGTCACCTCATCGACGATAACGCAGGCCACCGCATCGACACGGGCCTCGCCCCCGGTTTCGAACAGAAGGGGGATGTCGAGAACCAGGATATCCGCATCGGCCCCTTCGATGAAGGCGGCGCGGTCCTGTCCGACAAGAGGATGAACGATCGCCTCGATCCGTTTCAATGCGCCAGGATCGCGGGCAATAATGTCCTTCAGCACGGTGCGGGAGACCTCGCCGTCAATCACCGCTTCGGGAAAGGCCTTTTGAAAATGGGGAACGGCCGCGCCACCCTTGGCGTAAAGGCGGTGCACCGCTGCATCGGCATCCCAAAGCGCGCAGCCCGCTTCGACGAATAGGGTACCTGTGGTGGATTTACCCATCCCGATAGAGCCTGTCAGTCCCAGCTTGAACATCAGCGCAGTGCCGCAGCGCGGGTGGCACGGTCCACCTCGGGTCTTTGACCGAACCAGCGTTCAAAGCCGGGGACAGCCTGATGCAGCAACATACCCAGACCATCCACCGCGGTGCAGCCTGTTTCTTCGGCTGTTTGCAACAGGTTGGTCTTGAGGGGCGCATAAACCAGATCTGTTACCACAGTGGCGGCGGAAAGGCCGTCCAGAGGCACGCGCAGTTCGCCCTTGCCAATCATCCCGAGCGAGGTCGTGTTCACCAAGAGTGCCGCACCGTCGACCATATTTCCCGCCTGGACCCAGTCATAGATTCGCAGCCGACTGCCAAAATCGGACTTCAACTTTTCCGCCCGCACCCGCGTCCGGTTCGAGATGCGAATTTCAGGTACACCCGCATCCAGCAAGGACGCCACAACGGCGCGCGCGGCACCGCCAGCCCCCAGCACAGCGGCAGGTCCATTCCTGGCAGCCCACCCCGGTGCCCCGGCCTTGAGGTTTTCGATAAACCCGTAGCCATCGGTGTTGTCGGCGTGAATCTTGCCATCCTTACGAAAGATCAGCGTGTTGGCGGCCCCGATCAGGGTGGCACGGTCAGTCACCAGATCGGCGATTTCAAGGACCGCCTCCTTGTGTGGGATCGTCACGTTCACCCCGACAAAACCCATCCGGGGCAGGGCCCGAAGTACCATTTCCAAATCTTCACGCGCCACATCCATCGGGACGTAATAACCCGCGATCCCATAGGTCTTGAGCCAGTGCCCGTGAAGCTGCGGTGAACGGGAATGGGCGACGGGCGATCCGATCACGCCAGCCAGGGGGATTTTCGAGGGGCTCATGTGGCAAGCTCTCCGCGCAGGATGAGATAGTTGAGCAGTTCAATAAGCGGCAGACCCAGAACATGGAAGTAGTCGCCCTGAATGTTTGAAAAGAGCCGCACGCCTTCCTCCTCCAGCTTGTAACATCCCACGGCATGACGGACGCTGTCCCAGTTGCGGGTCAGATAGTCCTCAAGATAATCATCGCTGATCTCCCGCATCCGCAGACGCACCTGACCCACGTGCCGCCAGATCGGCTGCCCGTCCTCACAGATGACCGCCGCCGACAGAAGAGAATGCCGATCACCGCGCAAGGACCTCAATTGCTTGCGCGCCGCGTCGATGTCCGCCGGTTTGGACAGCATTTTACCCGCGTAATCCAGCACCTGATCGGAGCCGAGGACCAGCGCGCCGGGATGCTTCTCGCTTACCTTCCGGGCCTTCAGTTCTGCCAGCGCATCCGCGATGTCGCGGGGCGATGTGCCTTCGGCCAAGAGCGCGTGTTTGACCAACTCTTCGTCAATGCGGGGTTTGACGATGTCAAACGCCAGTCCCGCCTGCCGCAGCAGTTGAGCCCGGATTTCGGACCCCGAGGCAAGGATGATCGGCTGAGGCATGGGGATAACTCATGTGTTGTCTTCAGGACTTATTAAGGTATTCCCGCGTAGAATCCAGATCAGCACGTGTCGGTAAGTGCTGCGCCATGGTTTTGCCACGGTTTGGACACATTCGTCCCCTCTGGACAAGGATAACTTCGGTTGAGGGACGACTCCCCCCGGAAAAGGGTTATCCCCCGGTCCATACACACCCATCTCCAGAAATACCTATATTAAGTATCTGATATTTAATGGTGAAAATGCTTTGACAGGGAGATAGGAACAGCCACACGTTCAAGTTATTCGACCATGGATAAGTGGGCGGATAAGGTGGTAATCCACAGAAACGGACCTCTCTACAAACAACAACATCTTTCTTCTATATTTATTTAAGATTAGAAGGGCGCAAAGACCGGAGTGGGATATGTCAGACCTCCTTGCCCTTGCCTATCCTTGGGTCAAAGCCTTTCATATCATATCCATCATTTCATGGATGGCCGCGCTCTTTTATCTGCCGCGTCTCTTCGTGCATCACACCGAACAGGTGAGCCTGGCCGGTGAGACACACAAACTTTTCACCATGATGGAATACAAGCTTGCCACCGTGATCATGCGGCCCGCCATGATTGCCAGCTGGATCTTCGGGCTTTTGCTGGTGATGACACCCGGCATCATCGACTGGTCTGCTATCTGGCCCTGGACCAAGGCGGCGGGCGTGATTGCGATGACGGTCTTTCATGTCTGGCTGATCCGGCGGATGCGCGGCTTTCAGGCGGGTGAGAACGCGCTGACGGGGCGCCAGTACCGGATGATGAACGAAGTACCAACGGTTTTGATGATCGTTATCGTCTTCTCTGTCGTGGTCAAATTCTGAATCCGTTGACAGGTTTCTGGCGGCCCCCTATATCTGCGCCACCTTCCGTCCGGAGGGATGACTAGCCATTACAATTTGTATGACCCGGCCGACCGCCCAGCGGTGGCTGTACAGGATGCCTTCATGACAACCGAACACTTGAACCTTGCCGACCTCAAGGCGCAGACGCCCAAAAATCTGCTGGCCATGGCCGAAGAGCTGGAAATTGAAAACGCCTCAACCATGCGCAAGGGCGAGATGATGTTCCAGATTCTGCGCGAACGTGCGGACGAAGGATGGGAAATCTCCGGTGACGGTGTGCTTGAAGTGCTGCAGGACGGCTTCGGCTTCCTCCGCTCGCCTGAGGCAAACTATCTGCCGGGCCCCGACGATATTTATGTCTCGCCCGACATGATCCGCCAGTGGTCCCTGCGAACCGGGGACACAATCGAAGGGCTGATCAAGGCACCCGACGATAGTGAGCGGTACTTTGCCCTGACAGAGGTGACCAAGATCAACTTTGAGGCACCCGAGAAAGCGCGCCACAAGGTGGCTTTCGAAAACCTCACGCCGCTTTATCCCGATGAACGGCTGACGATGGAAATCGAAGACCCGACCATCAAGGACAAGACGGCCCGTGTGATCGACCTGGTGTCACCCATCGGCAAAGGCCAGCGATCCCTGATTGTGGCGCCCCCGCGGACGGGTAAGACGGTTATCCTGCAGAACATTGCCAACTCGATCGAGAAGAACCATCCGGAGTGTTACCTGATCGTCCTGCTGATCGACGAACGACCCGAGGAGGTCACGGACATGCAGCGCTCGGTCCAGGGCGAGGTGGTCTCGTCGACCTTCGACGAGCCCTCCAC
>JABDKA010000240.1 GCA_013002405.1 Sulfitobacter sp. | reverse complement strand
GCTGCAAGCACGCTGAAGCACCGTCCGGCCGCTGGCCGGGGCGCTTCTCTGTTATCATTTCAGTGGGTAGGCCGTTCAGAAAAGTGGCGCCGCCAGATCGGATCATTTGAGGCAGGCGTGACCCTGCGCGCGTCAAGGTCCTGCGTGGCCCGGTGGTCTGGGCCTCTATCCTATCGGTGCCATGGTCCCGGTCCCGGCGGTACTGCGATGGGTGGGGTTCTGGCGGCGCAGGCTTAAGGGAGCAGTCAGAGTGCGGGCGTAGCGCAGGACGGGTTTGCTTCGCCGACAGGATTTACAGTTCGGGAGAGGTCTTTGGTCTGTTGAGGCCCAGGGTCAAGCCCGGGAGGGTGCAAGAACAACGCCCCGCGGCTTGACCCGGGGCCTCGTCGCTTGACGCAAAAGACAAGCCTCGCTCAGAACGGGATCTCATCGTCAAGATCGCGGTTCGACGAACTGCCGCCGCCACTGCCTCCCTGGGAAGGGCCGCTGTCGTAGCCGCCACCGCCGTAGTCACCACCGGAACCGCCTTCGTAGCTGCCGCCACCACCGCCGCCGTCGCGTCCGTCAAGGAACGTCATTTCGCCGCGGTAGGGGCGCAGCACGACCTCAGTGGAATAGCGGTCCTGGCCCGACTGGTCCTGCCATTTGCGGGTCTCGAGCTGGCCTTCGATATAGACCTTGGATCCTTTGCGCAGGTACTGTTCGGCCAGACGCACGAGGTTTTCGTTGAATATCGCAACGCTGTGCCACTCTGTCTTTTCCCGCCGTTCGCCGGTGTTGCGGTCTTTCCAGTTTTCAGATGTGGCGATGCGCAGGTTGCACACCTTGCCGCCGTTCTGGAAAGACCGCACCTCGGGGTCGCGGCCCAGATTGCCGATGAGGATCACTTTGTTGACTGAACCGGCCATAATTCCCCCTATGCCTTAGCCTGTTGCCCTGCCGAATCCGGCTTTCCCGGGCCTTGAGCGGTTATATCCCGCTCACCTTGGAGGGGCCATGGTAAAGACCCTGTTAACGATGGCAACAGCACTGTTAATTCGACCGCTAAAGGGTGGATGGATAAGAACAATATGCTATAAGACCGCCAAGCAAAGCAGCACGGAGCCACGCGACATGCGCCTTTCTTGCCTTCTTGCGGCCAGCGCCGCCCTTGGTCTGGTCCTCGGGCCTGGCGCGCCGCTTTCGGCGCAGACCCTGTCCTCCAAGAGCCGGGCCAATCTGTTCAAGTCCCAGACCAAACTGCTGGATAGCCGCGCCTCCAAGCAATACTCCGCCTCCATCCGCCTGCAGCCGGCGCGCGTAAACACGCCGACGAAGTGGGATTTGCCCAAGTACTCCGGCAAGTACAGGGGCCAATACCACGATATGGCCAAGGCGGCCGCGCAGCGCCATGGTGTGCCCGTCGATCTGTTTTTGCGGCTGGTCCAGCAGGAAAGCGGCTGGAACCCCCGCGCGATCAGCCACAAGGGCGCGATGGGTCTGGCGCAGCTGATGCCCGGCACGGCGGCCAAGCTGCGGGTGGATCCGGAAGATCCCAAGCAGAACCTTGAAGGCGGCGCGCGTTATCTGAAACAGCAGTACCGCACCTTCGGCACCTGGCGGCTGGCCCTAGCGGCCTACAACGCGGGCCCCGGCGCGGTAAAGAAATACGGCGGGGTGCCCCCCTACAAGGAAACGCGAAACTACGTGAAGGTGATCGCGGGTCAGTAAGTCACTGAAATCAAAAGATGTTCTAGACGACCGGCGATTTTTCGCCCGAATGCCGCACGCCAGTATCCAGGTCATGGAACTCCGGGCACTCCGATCTTGTTATCCAGTTGATCCAGTGACGGCGGATGATCCGCTGTCTTGGAAACATGAAGATGGAGTACATTATGTTCGCCCAGACCAAAAACCTTGCACTCGCTGCTACTGTAAGCCTTATCGCTTTGGCATCCGCAGGGGTTGCGAAGGAAGTGCCTGAGATTTCCGAAATCAATGTCTCGGCATCCTATGACGCAGCTCAGGATACCAACGCGTCAGAGCTATTCCCAGAAATCACCAGCGACATTCAGCTTGCACTGGCCAGGCTTATTCCGCTGAGCGACAATGCAGCCGATCCCACCGTGCGCGTCGACATACGCAAGATTGCCCTCAACGGCGATACGATGCTGCCCGACTCAACAGAATTTAATGAGCTGGAGGGCGTTGTCTCGTTCCAGACAAATACCGGCGAAGGCGGGCAAAGTTTTCCTGTGAACATCACGGCGGTGATGGACGAAACGCAGGTGCCCGAAGGGTATGATGTGGTGCCGCCATCGCTGGACGACTTCTACCGGGCAATGGTGGATGGGTTCGCTCTGAAGATTGCACAGCGCATTGGCACGGTGAATGAAGAAGGTGCGCCTATCAGCAACTGATCGCAGAGTACCAGATGTGAAAAGGCGCGGCCGATAGCAGGGCGGCGCCTTTTCAATTCGGCTATTCAGCCGCGACGCCAACCTCGATCACGGGCTCCATCTCGTCGAACTTCTCCTGCGACAGGTGGCACTTGATCTGGTGACCGTCGGCCATGGTGCGCTGGGGCGGCACTTCCTTCTCGCAAAGGCCGCCCGGCACTTCCGACTTCCAGCGACAGCGTGTCTGGAAGGGACAGCCCGGGGGCGGGTTCATGGCCGAAGGAATGTCGCCCTCCAGCACGATGTGTTTCTTCTTCACCGAGGTATCGGCGATGGGGACGGCTGACAGCAGTGCCTCGGTATAGGGGTGATAAGGCGGGGCGAAGACCTGATCGGTGCTGCCCAGCTCCACCACGTGGCCCAGGTACATGACCATCACCCGATCGCTGAGATAGCGTACGATGGAGAGGTCGTGCGAGATAAACAGGAGCGTCGTCTTGTGCTCCCGCTGGATCTCCATCAGCAGGTCCGTCACCGCCGCCTGAACCGACACGTCCAAAGCCGAAACAGGCTCATCCGCCACCACGATACGCGCGTCGCCCGCAAAGGCCCGGGCAATGCCCACGCGCTGCTTCTGTCCGCCGGAAAGCTGGCGTGGCATCCGGTCGGCGAATTCGCGGGGCAGCTTGACCAGGTCTAGCAGTTCCAGCATGCGCTGCCGCCGCTCGCCCTCGTTTTTGCCGATCTTGAAGATCTCAAGCGCGCGGATGATCTGGCGGCCCACGGTCATGGAGGGGTTGAGCGTGTCGAAGGGGTTCTGGAAAACCATCTGAACGTCCGCCACGTTCTTGGTCGTGCGGTTTTCGATGGGCACGTCCCCGATGTTCTGATTGTCGAGCAGGATCTGGCCCTCGGTTGCCGTCTCGAGCCCCATCAGGACCTTGGCAAAGGTGGATTTCCCACAGCCGGATTCGCCCACGATGGCCAGTGTCTCGGACTCGCGCGCCTCGAAGGAGAGCTCCTCGTTGGCCTTCACCACCTTGGTGTCGCCCCCACCAAACATGGCATTGGCCGCCACCTGGTAGTACTTTTTCAGCTTGTCCATTTTCAGGATAACATTGCCGACCTCGCCCTTCTGCTTGACCTCGGCCAGCTCCAGGGGGGCTGACCAGTCGATTTCCTGGTAGCGCAGGCAGCGGGTATGGTGACGGTCGTTGCCCGGCACCACTTCCATGGGGATATTGCCCTGGTCGCAGCGACCGGCCTCGAAATAGTCGCAGCGCGGGCCAAAGTTACAGCCCGGCGGGCGTTCGTGGGGCAGGGGGAAGTTGCCCGGAATCGCCACCAGGGGCCGCGCGTTCTTGTCCGCGCCGGGCAGGGGGATGGAGCGGAAGAGTGCCTGCGTATAGGGGTGCTGCATCTCGTCAAAGACATCCTCGATGGAACCGCGCTCCACCGCCTCACCCGAATACATCACGCAGATCCGGTCGCAGGTCTCAAGGACAAGACCAAGGTTATGCGAGATGAAGAGCATGGAGGTGCCGTATTTCTTGCCCAGGTCTTTGACCAGTTCGACCACGGCCGCCTCCACCGTCACGTCGAGCGCTGTCGTCGGCTCATCAAGGATCAGCAAAGAGGGCTCCGACATGAGCGCCATGGCAATGACGATGCGCTGCTGCTGACCGCCCGAGAGCTGGTGCGGGTAGGCGTTGAGGATTCGCTTGGGGTCGGGCAGCTTCACGTCCGTGACCACCTGCAGGGCGCGGTTGTAGGCCTCCTTTTCATTCATCCCGGCGTGGATCATCGGCACTTCCATGAGCTGCTTGCCGATTTTCATCGCTGGATTGAGCGAGGCCATGGGCTCCTGATAAATCATGGCGATCTCTGAACCGCGAATGTCGCGTAGCTCCTCGTCCGACATCTCGCCCAGATCGCGCCCCTTGAACTTGATCGAGCCGCCGACGATGCGGCCGTTCTTGCCGAGGTCCTGCATGACCCCGAGCGCCACGGTGGACTTGCCACAACCTGACTCGCCCACCAGCCCCAGGGCTTCACCGGGCATCACGCTGGCGGAAAAGTCCATCACAGCCGGGATTTCCCTCAGCCGGGTGAAAAAGGAAATCGACAGCTTGTCGATCTCCAGGATGGGCCCGTCATATGCCTCTTTGACCATTTTTCTCTCCCTGTCCCAGCTGGAGAACGTCCTGTTCTTCCAATTGGAAATAAATCCCGGGGGTCCGGGGGCAGCGCCCCCGGTCCTTCCCTCTCATCAATCCCGCAACGATTCCTCGCGCAGGCCATCCGCCAGCAGGTTAAGCCCCAGAACGAGGCTGAGCAGGGCAAGGGCCGGTGCGATGGCCGCGTGGGGGTAAAGCGACAGCAGACGCCGTCCCGCGTTGATTGTCGATCCCCAGTCGGGGCTTTCCGATTCAAGTCCCAGCCCGAAGAAGCCCAAGGTGCCCAGAAGGATTGTCGTGTAGCCGATACGCAGGCAGAAATCGACGATCAGCGGGCCGCGGGCGTTGGGCAGGATCTCCCAGAGCATGATGTACCAGGCTCCCTCACCGCGGGTCTGGGCGGCGGCCACATAGTCGCGTGTCTTGATGTCGAGCGCCAGGCCCCGCACGATCCGGAAGACCGTGGGCGAGTTGACGAAGACCACCGACACGAAGACCACAAGGATCTCGGGCGGCATAGGGATCCAGTCCAGGATCTCCGGCAGGCCGGGGATGAGCACATTGTCATTCGACACGATCACCCCGTCATTGGAAATGAGCGACAGGTAGGCCCACATCATCCCCCCCAGCACTACGATCAGGAGCGGTGTGCGGAACGACGGCTGGGTGTAATAGCGCGAATTGAGCAGGACCGCGAAGAAGATCACCGGAAAGATGAAGAGCACGGCTGCCATGTAGTTGGGAATGCCCGTCAGGACGATCTCCGGCGTCACTAGCAGATAGAAGAGCAGGATCACCGGGAAGGCCAGGATGAGGTTGGCCAGGAAGGACAGGATCGTGTCGAGCCGACCGCTGTAGTAGCCCGCGGGCAGACCCAGGGTGATCCCCACCATGAAGGCAAAGATCGTCGCCATGGGTGCTATGAGCACCACGACCCAGGCCCCCTTGATCAGGCGGGAAAAGACGTCCCGCGCCAGGTTGTCACCGCCCAACAGAAACCACTGGAAGTCTCCTTCCTCGGCCCCCCGGAGGGGCGTGCCCGGCAACTTGTTCTTCATGCCGGAAAACTGGCTTAGGCTGTCGTGGGTCACGAGCATGTCGAAGACACCCCCCATCACCCCCGCAAAGACCCAGAACATCACGATGGCAAAGCCGATCATGCCCACGGTGCTGTCGAAAAGCTTGCCGTATAGGCCAAGGCGGCGCTTGAAGGTGATGGAGAGGCTGAAGGTCACAATGAGCGCAATCCAGACAGGCAGCAGTTGCCGCGCCATGCCGCCAAAGATCCCCGCACCGGTCCCCATGAAGATCCCCAGCACCAGGTAAATCAGGATCAGCGCGATGAACCCGAAAAAGAGCCAGTTCACGATGAAGCCGAGAAATCCCGCAGCGCCCTTTTCAGCCGCGAGGGTCCCGTCGGCCGCCATGGCGCGTCCGCCGGTCGATGGGACGAGAGACAGAAGGATCTGCACCACGATGCCAAGGGCCAGTAGGGCGATGAGGATGCTGAAGATGATGTTGAGCCCTGCAAGAGACCCTGTCCATGTCAATGGTTCCATGTGACCGCCTCCTTAGGAAATTCGAATGCGTGGGTTGAGGTAGACATAGCCGATGTCCGAGATCAGCTGTGTGACCAGCACCACGATGACCGACACAACCGACACCGCCAGCAGCAGTTCGATGTCATTGTTCGAGGCCGCCTGCACCAGAAGCCAGCCGAAACCCTTGTAGTTGAAGAGCGTCTCGACGATCACCACGCCGTTCAGCAACCAGGGGATCTGCAGCATGATCACAGTGAAGGGGGCGATCAGGGCGTTTCGAAGCGCGTGTTTCAGGACGATGTCACTGAACTTGACCCCCTTCAGGCGCGCGGTGCGGATGTACTGGGCCGTCATTACCTCCGTCATCGAGGCCCGCGTCATCCGCGCGATGTAGCCCATCCCGTAGAGAGAGATGGTCAGCACTGGCAGGAAGAAGTTCCAGAAGGTGGCATCCGCCATGGCGCTGGTAGCGGAGCCAAGGAAGAGGGTCTTGCCGTCGATCCAGCCCCATTCCGCCAGGAGCGGTGATATTCCGAATTTCGAGGAGGCCAGGACAGCAATGAAGATCACGCCCGACACATATTCGGGTGTTGCGGTGGTCGCGATGGAGAAAGTGGAGAGGGACCGGTCCAGTTTCGAGCCTTCCCGCATTCCGGCCAGAACCCCCACAATTAGGGCGGACGGCACCATCAATAAGAGCACGCAGAGCATCAACTTGCCTGTCAGGGCCAGCCGGGTGGCGACTGTCGGGCCCACCTCATCCTTGAAGACGGTGGAAAAGCCCCAGTCGCCCTGGATCACGCCACAGAAGGTTGAGCGTTCCGCCTCGGGCGTTCCGGCCGAAAAGCAGCGCCCGAAGGTCTCGTCCGCTTCTTCGCGCTCGGTCACCCAACCGGGCAGGACACCCAGCCACTGGCCGAACTTGACCGGCATCGGCTGGAGGTACCCTCGATCACCTAGGTAGGAGGCCACGGCCTCATCCGACATGCGGAAGTTGCCTTGGGTCTTGGCCAGTTTTTCAAGGTTCGGATAGAGGTTGGTCAGCCAGAAGACGATGAAGGTGAGGCAAAGCGCCGTCAGCAACATCACGCCCAGCCGACGTATGATAAATAGTCCCATGCGTGCGCCCCTGTTGGTGGCAAAGCGGGTTTGTCCCGCCCCTTTTGGTGTGGCCTTTGGCCTCTTTTGCGAAGAAGTCAGCCTGCTTGAGGCAAACGCGTGCCGCCTTGCGGATTCATCCCCCGTGGACAGACCGGGCCGGGCATAGTGCCGCAGTTCCGGTGTCTTGCCGCGCATGAGGCACGACTTGACCCGTCAGGTCAATGTCAGTTGCCGCCGCTTAATGAAAAATTTGCGACATCCGGGCGGTTCAAAAACGACATGGGCGACGGTACGCCCTAACGTTTGCGCAGCTTGCTGGGGGTCTGTCCTGTGTGCTGCTGGACAAAGCGGGTGAAGTAGGCGGCTGAACCGAAGCCGAGGAACCGCGCGATGGACTGAGCCGTCACGTCCGTCTCCAACAGGAGGCTGCGCGCGGCGTGCAGGATGCGTTCGGTGAGCAGATCCGCCGCGGTCTTGCCGGTCGCCGATTTGACCGCGCGCGACAGGTGAGTCGGGGTCACTCCAAGGGCTGCGGCATAGTCGGCCATGACCTCCCCCTTGCGGTAACGCTCAGAGAGGCTTTCGCAGAACTTCTTGCTGAGCCGCCCGGCGGCATTGCGCCTTTCGGGCACGTGGTCCTCAAGCATGATCTGGCGCCTGAGCCAGACGGAGATCAGCGCCGCCTGCGATTCTAGCGCGTCGCGGTAGAGCGGTTGCTGCATCTGCTCTTCGCGCGCGGCGGCGTCGATCAGCCCGCTTAGTTGCCCCTGGGCCTGGACCTCACGGATGCGCAAAAGCCGGGGGATTTCGGGCAGGCGCAGGTTGCCGCCGTCGGGGATCATCATAACCTGACCGGTCGACTGTCGTCCCAAGGTGAGGGAAAAGAGGGAGCCCGCGGGAACAAAGATTGCATTATGCGCTCCGATGCCGCGGCGCAGTCCGTCAAGCAGACCAACCCCTTGGCCCCGGGTGATCCAGATCAGCAGATGATAGGGCCGATCGTGTGCCAGTTGCAGCTGCCAGTCCTGGCCTTGGGTGAACTGTGCCAAGCTCCGGATCTGAATGTCATTCAGATATGTAAGCATCTAAAAAACGTGTTTTGTTAAATTCACGGGGACACTAGCACGGCCAATGGCCTGACAGAAGTCGCAATATGTAAAGAAGTGTTCTAAACCGGCGCAACCCCGTTCCAGTCCTTCATCCGACTGCGCATCCAGGTGCGCTGGCGTTTTGCGAACTGCCTGGTGGCAATGACGACGGCCTCGCGGGCGGCCTCAAGGCTCAACTCTCCGGCCAGATGGCCCATCAGTTCCGGCGCGCCGATGGCCCGGTGCGCGGGCAGGGTGGGATCGTAGGTGCGGCGCAGGGCGGCCACCTCCTCCAGTACCCCTTCCTCCAGCATCTGATCGAACCGCCGTGCGATGCGCGCGTTGAGCCAGTCCTTCTCCACATCGAAGACAACCGGATAGCAGGCGGATAGTGGCAGGGCGGGCGTTCCGGTTTCTGCCTGCCAGGCGCTGAGAGGGCGTCCGGTACTGGTCAGAACCTCCCAGGCGCGCTGTACGCGGGCGCGGTTCCGGGTGTCGATACGCGCCTTCGTCTGCGCGTCGAGCGCGGCGAGCAGGGCCTCAAGGGGCATCTCATCACCTTTGGCGCGAACCTCAGGTGGGGTGGCGGGGATCTCGGCCAACCCCTCCGTCAGGGCCGCGAAGTAAAGTCCGGTGCCCCCGGTGATGATGGGTCGGATATCCTGTTGCAGGATTTCCGTCACCTCGCGCAGCCAGTGACCGGTGGAGTAGGGGTCGGTCGCCGCCACATGCCCGTATAGCAGGTGCGGCGCGCGCGCCTCCTCCTGCGGACCGGGCCGGGCCGTCAGGATGCGCCAGCAGTCATAGACCTGACTGGCATCGGCATTCACAATCGTGCCACCCTGGGCCTCGGCTATCTCAAGCGCCAGGGCCGATTTGCCCGATGCCGTGGGTCCCGCGATCAGTACAGGTTGCTCGGGCGACAGGGCGGCGAGGGTCGCGGCGAAGGGATTGACGGGTGCGGGCGGCATTTTGGTGTCCTGCGGCAGAGGGTGCATTGAACCTTGCCGGTATTTGCGACATTTTGCGCAACAATGAAATACCCGCTCCTGCCTGAAAGGTTCCCCATGTCCCAAGAGACGCCCGCCCCGACCTTCAAACGCGTCATGCTGAAGATATCCGGGGAGGCGCTGATGGGGGATCAGGGCTTTGGCCTGCACCCGCCCACTGTCGAAAGGATCGCCCGTGAGGTTCAGACGGTCCATGAACTGGGTGTCGAGATCTGCATGGTGATCGGGGGCGGCAACATCTTTCGTGGTCTTCAGGGCAGCGCCCAGGGGATGGAACGGACGACCGCCGATTACATGGGGATGCTTGCGACGGTGATGAATGCCCTTGCGATGCAGTCCGCGCTGGAAGGGCTGGGAATCCACACGAGGGTCATCAGCGCCATCACCATGAACGAGGTGGCAGAGCCCTACATCCGCCGCCGCGCGGTGCGGCACCTTGAGAAAAAGCGCGTCTGCATCTTTGCGGCGGGCACCGGCAATCCCTACTTTACCACCGATACGGCAGCGACCCTGCGCGCGAACGAGATGTCCTGCGAGGCAATCTTCAAGGGTACCAAGGTCGACGGGGTTTATGACAAGGACCCGGCCAAGTACAAAGATGCCAAGCGGTACGATACGGTCAGCTACGACGATGTACT
>JABDKA010000235.1 GCA_013002405.1 Sulfitobacter sp. | reverse complement strand
ATGTAATGGTCATAACTTTGGCCCGCACTCCATGCGTCGAAATCAGATTTCGTCGACATTATCGCCCCCCGGCCTCCAAAGCGTTTCTCCAAAAGGCCCTCGCTTCATGACAAGACCTTAGCACAGAACTGCGGCCGAGTCGGGTTCGGCCCTCTGACGGACTTGCACCCTGTCCCTTTACATCCCTACCCAAACCCCGCTATAGGCCGCGCCAGACATGCGCGTGCAGCCCGCTCAGGCTAGAATCACCTTTCCGGTTTTTCCGGTCCGGGTTTGGCGTAACGCGCCGATACAGAGACATTGAACCGAAGGTAGATCAGCATGGCAAACTCTCCCCAGTCCAAGAAGCGCGCGCGCCAAAACGAAAAGCGCTTCCAGATCAACAAGGCGCGTCGTTCGCGCATTCGCACGCACCTGCGCCGCGTTGAAGAGGCCATCGCCTCGGGCGACAAGGACGCAGCCACAGAAGCGCTGAAAGCGGCCCAGCCCGAGCTGATGCGCGGCGTGGCCAAGGGCGTGTTCCACAAGAACACCGCTGCGCGCAAAATGTCGCGGCTTTCCGCCCGCGTGAAGGCAATTGCATAAATCTGAGGGCCGCAAACTCTCAGAGAATCGTTTAATCGGTTGATAAAAAAGGCATCGCTCAGCGGTGCCTTTTTTTATTGGATTTCGTCTACCACAGCGGGGCAGAGATTCTTTTTCAAGAAAGACTGAGTCAAGTTTGAAGATGTGTTGATAGAGTCCCTTTCAAGTTGCTACCAACGAACAGCGATTCATTTCGCTGGGGGGACAGGCCTCAGAATCAGGGGGGTGCGGGCAGTGCACTTTTCATGAGCTGAGGACGTTTTGGCTACTTCAATATGGGGTGGTCATGTGGTCTGCGGATAGTGCCTTGCGGCATATTTGCCCTGTCACAATTTGTATGCGTTCGGGTGCGTCCGACGGTGTGCTTTGGCAGAAAGCACCTTCGTTACGGCGTGCTGCGTACGGTAGTCCATTGGACGACAGTCGGTTTCCGTCAGGGGGTCGAGCAGATCTGTACGTCCTGTGGTTGGGGGAACGCTGGCGGATATTCGGTCCGCTGGCAAAACGGGACAGAATTGGGACAAGCAAAAAATGTTGCAAGAGCATTGGGACGCCATCAGCAAGAAACTATTGAAGACAGTCGGACAGAACAATCACACCACCTGGATCGCCCCACTGCGGGCCGGGCCGGTCGACCAGAAGATTGCCACGCTCTACGTACCGACAACCTTTTCGGGCAACTACATCAGCCAGAACTTTTCGGACCTCATTTTGCACGAAATCAATTCAAGCGGAATTGAGGCGTGCCGCCTCAATTTTGTGCTTACCTCACAGGCAGCGGACAGTCAGCAGAAACCGGCGGCGCCGAAACGGACCCTGCAGAAACCCACCCAGCGAAGGGATGTTCTGGGGACATCGACACTCGACGCGCGCTTCAGTTTCGACACCTTTGTCGTGGGCAAGCCCAATGAGCTGGCCCATGCCGCCGCAAGGCGCGTGGCGGAAGGCGGGCCGGTGACCTTCAATCCCCTCTTCCTTTACGGGGGTGTCGGTCTGGGCAAGACGCACCTGATGCACGCGATCGCGCAGGAACTGCGGACGCGCAGGCCAGAGATCAACGTGCTTTACCTGTCGGCAGAGCAGTTCATGTATCGCTTTGTCCAGGCCCTGCGGGACCGCAAGATGATGGATTTCAAGGAAATCTTCCGCTCCGTCGATGTTCTGATGGTCGATGACGTGCAGTTCATTGCGGGCAAGGACAGCACCCAGGAAGAGTTCTTTCACACCTTCAACGCCCTGGTGGACCAGCACAAACAGATAATCATTTCCGCCGACCGCGCGCCGGGTGAAATCAAGGACCTCGAAGAGCGGGTGAAATCCCGTCTGCAGTGCGGCCTCGTGGTGGACCTGCACCCGACCGACTATGAACTGCGCCTGGGCATCCTGCAAAGCAAGGTCGAGACCCAGCGCGCCACTTACCCCGATCTGGATGTGGCCGATGGCGTGCTGGAGTTCATGGCGCACCGCATCACTTCCAACGTCCGCGTGCTGGAGGGTGCCCTGACGCGGCTTTTTGCCTTTGCTTCCCTCGTGGGTCGGCCCATCGACATGGATCTAACTCAGGACTGTCTGTCCGATGTTCTGCGCGAATCCGAGCGCAAGATCACGGTTGAGGAGATCCAGCGTAAGGTGAGCGAGCATTACAACATCCGTTTGTCGGACATGATCGGGCCCAAGAGGCTCCGCAGCTATGCGCGCCCGCGGCAGGTGGCGATGTATTTGTGCAAGCAGATGACCACCCGTTCCCTGCCCGAGATTGGGCGGCGTTTCGGCGGCAGGGATCATACCACCGTGATGCACGGCGTGCGCCGGATCGAAGAGCTGAAGCAGTCCGACAGCCAGATCGCCGAGGACATCGAGCTACTGAGCCGCGCGCTCAAATCCTGACGCATTCCGAACACGCAGGGCAGGCGGAATGAGGGGGGCATCTGGCCCCCCTCTTGCATTTGACATCGGCTGGTTTCACAAAAGCCTTGTGCACGCGGGGGAACCGGGTAATTTGCCTGTCCCGGCAGTCCTGAGGGGGAAAAGCCACATGAAATTCAGCATCGAACGCGCGGCGCTTTTAAAGGCCGTCAATCAGGCCCAGTCCGTTGTCGAACGCCGGAACACCATTCCGATCCTGGCCAATGTGCTGATAGAGGCGGAGGGCAGCGAGGTGTCGTTCCGCGCCACCGATCTGGACATCGAAGTGGTCGACAAGGTCGCCGCCCAGGTCGAACGGGCGGGGGCCACCACGGTATCGGCCACCCTCCTGCACGAGATTGTCCGCAAGCTTCCCGATGGTGCCTTGATCAACCTGACCGCCGATACTGCCGCCGGTCGGCTGACGGTGGAGGCGGGACGCTCCAACTTCTCGCTCGCCACGCTGCCGCGCGAGGATTTCCCGGTGATGGCCTCCTCTGAGTATGCCTCGAACTTCAGCGCCAAGGCGCCGGTGCTGCGGCGGCTTTTCGACAAGTCGAAGTTCGCAATCTCGACCGAGGAAACGCGCTACTATCTGAACGGCGTCTACATGCATGTGGCCGATGCGGACGGCGGCAAGGTGCTGCGTTGTGTCGCCACAGACGGACACCGGCTGGCCCGGATTGACGCGGACCTGCCCGCCGGGGCTGAGGAAATGCCCGGCGTGATCGTGCCCCGCAAGACCGTGGGAGAGCTGCGCAAGCTTCTGGATGACGATGAGATGGTCATCGCGGTTTCCGTGTCCGAGACGAAGGTGCGTTTCGCCACACCTGAGATCACCCTGACCTCCAAGGTCATCGACGGCACATTCCCCGACTACACCCGCGTCATCCCGCAGGGGAACACGCGCAAGATGGAGGTCGATGCCTCCGACTTCGCGCAGGCGGTGGACCGGGTCGCAACGGTCAGTTCCGAGCGGTCGCGCGCGGTCAAACTCCAGCTGGATGAGGACCGGCTGATCCTGTCCGTCAACGCCCCCGACAGCGGCGCGGCGGAAGAGGAGCTGGTTGTTGCCTACGCAGATGACCGGTTGGAAATCGGGTTCAACGCCAAGTATCTCCTTGAGATCGCGTCACAAGTTGATCGGGAGAATGCGGTGTTCCTGTTCAACTCTTCGGGCGATCCGACTTTGATGCGCGAAGGGAACGATCAGTCAGCGGTTTATGTCGTCATGCCGATGCGGGTGTGACGGGAATCGGAATATTTCAAATATTCCGTTCGTTTTCTTTGAAAGAAAACGTGGCCTCAGATGGCTAGCCTCCACCTTTCGCAACTCATCCTTTCGCACTTCCGCTCGCACAAGCGTGCGGTGATCGACTCCGACGCACGGCCTGTGGCCATCTTCGGGCCCAATGGGGCGGGCAAGACGAACATCCTCGAGGCCCTCTCGCTTCTCTCGCCCGGACGGGGCCTGCGCCGCTCCAGTGCAGAGGACATGACCCGCAGGCCCGAGGCGCTTGGATGGAAGATCACCGCTCTGCTGCATAGCCTCGACCAGATGCACGAAATCGAGATATGGTCCGAAGGCGGGGCCGCCCGGCAGGTAAAGATCGACGGCAAGACCGCCCCGCAAACCGCTCTTGGGCACATTGCAAGGGTCCTTTGGCTGATCCCCTCCATGGACCGCCTCTGGATTGAAGGAGCCGAAGGGCGGCGGCGGTTTCTGGACCGCATGACCCTCAGCTTTATTCCCGAACACGCGGACCATGCCCTGGCCTATGAGAAGGCCATGCGAGAGCGGAACCGCCTTTTGAAGGACATGGTGCGGGAACCCGCCTGGTACGCCGCGCTGGAACGGCAAATGGCCGAGGCAGGGACAGCGATCCACGCAGGTCGAAAAGAGGCGCTGAGAGCCATTGCAGCGGGCCAGGAACGGGCAGAGACGGCATTTCCCACTGCGACACTGGAGTTGATCTGCGAGATGCCGGAGGAGACCGAAGGGCTGCGCACTGCGCTAGAGGACAACCGACCGCGCGATCTGGCCGCCGGACGAACACTGATCGGGCCGCACCGGGCAGACCTGCAGGGCACCTATGCGGCCAAGGGCGTGCCCGCGCGAGACTGTTCCACAGGCGAGCAGAAGGCCCTGCTCGTCTCGCTCATCCTGGCAAACGCGCGCGCCCTCGCGGCAGATTTCGGCGCGCCGCCGATCTTGCTCCTGGATGAGATCGCGGCACACCTCGACAGGGACCGTCAGGCGGCCCTTTACGATGAGATCGCGGGCCTTGGCGCGCAGGCCTGGATGACCGGAACGGGCGCCGAACTGTTCGATGCGATCGGCGACCGCGCACAGCGGATCGAGGTGACGGAAAGCGAAGGGGTTTCGACCGTCACACCTGCCGGATAAGGCCCCTTGAAGAAACACAAAATCTTGTGCCCCGGACGTGACAATCGGCCGCGAAAACACTATAAATCGGGGAAAAGAAAAAGGTTTTTCCCCCATGTCCGAAGAAGAGCAGAACCGCGAGGAATACGGCGCGGATTCTATTAAGGTTCTCAAAGGCTTAGAGGCAGTTCGCAAGCGTCCAGGCATGTACATTGGTGATACCGATGACGGCTCGGGCTTGCACCATATGGTTTACGAGGTCGTCGACAACGGCATTGACGAGGCACTGGCCGGTCATGCCGACGCCGTGACGGTTACGATCCACACGGACAGCTCTGTCTCCGTGTCTGACAACGGGCGCGGCATTCCCGTGGGCATTCACGAGGGAGAGGGCGTTTCCGCCGCCGAAGTGATCATGACCCAGCTCCACGCGGGCGGGAAGTTTGACAGCAATTCCTACAAGGTCTCCGGCGGTCTGCACGGCGTGGGTGTTTCCGTTGTGAACGCCCTTTCGGACTGGCTGGAACTGCGGATCTGGCGTGAAGGAAAGGAGCATGTGGCACGTTTCGAAGGTGGCTTTACCACCAAGCATCTCGAGGTCGTCGGCCCGACGGACCGCACCGGGACCGAAGTGCGCTTTCTTGCCTCTACCAATACCTTCTCTGACCTGGAATATTCGTTCGAGACGCTTGAAAAGCGGTTGCGCGAACTGGCCTTCCTGAACTCAGGCGTGCGGATCATCCTCAAGGACGAAAGGCCCGTTGAACCGCTTCAGACGGAGCTTTTCTACGAAGGCGGGGTGAAGGAATTCGTCAAGTACCTCGACCGGCACAAAAGCTCCGTCATGCCGGAGCCGATTTTTATCACCGGGGAACGGGATGAGATCGGTGTCGAAGTCGCCATGTGGTGGAACGACAGCTACCACGAGAACGTCCTGCCCTTTACCAACAACATCCCCCAGCGGGACGGCGGCACGCACATGGCAGGATTTCGCGGAGCGTTGACGCGGACCATCAACAACTACGCACAGTCCAGCGGCATTGCGAAGAAGGAGAAGGTCACCTTCACCGGGGACGACGCCCGCGAGGGGTTGACCTGCGTCCTTTCCGTCAAAGTGCCCGACCCCAAGTTCAGCTCCCAGACCAAGGACAAGCTGGTCTCTTCCGAGGTGCGTCCGGCGGTCGAGGGACTGGTGAACGAAAAACTGGCCGAGTGGTTCGAGGAGAACCCCAATGAGGCACGGATCATCGTCGGCAAGATCATCGAAGCGGCACAGGCGCGCGAAGCGGCGCGCAAGGCGCGCGAGCTGACCCGGCGGAAGACGGCGATGGATGTGAACTTCCTTGCCGGAAAGCTCAAGGATTGCTCCGAAAAGGACCCCTCCAAAACTGAAGTCTTCCTTGTTGAGGGTGACTCGGCCGGTGGCTCCGCTCAGACCGGGCGTGACCGCCAGACCCAGGCCATTTTACCGCTCAAGGGCAAGATCCTGAACGTGGAAAGGGCGCGGTTCGACCGGATGCTTGGTTCTCAGGAGATCGGGAACCTTGTCATGGCGCTTGGCACCGGGATCGGTCGTGATGAATTCGACATTTCCAAGCTGCGGTACCACAAGATTGT
This sequence comes from Sulfitobacter sp., assembly GCA_013002405.1. Taxonomy (GTDB): domain Bacteria; phylum Pseudomonadota; class Alphaproteobacteria; order Rhodobacterales; family Rhodobacteraceae; genus Sulfitobacter. The sequence goes on along the minus strand of JABDKA010000235.1, from coordinate 9,957 downwards.
CATCATGACGGACGCGGACGTGGACGGGGCGCACATCCGCACGCTGCTGCTGACCTTCTTCTACCGCCAGATGCCTGAGCTGATCGAAAACGGTCATCTCTACATCGCGCAGCCGCCGCTTTACAAGGTTTCGCGGGGCAAGTCTGAGGTCTACCTCAAGGACCAGGCGGCGATGGAGGAGTATCTGATCGCGCAGGGCATCGAAGGAGCCATGCTGCGACAGGGCAACGGCGAAGAGATCAGCGGCCAGGATCTGGCGCGCGTGGTCGACATGGCGCGCCAGCTGCGCCGGGTGCTTGAGGCCTTCCCGACCCATTACCCCCGTCACATCCTCGAACAGGCGGCCATTGCTGGCGCTTTCGTACCCGGCGCGGTGGACCGGAACCTGCAAAGCGTTGCCGACAAGGTCGCCGAACGTTTGAATCTCATCGCGCTGGAATACGAGCGCGGCTGGCAGGGCCGGATCACACAGGATCACGGCATCCGCCTGGCGCGCATCCTGCGCGGGGTGGAGGAAGTGCGGACGCTGGACGGCAAGATGCTGCGTTCGGGCGAGGCGCGCAAATCGGGCTCTTTCACCGAACATCTGCAGGATGTGTACGAGCTGCCCGCGGCACTGGTCCGCAAGGATCGCAAGCAGCTGATCAACGGGCCGATGGACCTTCTGGATGCCATCCTCGAAGAGGGGGAAAAGGGCCTGACCCTGCAGCGTTACAAGGGTCTGGGCGAAATGAACCCCGATCAGCTGTGGGAAACCACACTGGACCCTGACGCGCGGACGCTGCTGCAGGTCAAGGTGGAGGATATGGCAGAGGCCGACGATCTTTTCACCAAGCTGATGGGCGACGTGGTGGAGCCGCGGCGTGAATTCATCCAGAAAAACGCACTGAGTGTCGAGAACCTCGACTTCTGATCGCTCTAGGAGCCCCCATGACCGACCGGCTGACCGCCCTGCGGCAGACCATGACAAAGCAGAACGTTGACCTTGTCGCTCTCGGGCCCGGGGCACATCTGGGTTGGCTGGTGAGTGTTCAGCCGCACGGGGACGAACGCCCCCTGCTCTTCTGTGTCAGCCAGACCTACGCAGGCTTCCTGATGCCCGCGCTGGAGGCGGACAGCGCGCGGCAGCACACCGATCTGCCCTTCCATTGCTGGAGCGATGATGAAGGGCCAGGTAGGGCCTTTGACGACCTGCTCGCCACCGCGGGCGCGGAGAACGCCCGCGCCATCGTGCTGGATGAAACCATGCGCGCGGATTTCGCGGCCCTTGTGCAGGACCGGCTGATGCAGGCCAAGCGGCAGTTCACGGCGACCACGGTCGGCGCGTTGCGGATGCGCAAGGATGACCGCGAATACCGGATCCTCAAGCGAAACGCCCAGACAGCCGATCAGGCGATGCAGGCGGCCTGGGCGGAAATGGCACCGGGCATGACCGAAACTCAGGTGGCCGACATCGTGCGCAATGCTTTCAAACGGCAGGGCGTGAAGCCGATGTTCACCATCATCGGCGCAGGTGGGAACGGCGCCTATCCGCACCACCAGACCGGTGAAACCGTGCTGAAACGGGGCGATGCCATCGTGATGGACATCGGCGGGGGGATGGATGGCTATTCCAGCGACATGACCCGCATGGCCGTAATCGGGACGCCACCCGAAGATTACGATGTGGTGCACCAGGTCGTCGAAGGGGCGGTGCAGGCTGCTTTGGCGGCGGCCAAACCGGGCGTAAAGGCGCATGTCGTCGATGACGCGGCACGCGGTGTCATCACCGATGCGGGATACGGTGAATACTTTGTCCACCGGACCGGGCACGGCATGGGTGTTGAGGTGCATGAGCCGCCCTACATCACCGCCACTTCCGAGACGGTCTTGGAAGAGGGCATGGTCTTTTCCATCGAGCCCGGCATCTACCTGCCCGGCCGATTTGGCATCAGATTGGAAGACATCGTGATCCTGCGCGACGACGGGCCTGAAATCCTGTCCGACCTGCCGCGCGATTTGCGGGTGCTTCTGGATTGAGTACTCTGACCCTTAGTCTTCGCTTCGGCTCTGGTTTACCAGTGTGATCAACTCGATCTGTCCACCCGTCCCTGTTTTGCCATAGGCGCTACTGAGATGACTGCGGACCGTTGGCACGGACAAGCCGAGTTGCAGGGCGATTTCCTTGGCCTTTTCACCCGTCACAAGCAACCGGCATACCCGCAGCTCTGACCGGGTCAACCCAAAGGGGTTATCTGGCCCGAGGATGTCAGTCCGCTGACGCGCCGGCCTGCTAAGCCGCCGCTGGGACTGACCAATGATCCGTGCGATCAGACCGGGCGCGCGCAATGCCCAGGCATCGGCAAGGGCACGAGTGACCAGGGCGGGCGGGATGTCAGGATTTGTGACGGGCGGTCGGTCAAAGACCATCTCGAAGGCGTCCACGTGATCCTTGGAGAGATCCAGAATGACAAGGCTGACGTCGTGGATGTCTGATGCGCCATCCCACTCTGCCATGATGCCCGGATCGGGATCATGCATGTGTTCAAGTAGTGCAGAAAGGCTCCAAATGGATCCCAGCGCCAATTCCCGCATCTTCTCGCGCGCGACGTAGTCCAGCATGGAACCTCGCCCCACGGTTAGCTGCGTGCAGCAGCTGAACCTTTTTGCCACGGCAACGGTTTGGGCCTTTGCACTGGTATGCCGATAAAGTGTGATCCTCTGCGCACCTGTCTGGCGAACGAGGATCGACAGCACATCGCATAGATCGCTGTGATCAGTGAGCGCCGCATGCCATTCATTCAACAGGGCAAAGCAACGCGCAATACGGAACTGGGTGTCCGTCGCCTGCGGGAAGGGCAAGATCTGGCTTCGATCGTTGACCGCGCGTTTTGACATGTTCGGCGTCCTGAAGGGTATTCTCTGCCTCTTGGTCGACCAGAGTGATGGTCACAGCGGGACGTCTTTGTGGCAAATGAGCGGAATTGAGGCGCAATTGCCGGGCGGGTTTGTGCCTCTGGTAAGCAGACGCACAAGATAAGGCGTGCTGCATCTCTCGGACATGAGCCCGCCAAGTTTGCCCCTAATTTGCCCCAAACTTGCCCCGCTGTGTCATCCGTCTGAACAATGCGCAACGGCACGTTCCCGGCTAACTTGAGGCACAGGAAAGGCCCCGGCCTTCCGGGGTATTGAACCATAAAGATTGAAAAACGTGCAGAGTGTTCGAGATGCCAGAGTATGAGAAGACAAGGCGTTCAAGTCGCCGTCTAAGAGATCTTGGCTGGACCCTTTTGGAATTCTTTCTTGTTGCCGCTTTGGTCACGCTTTTGGGTGCAGGGACCTACGTCATCCTTGCGGCGGATACTCTCGGGGCAACCCTTGGGATAACGAATGTGATCTAGGGTCGCGTTCAGCCTAACGCAGGCCTTCCTTGGCGATGAAAGTAGCCAGATCCAGGATCAGTTGACCCCGCACCCGCGCAATCGCGATCGTGCCTCCTGCGGGATCAAAGGGAACCATCAGATCGAACAGTCCGGACCTTTCGCGGCGGCCATCCCTTACGGCAATGAAGTATTGCCCCGATGTCCGAAACTGGCCGCTGGTGGTGGCCAGCAGTTCCGCAAAACGGATCTCAAGCCGCGCGTCGGGAAAGGCCTCGAACGGCCAGGGTTCCGACGCGATCCGGCGCTCCGTCAAACGCGCGAGGTTCTGGCTGATCTCCAGCGCGATCGCCCGCTCCGGCGAGTCTGCCCAAAGAACGTCGGATGAACTGATCAGGGTGCCATCCTCCGTCTGCTGATGGATTTCATCGGAGGCCGCGTAGGTGGGCAAGGACACATCCCGCACCTCGACCGACCGGAAGGCGATGCGCACCTTCTCCGTTACGGGCGGTGGGGTGACAGCAAACCGCTCTGACGCGCCGCAGGCGGCCAGAAACGACGCCGCGACAAGGGTAAGGGCAATTCGGAAATGGCTCATATCTACCGTCCCAGCAAAAGCGAATTGGGGTTACGTTCAATGGTCCGCGCGAGTGAGGCAAGCGCGTCGGCGGCTTTCTGGATATCGCGCAGGGTCTGCTGGGCGGAACGACTCAGCTCCTCGCCTCTGTTATACCCTTCGATGGTCCGGCTTGCCTGCGCAAAAAGCTGGTTCAGACGCTCTACGATCTGCGGCAGATCCTCAACGGACATGGCCACGCTGTCAGCGGCGTCCCGGGCGGAGGCCAGCGTGCTGTTCACGTTCTCGATCACGCCGCCTTCGCGCAGCTCCTGCAGGGCATAGTTCACCTCATCCAGAGCCCGCTTCAAGGATCCGGGAAGCGCAGCCACATCCTCGTTCTTCAACAACGTATCGGCGGAGCGGGTGAGTTCTGTCAGCTCACGCAGCAGTTCCTCGACCTCGAGCGATTCCGCCTTGGCGGCGATGCGCTGGATCTGATCGATCAGTTCCGGCACGCCCTCGATTGCGCTGTCGATATTTGCAGTGGCCGATGCCGCATCTTCCAGCACCTGGTTCAGACGTTCGGCGATCTGCGGCAAATCCTCGGACGTGGCGGCAAAGTTGCTGGCAGCCGTCCGGGCAGAGGCAAGCGTTTCGTTGATGTTGGGCACCAGCCCCCCATCACGCAGTTCCGCGAGGGTCGTGTTGACCTGATCAAGCGCCTTTTTCAGTTCCCCTGGCAGGGCGGTGGTGACCTCCGAGGCGACCAGTGCGTTGGCGCTATCGATCAGGGTGGTGACCTCTGCCACCAGTTCCTCGACCTGAAGTTCTTCGGCCTTCTGGGCCACGGCGCGCAGATCTTCGACCAGTGCCGGGATGCCTTCGATGGTGACCGATACCTGGTCTGACGTGGCAGTGACCGAGTCGAGCGCCGCGATCAGCTTTTCGGCCAGCCGCTGCTGTTCCAGATCGGCGACAAGCTCTTCAACCCGGGTTAGTGTCGCGTTCAGCGCGGTCGGGATGTTCTGCACATCGTCCGATGACACAAGGCCGGAGATTTCGGCCAGCAGCAGACGCACGTCCGTGGGCGTCTCACGCAGGTCTTCGTCGGACACGAGCGCCTCGGCTGAGTTGAGGAAGGTGATTGCTGAGTTCAGCAGCTCTTCGATTGGCAGGTTGTTGATACGAGTAAAGACGCCCTCAACGGTTGCGGAGGTGTCTGTCGCTTCATTCGCGGTGGTCGGCAGGACGGGCAGTGAACCCGAGGGTTGGACAATTTCAGCCGGAGCGGCGTCATCGACCATGACAAGCTCGACCTTCAGACCTCCGGTCAGCAGACTGGCCGATGCAAGACGGGCGCGCAGACCCGCGCGGACCCGTTCCTGAAGAAAGGCCAAGGCATTCTCTGCGTTGACCTCAACCGGCAGACCAAGGCGGGCGGGCTGAATCGAAAGATTCGCCTTGAGGCGCACGCGGCTGTCGCCAAATTGATCATAGTCGACAATTCCCGACAGTGTCTCGACCTCACCGATGAGAAGACCGCTCAACTCAATAGCGGCCCCGACGGCAAGGCCCGAGATGTTCTCGTTGAAAATCACACTCAGCTTGAGCGGCTCAACTTCAGAGTCGTTGAAAACCGAGTTGCGGGCCGTTTCCTTGTCCGGAAAAATCTCGAACAGCAGGCCGTCGCCCGCCGGACGCCCGCCGGATACGAAGGTATCGAAGGTTATGCCGCCCCCCACAAGCGTCGCGAGTGAGGAAAAGTCGATCTCGGCGCCGGCAGGGCCGATGCTGACGGTAAAACCCGAGGCATCCCAGAATCGGGTTGAATCGTTGATCAGGCCACGGTGCTCTTCGAAAATCAGCGCCTCCGCCACGGCGGTGTTGCTGACCGGGTTGATCTTGGCCCGGCCCACGCGACCCACTTCGATCCCGCGGTATAGGATCGGGGCATTGTCCGTAAGTGTCCCGTTGCCGGTGGTGCGCAGCGCAATCTCAAGACCGGACTGACCCGGCCGGATCAGGGGCGGCTGTGACGCGCCCTGGAACCGGTTGGTAAAGATGCCAATCTCATCGTCCCAGGATCCTTCAATGTAGACCCCGCTCAGCACCGTCGACAGGCCCGTGATACCCTGGGCCGTCACCTCAGGCTGCACCACCCAGAAGACGGCGGTGTTGTCGATGAAGGGGGCCACGTCATTTTCGACCCGGATGGTGGCCACGACCCGGCCCAGCCCTTCGGTAAAGCCAACCTTCTCCACCACACCGACGGTCACATCGCGGAACCGCAGCTCCGTCTCACCGGCCGAGATGCCGGCACCGTTCTCAAACTCGATCTCTATGGTGGGGCCACGATCAGCGTAGGTCTGGTACGCAACGCCAAGCGCCACGACCAGCGCCAGGAGTGGCAGAATCCAGACAAAGGAAGCGCCGCTCAGAAATGCCTTGCGTGCGGGCGATACTGAGATCTCCGGCAATTCATCATTCATCGCGCGATCTAGCCCCGTTTCCTGCCTGAACGTCCCAGATCATACGGGAGTCAAACGCCTGCGCCGACAGCATCGTGAAAATCACCGAAAGGGCAAAGAAAATGCTCGCCATGCCGGGGTTGATCGACGCCAGTGTCTTGAGTTGCACCAAGGCCGACAGAATGGCAACGACAAAGATGTCGATCATGGACCAGCGGCCGATGTACTCTACCACTTCGTAAAGCACCTGGCGCATGCCCTTCGACACCATGGTCCGCTCCCTCACGCTGATGGCAAGGAAGGCGATGGCCCAGAACTTTCCCAGCGGAATGACGACGGAGGCAAACAGGATGATCGCCGCCACACCAAAGCTGCCGTGATGGGCCAGTTCGACCGCACCGCCAATGATGGTGCTTTCGTCGCTCTGGAAAAGCGTCTTGGTCTGAAGCATCGGGTAGAGATTGGCGGGAATGTAGCAGATCACCCCCATGATCCAATAGGCCCAGACCCGCTGCAGGCTGAGCGGGTCGCGGGACTCCAGCGCCTTGCCACAGCGCCCGCAACGTTCGGTGCCCAGGGGCCAGGCCTTGGTGCAACGGCGGCAGGCCACCACGCCCAGTTCCCGGGCGCTTACGATGTTTTGGGATGTTCCAGACGATACCATACGGACCACTTACACATGAAACTGTCCTGGGCAATGACCAGGACGACAAGGATGCCGAACATCCAGAAAGCGGGGCCAAACCCAAGGTTGGCAAGATCGGCCACCTTGACCAGCGCCACAGCACAACCAATCGCAAAGATTTCCGCCATGGACCAGGGGCGCATCGCCTCTGACAGGCGGAAGGCGGGGATGGCGTACTTGGCCGCGGGGCGGTCGAGCACGATGGGTATGAGCACGTAGAGCGTCAGCAAGACACGGACCAGCGGGATAAAGATGATGAGCGCGGCGGTGGCAAGCGACAGGAAGATCATCGGCCCACCTGAAAAGGCCAGGGCCGCATCAAGGATGGAGACCGCGTTCGTGTTGCCCGCGGCATCAATGGTCAGGAAGGGGAAATAGGCGGCCCCGACGATGAGAAAGAGCACGGCAAATGCCACGGCGATAATCTGCAGACCGGCGTTGCGGCGGGGGGCGACAAGGGTCTTGTGACACCGCTGGCATTGGGCCCTCTCACCGTTACCGGGCTTCTTGAACCGATAGGCGGCATCGCACTGTGGGCAAACGATCAGATCGTCCAGTGCCAGCCCCGGTTCGATGTCGGCGAAATCCTTCATGCGGCTAATCTACCCGATTGCCGGGGGAGGTGGAACACTTGTCAGAGGCAGGCGTTGGGACGGCAGTGAAGACTAACGAGTAACGAAAGGATCGAAAGATGACACAGATTACCGAAGCGAAAATTCTTATCCTCGCCACCAACGGTTTTGAGCAGTCCGAGTTGGAACGCCCGCTGCATGACCTCAAGGACAAGGGTGCCACCGTTCATGTGGCGACGCCCGATGGCAATGACATCAAGGGCTGGGACCAGGACGACTGGGGCGACACGGTCGGCGCAGATCTGGCTCTGGATGCCGTGAACGTGGCCGACTACGACGCCATTGTACTGCCCGGCGGTCAGATCAACCCCGACATTCTGCGCGTCAACGATGACGCCGTGAAGCTGATCAAGGACTTCGCCACGCATGGCAAGACCATCGCCGCCATCTGTCACGCCCCCTGGCTGCTGATCGAAGCTGATCTGATCAAGGGCCGCAAGGCGACCTCCTACAGCTCCATCGCAACCGACTTGAAGAATGCGGGCGCGCATTGGGAAGACAGCGAAGTGGTGGTTGACAATGGTATCGTCACCAGCCGGTCGCCCGAAGATCTGGAAGCCTTTGTCGCCAAGATCGTGGAAGAAATCGAAGAAGGGGATCACGCGCGAGCTGCCGCGTAACCAGGACATCCTTGAAGTCTGAGCGCCCCGGTTTTGCCGGGGCGCTTTTTTGCTGAGGGACTATTTCGGCAGGACGCGGGGGGCGATGCCAGACTGGAGAACGCCGTCGCGGACCTCAAGACTGCCGCGGGCGGCCATCTGGGGGTGCTGCACGGCCTCGCTGAAGGTCAGAACCGGGGTTGTGCATGCGTCCGATCCTTCGAAATGTGCTGCCCAATCATCCCGCGTGCGACTGGCGAAGATATCCGCGAATTCAGCGGTGCGGGCGGGCCAGGTAGCCGGGTCGTTCTGGGTCTCGCGGTAACTTTCGGGCAGACCCAGCTTTTCCAGCAGGATCGCGTAGAACTGCGGCTCCAGCGCACCGACGGCCATGAACTTGCCATCCGAACAAGCGTAGCAGCGGTAGTAGGGTGCGGCCCCGTCCAGCCAGTTGGCACCGCGCTCCTCGCTCCATCGCCCCTGGGCCAGCATCCCGTGGATGAGGCCCATCATGGCAGGCACCCCGTCGATCATGGCCGCATCCACGATGCGGCCCTTCCCCGTCACGCCCCTTTCGATCACAGCTGCCAGGATGCCGAAGATCAGGAACATGGTGCCGCCGCCGTAGTCCGCCACCAGGTTCAGGGGCGGCACGGGCGGTGAGTCGGGCGCGCCCATGGCGTGCAGCGCGCCGGTCAGGCCGAGGTAGTTGATGTCATGCCCCGCCATATGGGACCAGGGCCCGGTCTGACCCCAGCCGGTCATGCGGGCGTAGATCGTCTTGTCCGGGCAGTCGGCGGGGCCGAGGCCCAGCCGTTCCATCACGCCGGGGCGAAAGGCCTCGATCAACACGTCATGGTCCGCGATCAGCTGCAGCGCCTCCGCAAGGCCCGCGTCGGACTTGAGATCCAGGACCACCGACGATTTGCCACGACGGTTGATGTCAGTAGGATCAGCCTTGACCGGCGCGCGGTCCACCGTTGTGACCTGCGCTCCAAGATCGGCCAGCAACTGTCCGGCCAACGGCGCCGGGCCAAGGCCGGAGAATTCCAGCACCTTGAGCGAGGCGAGCGGCCCGGCCATCAGGCAGCCCCCGGCACAAGCACCTCGCGCGCGCCTTCGACGAATTTGTCCAGGCTCAGGGCCCATGTCGTGCCGGGCCAGCGCAGCTCCATCTCTTTTTTCCGGGGACGGTAGACGGCGGTATAGAGCGTCCCGAACCCGGCCGCGAAAGCGGTGGAATAGAGCGGGGGCTTGAGGAAGGCACTGATGAACTTTTCTTCCGGATCACGGTGCAGGCGCAGGCGTTGCAGCAGGAATCGCTCCCGTTCCACAGTCGCAGTAAAACGGGCGTGGCTGACCCATTCGACGCTTTCCTGGTGGTTTGTGGCGACGGCTGCGTGGGTGATGGCAGTCTTACGGTCAGGGGCCATCATGGCGGTGGCGTAATTGCGCTTCCGGTCAATGACAGTGACATTGTAGCTCATGTGGGTGGGTATGCGGGCCAGAACCTCCGTCGCCTCATCGGTGTTGGCGCAGGTCTGCAGGACGTAGCGCAGGATCAGTGGCACGCCAAAACCTTCGCCCACGATGCGGCGACCGCCGAAGGTCAGGGAAATCGCCAGCCCCTTGTCATTGACCCCATCGACCAGACC
>JABDKA010000223.1 GCA_013002405.1 Sulfitobacter sp. | reverse complement strand
GCCGGTTTCGATGACCAGCTGTATCTGACCAACCAGCCCGGCCAGAAGCAGCCAGAGGATGACAAGCCAGAGAAGGGCCAAGGCGATGCCAACAAGACAAAGGAGAAAGAAGAACCCGCTATTCAGGCCGTCCAGTCGCAGCCGACGCTGCAAGGCAATCAGCGGCACTTCTTTCCCGGTGAACCGCGACAGCGGCAACTGGGCGACCAACACACTCGCCACTACCAAACCCGCCAGCCCCAGCCAGAAGACCGAAATTTCTACCGTTCCACCCATCACTGCCCGTACATCCCCTACAACCTATCCGAGCCTACCCGCCTGCGTCCCCCTGTCTACCCAAATCCGGCCTTTCCACCTTGCGCCGCCCTGCGCCCACGCATAGGTTCTGGCAAACTTCGCATCAGGGGTGCTTTGCCGCCCCCAGGACCACCGAAAAGGACATCTGCCATGGGCGGTATCGAACAGTTCATCCCCCTCATTCTGATCTTTGCGATCATGTATTTCCTGCTGATCCGGCCCCAGCAGAAGAAGGTCAAGGAACACCAGGCCATGGTCGCGGCCCTGCGCCGGGGCGATCAGGTGGTCACCCAGGGCGGCGTGATCGGCAAGGTTGTCAAGGTCAAGGACGACGGTGAGGTCGAGGTGGAGATCGCCGATGGCGTGAAGGTCCGCGTGGTTCAGTCCACCATTGCCACCGTGGTGTCCAAGACCGAACCGGCCAAGTAAGCGCCGCAACCGCGCCAGGGGGGCGGCTTCATGCTTCAGATCGATCTGTGGAAACGGGTGCTGATCGTGCTCACCTGCGCGGTGGGCCTGTGGCTTGCCCTGCCCAATGCCTTTTACGGCCCCGTTGAGCAGCACAATGACGCGGTTCAGGCCATTGAGATGCGCGGTGCCTCGCCCGAACTGGAAGCGCAGCGCGCGCTCTGGCCCGAGTGGCTGCCTTCGGGTCTGGTCAACCTTGGCCTCGATCTGCGGGGCGGCGCGCACCTGCTGGCAGAGGTCCAGGTCGAAGATGTCTATGAGAGCCGGATGGTGGCCCAGTGGCCCGAGGTGCGCGACGCCCTGCGCAGCCTGACGCCGGTTCGCCGCCAGCCCTCCGAACCCGATGAGTTGCGCGTGCGTCTGAATGATCCGACCAAGATGCCCGAGGCCATTCAGATCGTCCGGGAACTGGCCCGCCCCGTTCAGACCCTGACGGGTGCCGGGGCGGAGGATATCGTGGTCACCGGCTCCAGCGACGGGATCCTGGCGGTTACCCTGTCAGAGGCCGAGCAGCAGGCGACCGATGAGCGCACGATGCAGCAGAGCCTTGAAATCATCCGCCGCCGCATCGACGAGGTGGGCACGCGCGAACCGACGATCCAGCGGCAGGGGTCAGACCGGATCCTGATCCAGGTGCCGGGCGTGGGATCGGCCGCCGAGTTGAAAGAGATCATCGGGACCACCGCGCAGCTGACCTTCAACCCGGTCGTCAGCCGGGGGACGGACGCCAACGCCAATCCCGGGATCGGCAACAAACTGGTGCCTTCGCTGGACGAGGAAGGCGCTTATTACATCATCGAAAGTGCTGCCGTCGTGACGGGTGAGGAGCTGGTCGATGCCCAGCCCAGTTTTGATCAGAACGGGCGGCCCGCCGTCTCGTTCCGGTTCGATACCACCGGCGCGCGACGTTTTGGCGATTACACGGCCGAAAACATCGGCTCCCCCTTTGCCATCGTGCTGGATGATGAGGTCATCTCTGCTCCGACCATTCAGAGCCACATCCCCGGCGGATCTGGCATCATCACCGGCAACTTCACGGTGGAGGAATCCACCAACCTCGCCGTCCTGTTGAGGGCAGGAGCCCTGCCCGCGGGGCTGGAGTTCCTTGAGGAACGCACCATCGGCCCGGAACTGGGTCAGGACAGCATCGACGCGGGCAAGGTGGCGACCATCGTGGCCTTCGTAGCCGTGCTGGTTTTCATGTTCGCCAGTTACGGCCTCTTCGGCGTCTTCGCCAATATTGCGCTGATCATCAACGTGGCCATGATCTTTGGCCTGTTGAGCCTGGTTGGTGCCACTCTCACCCTGCCGGGCATCGCCGGGATCGTCCTGACGGTCGGTATGGCGGTGGACGCCAACGTGCTGGTCTTTGAGCGGATACGCGAAGAATTGCGCACCGCGAAAGGCCCCGCGCGGGCCATCTCGCTGGGCTATGAGAAGGCTTTGTCGGCTATCATCGACGCAAACATCACCACGCTCATCACTGCGGTGATCCTCTTTACCATGGGCTCTGGCCCGGTGCGCGGCTTTGCCATTACCCTGGGCTTTGGCATCATCACATCGGTCTTCACGGCGATCTTCGTCACGCGCCTTATGGTGGCCGTCTGGTTCGAACGGGCACGCCCCAAAACGATTGAGGTCTGAGATGCGTCTGCGCCTGTTCCGTGAAGCCCCGAACTTCGATTATTTCTCACGCTGGAAGCTCTGGCTGGGCATTTCCGGGCTGATGATGATTGTGGCCTTCGTGTCCTTCATGCTGCAGGGCCTGAACTTTGGCATTGATTTTCGTGGCGGCACGACGGTGCGGACCGAAAGCCCGCTTGTCGTTGACGTGGCCGAGTATCGCGCGGCGCTCGGTGTGCTGGATCTGGGCGATATCTCCATCTCCGAGGTCTTTGACCCCTCCTTCCGCGACGACCAGAACGTTGCCATGATACGCATCCAGGCCCAGGACGATCAGGAAGCTGTCAACGTGGCTACGATCGAGGCCGTGCAGGCGGCGCTGACGGAAATCAGGCCCGACATCAAGTTCACGTCTGTTGAATCCGTCGGCCCCAAGGTTTCGGGCGAGTTGATCCAGACGGCGGTCATTGCCGTCGTTCTCGCCATTGGCGCGGTCCTGATCTACATCTGGCTGCGCTTCGAATGGCAGTTTGCCTTGGGCGCGGTGCTGGCCCTTGTTCACGACGTGCTGCTTACCATCGGCATCTTTTCGGAACTGCAGATCAGGTTTGACCTTGCGATCATTGCGGCGCTTCTGACCATCGTCGGCTATTCGCTGAATGACACCGTGGTGGTCTTTGACCGGGTGCGAGAGAACCTGCGCAAGTACAAGAAACGCCCCCTGAACGAGGTGCTGAACCTGTCCATCAACGAGACGATGAGCCGAACCTTCATGACCTCCTTCACCACGCTGCTGGCGCTTATCGCGCTATTCGTGCTGGGCGGTGACGTGATCCGCGGCTTTGTCTTTGCCATGATCTGGGGTGTGATCATCGGTACCTATTCGTCGATCTTCGTGGCCTCCGCGATCCTTCTCTACCTCGGGGTCAAGCGGGACTGGTCCAAGCCCGACGCAAACGCCGGGAACCAGTACGCCAACATCGATGCCTGAGACGCTGCTTGCGGCGTTTCAGATCGAAGGACTGATCTGGCTCATTGCGGTCGTTCTTGTGGCGGGCCTGGTGCGCGGCTTTTCGGGCTTCGGCTCAGCCCTGATCATCATGCCCGTGGCCTCATCGGTATTGGCCCCCATAGAGGCCATTATCTTTCTGACTGCGGTTGAACTGCTTGGACCCTTGCCGAACCTGCCAGCCGCCTGGCGCGACGGCGCCCCGGGTGAGATCGGGCTGATGCTGTTCGGTGCGCTGCTGGCCTTGCCTTTGGGGCTCTGGTGTCTGACGCTTCTTCATCCGGTCCTCTTCGGGTGGCTGGTCTCAGTCGTCGTCCTGATCCTGCTGGCGCTCGTCATGGCGGGCTGGCGGTACCGTGGCGCACTGACCAGGCCGCTGGTGATGGGTACGGGCGGGCTGGGCGGGTTCCTCACGGGTTTCATCGGGATTCCCGGCCCACCCGTTATCATGCTCTACATGGCCAGCACGCAGGCGATCTCTGTCATACGGGCGAATTTCCTGCTCTACCTGCTGGGCATCGACCTGTTGCTTTTCCTTCTGCTGATCGGCGCGGGTGTCATGGCATGGCCCATCTTTGTACTGGGCCTTTGCGTTGCTCTGCCCTATGTCGTCGTCAACATGATCGGTGCGCGCCTCTTCAACCCCGAAGCCGCGCGCCTGTTTCGAACTGTCGCCTATGTCGTGATCGCGGCCTCCGCTATCGTGGGGCTGCCTGTCTGGAAAGGGTAACCCATGCGCCTGAACGAGATTGTCTACAATGACGCCACCCCGGTCGATGGCTACGGCCCCGGCTTTTTCCGCATCGGCGGGGAAATGGTGGAGGGTCCTGTGATCACCGGACCTACGGGCACATTCTCCTGGAAGGGCCTGTCGGAAACGGGCCCGCTCAAGGACCTTGCCGCTTATATCGACGTCCTTTTCGTGGGTACTGGTGCGGATGTGGCGCACCTGCCCGACGGTCTGGCCGAAGAACTGCAGGAGGCGGGCATCGGAGTAGAGGCCATGTCCTCCCCCGCCGCCTGCCGTACCTACAACGTGCTGCTGAGCGAAGGCCGCCGGATCGCCTTGGCGCTGATCCCGGTCTGAGCGTTACCAAAGCGCTTTTGCACCTGCCACCAATGCGTTAGGCCTTGCCCCATGAGTTTGATCGCACGCGACCTGACACTGGCCCGCGGGGGCCTGCCTGTGCTGACGGGCCTCAGCTTTCGGGTTGAACCGGGTGAGGCGCTGATCCTGCGGGGGCCGAACGGGTCGGGAAAGACAACGTTGCTGCGGACCATCGCCGGTCTGCAACGGCCGCTGGAAGGCCGAATCGAGGGGGCAGAGGACCGCATTGCCTATGCCGCCCACGCCGACGGGCTGAAGGCCATGCTGACCGTGACGGAGAACCTGCGCTTCTGGGCGGAGGTTTTTGGCAAGTCCGATATCACCGTCGCGCTTGACGCCTACCGCCTGCACCCGCTGGCGCACCGCATGGCGGGAAC
>JABDKA010000221.1 GCA_013002405.1 Sulfitobacter sp. | reverse complement strand
AAGAGGCCGAAGTATTCCTGCTGCTCCCAGGCGGAAACGGTCTGGTGATAACGGTCCCACTCCGCCTGGCGGATGGTACAAAGATAGTCGACGAACGTATCCCCCAGGGTCTCTCGATAGAGAGCGGATTTCTCGAAGGCCGCTATCGCGGCCAGCAGGCTGTCGGGGAGCGGCAGAGCGCTGGCGTCGTAGGGATCCTCGCAGGGCGGCGGTGCCTGCAGGCCCTGGGCGATGCCATCCAGACCCCCGATGATCTGGGACGCGAAGACCAGATAAGGATTGGCCGCAGGTTCCGGCACCCGGTTTTCGATCCGGCTCGCCCCCTTCCCCGGCGCGCAAAGCGCCCGGATCATCGCCCCGCGATTATCCCTCCCCCAGAAAATGCGGTCCGGGGCAAGCTGATGCGGGCGGTAGCGTTTATAGCCGTTCACCGTAGGTGTGGTCAGTAGACAGCTTTCGGCCGCGTGTGCCAGCAGCCCCGCGACCCAGGCGCTGCCAGTTTCGCTGAGGGTGTCTTTCTTGCCCGGTACAAAGAGGTTCTTGCCACTCTCGGTCAAGACAAGCGACTGATGCAGGTGCCAGCCGCTTGCCGCGGCATTCTCAAGGTTCGGGCGGCACATGAAGGTCGCGTGGAGACCCTTGCGCTGGCAGACCTCCTTGAAGGCGGTGCGCAGCATGACCATGGCATCGGCCTGCGCCATGGGATCGCCCGCATCGAAGGTGAATTCGAACTGGCTTGGCCCCATTTCCACTTCCATCGACCGCAGCGGCAGGCCCAGCCCCTCACAGGTGCGGCGCAGGCTGTCCATGACGTCCTCCATGGCGTCGTAACGTAGTTCCGTCAGGAACTGGTAGCCTTGGACGATGTTCTCCGTCTGGGGCGGCTGACCGGGCATGGTCGCCCCCGCGTGATCAAGGCGCGGGTCGGTGACGCGGTAGACATGGAATTCCACTTCAAGCCCCGCGACCATCTTCATTCCCCGATCGGCGAGCCTTGCGATGGAACGGCGCAGAACCGAACGGGTGCAAAAGGGCATCTCTTGACCCGAGGCAAAGGCCAGATCGCAGAGGATCCAGGCCGAGCCTGGGGACCAGGGCAGGATGCGGAAGGTGGCGGGATCGGGGACCATGAGGATATCGCCTGCCCCGCGCATGTCACCGGCAACGGCACCTGTGGCGGACCAGACAGGAAAGACGGTCCGGTGGGAGGTATCTTTCAAAAGTAGCGTGGAGGGGGCGGCGAGGCCTTCCTCGAAAAGCGCTGGAATGGCCGAGGCAACCAGCGTCTTGCCGCGCAACACGCCATGCTGATCCGTAAAGAGAACGCGCAGGGTCTCAACACCCTGGCTCTCCACCTCTTCCAGCAGGTGCAGCACCTCTTCAAGGGCGGCATCGTCGAGCAATCCAAGCCGTGTCAGCCTGCCGCCCGCGATGCGTTCGCGCGCGTCGCTCACGGGGCGGTCCTCGGTCCTATCATGGCACCGTCGCGTCCCAGTCGGCACAAGCGGAGCGGCGTTCGGCGTCGCTCGCCTCTGACACCTCCCGCCAGTTTTCCCCATCGCCGATGGTGTCGTTGGATATGGGGCCGTGTACCTCTGTCGGGTCGATGCCGTTGCGCATCGGCAGTTCTTCCTCCCGCCCTTCCTTCAGGGCCTCAATGGCCGCGCGCAGCATCCGGCGGTAGCGGATGATGGCGACGTCGGTCTTGCCCAGATGCTCTTTCGTGCGGTCGAAGATTGCGCCGGGGCTCTCTACCGCCCACTGGTCGTGCACGTTGATATCGAGCCCCATGCCCGTATAGGTCTCGCTCCGCTGTTCTTCGGGGTCGAAGCCGTAATCGTTACGCTTGTTCTTCAGGGGGGCGTAGTCCGGCAGGCGATGTTCCTTGAGGCGCTGTTCGCGCATTTTCCCCTTGTCCACGGGGCCCGTGAAGGAGGTGAACATGGAGTACCAGTAGCAGTTCTCGTCATCAATCGGCACATGCCACTGGGTGATGATCATCTCCCGGCTCATCGGGATGGAAATGGCCTCGGGGAAGATCTGGTTGGTGATGCGGATGTGGGACTGCCCGCCCCTCAGATGCCTCAGCGCGATGAGGCGCAGGCCGTAGTCGGTTTCCTCCACGCTGATCTCGGGGCGGGGATAGTCGCGCAGCAGTTGGGTCATGGGCATGTCGGTGTCGGCGGCCTTGTCGCGGAACTGCTTGCCGTAGCTGTCGGCCGGGTCCTCGTCTTCGAGAAAGCGGTGCAGGAAGGAGGCGTGCGCGGGATCGATCCCCACCTCCATGGCCTGCAGCCAGTTGCATTCCCACAGACCCTTGAAGGCGAAGACATGGCTCTCGGGCGCGCGAAAGCAATCGAAGTTGGGGAAGGGTGGCGGATCATCGGGGCCCATGTAGGCGAAGACAATACCGTTCTTCTCCATCACCGGATAAGAGGTGCTGCGGATTTGCTCGTGCATGCGGCTGCCCTCGGGCTCTCCGGGCTGCTCGACACACTGACCCGTGCGGTCAAAATGCCAGCCGTGAAAGGGACAGCGCAGGCCATTGTCCTCAAGCCGCCCGTAGCAGAGGTCCGCGCCCCGGTGCGGGCAGTGCCTGTCGATCAGGCCCAGTGCGCCGTCATTGTCGCGGAACAGCACCAGCTTTTCGCCCAAGAGCGTCACCGGGACGACGGGGCGGTTGCCGTTCAACTCTTCGGTCAGGGCGGCCGGCTGCCAATAGCGGCGCATGACCGCGCCTGCGTCTGTGCCGGGACCTGTGCGGGTGATCTGTTCGTTCAATTCCTGGCTGATCATCTGGGGCCTCCTCCGTCCTGCCGATCTAAGCCGATGTTGGAATTGGCGGCAAGCGGCAGGACCGGGGGGCCAGCCCCCCGGACCCCCCGGGATATAAATCCATTTGGAAGCGGGTGGTAGCACCCCTGCCGAGGCCGGGGCGGCAAGACCGCAGCCCTGGCCTAGCCCGGTGACATGCCTCTAAGCCGCTCCGAGCGCCGCCTTAGCAGCTCTACCACGGTCAGCAGGGCAACCGAGATGGCCACCAGGATCGTGGCCACCGCCAGGATCGTGGGGCTGATCTGTTCCCGCAAGCCGGTGAACATCTGCCAGGGCAGCGTTTTTTGTCCGGCCGAGCCCACGAAAAGGACCACGACCACCTCATCGAAGGATGTGATGAAGGCGAAAAGTCCCCCCGAAATCACACCCGGCAGGATGAGCGGCATCTGCACCCGGAAGAAGGTCGTGACAGGGCCTGCGCCCATGTTGGCCGCGGCCCGGGTGAGCGAATTGTCGAACCCCACCAGCGTTGCCGTCACGGTAATGATGACGAAGGGGATGCCCAGGGCGGCGTGGGCCAGGACAACGCCCATATAGGTGCCCTGCAGGCCGATGCGGCTATAGAAGAAGTACATGCCCGCAGCCGAGATGATGAGGGGCACGATCATGGGGGAGATGAGGATCGCCATGATGGCCCGTCGAAAGGGCACGTGCGGTTGGCTGAGGCCGATGGCCGCAAGCGTGCCAAAGCCCACCGAGAGGAGCGTCGCCACAGGCGCGATCTTGACTGAGTTGGCCAACGCCTGCTGCCAGTCGGCGTTGGTAAAGAAGTCCTCATAGTGCTTCAGCGAGTAACCTTCGGGATCAAAGCGCAGCATTTCCGGCGTAAAGGTAAAGAAGTCCTCGGCGTTGAAGCTGAGCGGCATGACCACCAGGATCGGCGTGATGAGAAAAACCAGGATGGCCCCGCAGATCACTCGGAAGGTGAAGTGCCAGAGCACCTGGCCCGGCGTGAGATAGGGGGCCACACGCGCCCGATAGCGCCCTTCGTAAAGCCAGAAACTGAACCAGCCGAAGAACCAGCCGAAGAGCCCGCCGATAATGGCAGCCGGCAGACCGCCAAGCAGGAACCCCACGATGGCCAGCAGGACCACAACGCCCCAACGGCTGGCCTTTTCCGTCTTGATGATCTGGGTGATGACGAAGGCGATCGCGCCCATGAGGATCGCCCCAAGCAGCACGCCCAGGATCGTGCTACCCTGCGCGGTGCCGACAAAGAGACCCGCAAGGGCCCCCGCGGCGGCCACGACAGGCACGTAGAAGGAAACGGGTGTGCGCGAAATCGGTGTCAGAGCGGTCATGGTTCAGCCTCCCAACTTCACGTTGTCGATGCCGACGATCTTGTCGTAGGTCCAGTAGAGCCCCAGCACCACCGCCAGCAGGATCGCCCCCAAGGCGGCCGCAAGCCCCCAGTTGAGCGAACTTGAGATGTGATAGGCAATCTGGTTCGAGATGAAGACACCCGTACGCCCGCCAACGATTTCCGGCGTGATATAGTAACCGATGGACAGGATGAAGACGAGGATTGAACCCGCCCCGATGCCCGGCACCGACTGCGGGAAATAGACCCGCCAAAAGGCCGTCCAATTGGTGGCACCCAGTGATTTGGCCGCGCGCACGTAAGAAGGCGGAATGGTTTTCATCACCGAATAGAGCGGCAAGATCATGAAGGGCAGCAGAATATGTGTCATGGCGATGATCGTGCCGGTCTGGTTGTTGATCAGCGCCAAACGGCTGTCATCGGCAACGATCCCAAGCCAGACAAGCGTGTCGTTGATCACCCCCTGCTGCTGCAGCATCACCTTCCAGGCTGAGGTGCGCACCAAAAGCGAAGTCCAGAAGGGCAAAAGCACCAGGATCATCAGTAGATTGGCCGTCTTGGCGGGAAGGTTCGCCAGGATGTAGCCCACCGGATACCCAAGCAGGATACAGCTTCCCGTAATGACCAGAGACATGAACAGCGTACGCATGAAAAGCATGACGTAAAACCGCTGATTTTCGGGGCGTAGGGCTGGTCCATCCACAGTCTTTTGCATGTCGATGGAGTTGAGAAAGTACCCGGAGGTGAAATTCGGACTGTAAACCTTGAGGGTCTGCCAGACATCGAGACTTTGCCAGTCTTCGTCGATGTCCTCGAAGGCTGTGGGGAAATCGACCGTTTCAAATCCGCTCACGGCGGCGGCGGCTTCCTGCAGTTCGGTCGCGCCGGGGCCGGCGTAGGCAGCCACATCGGCACCGGCCGTCAGATCATCGTAGAGGGCCGAATAGACCAGCGCCCAAGGGTCTTTCTTGGCCAGATTGTCCTTATCCTCATTCTGAACGAAGTCGGCGAAGATCTCGAAGGTGGCGGTTGTCTGGGGCAGAACCGCCGCGATCTCGGGTCTGGGCTCGAAAGCGGGCTGTGCGGCACCGCTGTCCTCCTCCCAGGCGTTCTGGGCCTCAAGCCAGGCGGGCGTGCCCAACAGGGCGTTCCAGTTTTCGCCCTTTTTCCAGTAGCCGTTCAGATCCTCGAACTGGTCCTGATAGACCTCTCCCATGTCTTCGACCTTGCGGCCCGACTTGCGAAAAAGGCTCGACACGCCCGTAAGTTCGTAATTCAGCCGAGAGCCGAGGCGCGTGTGCAGCTTGCGTTCCTGAGCGATGAAGATGTCTGTGTAAAGCGCCTTGAAAGTGGCGGGCTCGGGCAGTGTTTCGCCATCTGCGTCCCAGTCCTTCAGGGCCGCGACAGTGCGCGGCAGAGTGTCGGAGACGATCTGGTTCTCGACCGAGCGGAACAGCATGTCCGCGATGGGCGCGATGAAGGTGAGCAGGACAAAGATCAGGAGCGGCGCGATCAGCATCAGCGCGCGCAGCTTCTGGCGGCGCAGGGCGCGGTTCAGGCTCGATTTCAGCGTTGTGCCGTCGGCGGCCAGCATGGGGCCGCTATCGGCCCTGTCCGCGTTGCGCATCGCGTTGTCCGGGGTGGCTCCGGTGATCTGGTCGGGGCCGGTCGTGGCTGATCCATTGCTCATGCGTCACCTTCGGTGTTCTTTGTGGGGGGCCACTTGGCGGGCTTTCCCTGTTGGATCCGGGGGCCAGGACGCGGCCCCCGGAAAGATCATTCAGCTCAGCGGCTTACTGCGCGAGCCACGCCTGGAACTTGGCGTCGATGTCGTCGCGGTAGTCAGCCCAGAACTCGTAGTTGTAGAGGAACGTGTTCTTGGCGTTCTCCGGATCGGTCGGCATGTGGGGTGCCATGTCGATGCCCAGTTCGGCGTGCTGACCCACCAGCGGTGCCGAAGACATGCGTGCCGGACCATAGCTGATGTACTTGGCCTGGTCCGCCAGACGCTGCGTGTCTGTCGCGAACATGATGTAGTCCAGCGCGCGCGCCTTGCGCTCATCGCTCAGACCGGCGGGAATGATCCAGCCGTCAAGGTCGAAAACCTGCGCGTCCCAGAGCATGGCAACGGGCTGGTTCTGTTCCTCGATGACCGAAAAGAGACGGCCATTGTAGGTGGAGCCCATCACGATCTCACCGTCAGCGAGAAGCTGGGGCGTGTCGGCACCAGCGGACCACCAGATCACGTCGTCCTTGATCGTGCCCAGCTTGTCCAGCGCCTGCTGCTGACCTTCTTCGGTTTCCAGCACGTCATAGACTTCGTCCTTGGGGACTCCGTCACACAGAAGCGCCCACTCCATGTTGTTGATGGGGCGCTTTTCCAGGGCACGTTTGCCCGGGTAGGTTTCGGTGTCGAAGACCGCGCAGACCGAGGTCGGCGGATTGTCACCCACCATGTCGGTGCGGTAGCCGAATGTCGTGGAGTAAACGATCTGCGGAATGAAGCAGTCGGAAACCAGAAGATCGCCGAAGTCGTCGGAAGCGGAGGTGCCGTCGGGCGCGGGAGCAAGCTGCTCGTCCGCATCGATTTCCATCGCGAGGCCTTCGTCGCAAAGGCGGATCGCGTCGGCGGCCACAACGTCAACCACGTCCCAGGTCACATTACCCGCTTCGTTCATCGCGCGCAGCTTTGCCACGGCCTCGGCCGAGCTTTCGTCGTTGATGATCGTGACGCCTGTCTTCTCCATGTAAGGATTGTGATAGGCTTGCTGCTGCGAGTTGGAGTATGCGCCACCCCAGCTTACGATTGTCATCTCGCTCGCCATGTGGCCATCAGCACTGGCCATACCTGCCGCGACTGTCAGTGCGGTGGTGGCCAAAAGCGTCTTGGTCAGTTTCATTTAGGTTCTCCCATTTATGGCCCGTTAAACCATCTGGGGCAGTGGCAACGGGCTTAGCCACTGCATCCCAAAAGCCGCGCGCAAGGGACGTCAGGCGTCCAGTGCGCGGCAATCCTGTGCCAGCCACCCGATTTCGATCGTTTCGCCGGGTTTCAGGCGGCGTTGATCGGGGGCGTTGCGTGTCTTGACGACGAAATCATCCTTGCCCGCGACCCGAAGCCGTGTGCGGAAGATATCGCCCATGTAGATAAACTCGAGCACCTCAGCCTTGAGCGTGTGAGCATCCGGGCTGAGACGATCCTTGTTGTATTCAACGCGTTCGGGACGGATGGAGACGCGGGTGCGCTCTCCGGGCTGTGAGACGTTGATCGGCTTGGCGTCGATAACCTCGCCGCCGTCCAGTTCGACCAGCGCAATACCGTCTTTGATCTCTTTCACGGTGCCCAGCAACGTATTGTTTTCACCAATGAACTGGGCAACGAAGCTGTTCTCGGGCTCTTCATAGAGCTTGTCCGGCGGGGCGAGCTGCTGAATGCGACCATCGTCGAACACGGCAACCCGGTCCGACATGGTCAGGGCCTCGGTCTGGTCGTGCGTCACGTAGACTGTGGTGATCCCCAGCTCGTGCGCGAGGTTCGTGATTTCGAACTGTAGGGTTTCACGCAGCTGCTTGTCCAACGCGCCAAGCGGTTCGTCCATCAGAACAAGTTCAGGTTCGAACACCAGCGCACGGGACAGGGCGATACGCTGCTGCTGACCACCCGAAAGCTGTGCCGGACGCCTGCCGCCGAAATCGCCCATCTGCACCATGTCCAGGGCGCGCTTGACCTTGGCCTCCCGGTCGGACTTGGACATGCCGCGCACTTCCAGCGGGAAGGAGAGGTTCTCGGCCACTGTCATGTGCGGGAAAAGCGCGTAATTCTGGAAAACCATCCCGATCCCCCGCTTGTGCGGCGGGATGTTATTGATCGACTTGCCGTCCAGACGGATATCGCCGTGGGTGGCTGTCTCAAACCCTGCAAGCATCATCAGGCAGGTTGTCTTGCCCGACCCGGATGGCCCGAGCATGGTCAGAAACTCACCTTGTGGCAGCGAAAGATTGAGATCCTTCACCACAAGAGTTTCGCCATCGTAAGATTTTTGCACACGGTCGAATTCCACGAATGCCGTGCCATTGGACGATGTCGTCACGCCGTCTCCCCTTTTTGTTCTTTGGTGCAGCAGGTTGATCCGGCTGTCTTCATTCGAACACGGGCATTGAAAACAACATGACAAGCATAAGCAACCGGAAACTTGGTCCCAGAGCGTTTTGTTTTATTTACAAGGCTCTAAGCCCGATCATTCAGCACCTTCATGTGCCAGGCCAGGGCTTGGTTGCTGGAGAGGACCGGCTTGCCGATCCTGCGTTCAATTTCGGGAATCGCCGCAAAGGTCCGCAGATTGGTGCAGCTGAGGAAAACCCCTTCGACCTCGGATGACGCACCAAGGGTGCAGGCGGCCTCCACAATGGAATTACTGGCAATGCGGACGACCTTGGCTTCTTCCGCCTCGCCGAAGGTGCCAAATTCATCCGTGGATATACCCGCCTCGGCAAAGCCCCGGCGCAGGGGCACATTGACCGGCTCAATGTAGGGCGACAACAGCGCGAGCTTGCTCAGACCCAGGTGTTTGGCATGCGCAATGGCGGCGCGCAGCGGATTGGTTACCTCCACCACATCACAGGTCTGGCGCACCAGATCGGCAACCGCTTTCGACCCGATGATCGCACTGGCAGAGGTGCAGCCGTAACCCACTACGCCAAAGCGCCGGGCCTTGGGAAGCAGGTCCGCCGCGGCGGAAAGCTGGCCCGCCATGGCGCTCAAGGTTTCCGGCGTCACCTCAAGCGCGCTTGGAATGCGCGTGACATAGAGAGGTGCGGCGACATCGGCCATCGCCACGCGCATATCCGCCTCCAGCGTTTCATCCGCTGCAAGCACGATCAGCCCCATCGGCGGTACCGTGGGATCATCCTGATCAAGGGTGTAGTGAAAGATGCTCATATCACCGCCAATTCCGGTCCCAGGTGCGGCGAGAGGTAACGCGCGCCGCTTTCGGTGATCACGATATCTTCTTCGTGCACCAATATCCTGTCGCCGAGCGCGATCCCCGGCTCAAGCGTCAGCACCATGCCGACCTCCAGCACCGTGTGATCTGACGGGATGAGAGAGGGCCATTCAGTCAATGACATGCCCAGCCCGTGACCGAGCCTTCCCGCATCCGTCGTCTCCCCGTTCCGCGCCAGAACTTCTTGCATGGCATGGAACAGGTCCGCCGCAGTGGCCCCCGGGCGGGCAATGCCGAAAGCCGCATCGCTGGCCTCTACCAGTTGGGCGAAACCGGTGGCAACGACGGGTGCTGGCACCCCGACGGACCAGTTCCGGTCATAGTCGCAAAAGTAGCCGTCCCAGACCAGGCCAGTGTCAAGCATCAGGACATCGCCGGACACCAAGGGTATCTCCCGCGCGGGAGAGATGACATCCGTATACCCCCCCTGCTCTGCCCCGCCCGCGAGGTAAGGCACCCAATCCGCCCCTTCACCGAGGCAGGTCATCTGGAACTGCCGAAACACCCGGTCGAGGGCGGCGCCCTCGCGCGCGAACTCGGCCACCCGTGCGAAGGCGCGCGCGGCGATGGCACAGGCGGTCTCGATCTTCATGATCTCTGCGGGGGACTTGACCATGCGCAGGGCACGGATGATGCCCGCGTCTCCGACGATCCGACGACCTTCCAGCGCTGATCGTACCCGCTCAAGATCCGCCAGAGGCATGCGCAGATGCGTCTCATGCCCGTCCGGCAGGCCGATCCGTCCTGCCCTTGGCACCACCTCGCGCAGGGTTTCGGCCAGAAGGCTCACACCGTCGTCCTGCAAATCGGGGGCGCTCCAGGTGCGGATGTCTTCGACCCAGGTTTGCGCCATCAGTGCGGCCCCGATGCCCGGTATCACCGCAATCGGCTTGCCACGCGCGGGCACAATCAGGAACCAGGGCCGCGTCGGGCTTGCCCAGAAGCGGGTCAGATATCCGGTGAAATAACGCACCTCGGGTTCGGTCGTCAGAAAAAGCGCGTCAAGATCATGCGCCGCCATCATGGCCTGCGCCCGCGCCAGCCGTGCTTCAAACTCCGAAGTGGCAAAACCCCTTTCGCCCATGTCGCGCGTTCCTCCGCCGGTGCTGAACGACCTTGCGGAGAAAGCCTCTGTTCAGTCAAGCGGCGCTGCGCCCGGGGCCGCCTCAGGTGCCTGCCTATCCTTCGGTCTTGCGCCGGAACTCCCGGATCAGTTGCGGCAGCCAGGCCTCACCGTGGCCTGCTTCCACGGCCTCCTGCAGGGCCGACATCACCCCGTCAGCGATCCTTGTCTGTGCGCCCGCCGCCCTGCTCATCTGCTGGTAGTAGTCGATGTCCTTGAGCGCGTTGGAGACGAAGAAGGGCAGACCGCTGCGGTCGCCTTCGGTGATGAAGGGGGCCAGACGGTCCAGCGCAACCGAGGCACCGCCCCCTTGCCCGAGGACCTTGACCAGCACCTCTGGATCGACGCCCGCGTCCGCCGATTGCGCCGCCGCCTCAGCCAGCAGGGTCATGAAGCCGATGGAGACGTAGTTGTGCAAAAGCTTCATGCGGTGACCGGTGCAGACCGGCCCCACATGTTCGATCGCCTCGGTGAAACTGTCCAACACCGGAGCGACCCGGGCGAGCACCTCAGCCTCTCCCCCAACCAGCAGATTCAGCGTTCCCGCCTGGGCGTGGGCCGCGGTGCGGGTCATCGGGGCGTCGAGGAAATGACCGCCCGCAGCGACCGTCGCCTTGGCCATTGCAAGGGTGCTGTCGGGCAGGGAGGTCGAGCAATCGACGATCACCGCGTCCAGCGCGAGCGCCGAGAGCACACCCTCCGGCCCCGTCAGCACAGCCTCCACCTGGGCCGAGCCGGTGACGCAAAGGATGATCACCTCTGCCCCCTCAACCACTGCCGCAGGAGTTGCGCAGGGGACCGCACCAAGGCCCATGATCTCGTCCACCGGCTGATTGCCGGGATGTTCCAGAAAGCGCAGTCCGTGCCCGCCTTTCAGCACGTTCCGAGCGATGCCCTGGCCCATCAGACCCACACCGATGATCCCTGTTTCCATGCTTTCGACCTACCCTTTCAACCCGACCGGACCCTTGGCGCCGCTGGCGTGCCGATCACATTCCGCCCACTTCCCTGTAGTAGCGCGCAGCACCGGGATGCAGCTCAATTTGACCGCGTTTGGATGCGGCAAAGTTCACATCCAGCGCCTTGGCCCAGGGCGCGTCCGAGGTGACACTCTCCAGATTGTCCCAGAAATGCTTGGTGATCCGGTAGACCGTATCCTCATCCATATCCGCGCGCACGGCAATGCCGACGGCGGTGTTGGTCGACATTACCGGGCCCTCGTTTTTCTGCCCCGCGTATTGCCCGGCCGGGATCTCTTCGAGGAAGCGGAACTTGCCCAGCCACTTTGTCACGCGTTCGCCCTCGTGGCTCTCTGGCCCAACAAAACGCAGATCTTCCGTCTCGGTGAACTGGATGAACTGCTGGCAGGGATCAAGGCAGCCGTTCACGTACATGTCGATCTTGCCATCGAGGAAGGCCTGAAAACCGGTCTGCCAGTTCGACTTGATCGCCTGGTAATCCTCATTCACGACAAGGCCCGTTGTCGCCTCGATCCAGCCCTTGGCACCGTTGAACGCCCCGCCGCCCTGCGGACCCAGAAAGACGGTCGTGCCTTCGATATCGTCCAGCGTTTCGATATCGCTGTCGGCGCGAACGGCATAGTGATACTGGCCGTAGGGAAACCACATCAGCAGCCGCACATTCTTTGCGGCCTCGGGCGCGTCGGCCTCATTCTTGTACATGATCCGGCCATCGGCCATGAAATTGTAGATCAGCGGTGAGGTCATGGCAAAGTCGAGGTTGCCGCGGCCTACCTCAAGCTGGTGCACGGTCGCGGCACCGCCGCCGCTGACCTCGATCTCCACATCCTCCAGACCGTCGGAGACGATGTTAGCGAAGGTCGCCATGGTGATGGCCTGCCCCAGGCTGGGCGCAATGGTGGCCATCTTGTAGGTCGTCTCCTGCGCGGCGGTCCCGCCCGCAAGGCCGAGGGCCGCGATGGCCGCAAGTGTGAAGTGTCGCATGTTCTCTCTCTCCCTTTTCTTATGCGTTCTCTATATCGGTGTTTCTCTCCACCGCCGATGGGGCGCCGCCCAAAAAGCGGTGCAGAACGATAAGCAGGACAGAAGCTACCAGGGCAGGCAGCGCGATTGCCATCTGCGGAAAGATCAGCGCCAAGCCGACGATAGGACGGAAGAGCCGCTCCAACGGGTGCAGGCGGTTCCGCTCAAACCCCGCTAGCGCCGAGGCGATCAGCCAGATCGCAATGCTGAAGGCAAGCACGGCCCATCCAAGGTCAAACCAGCTGACCGTCGTGACATCAATCATCGCGCGGGAGGTGGGCACCTCCCCTCCGAACCAGGCGAAGAGCGTCTGCAATTTGTAGATCACCGCCGGGTGGTAAACGAAGACGAAGGGAATGAGGAAGCCCGCGATGGCGAGACGCGCGGCCTCGATCCCCGTCCGCATCGGGTCCGCACCTGCGATGGGCGCAGCAGCAAAGGCGGCCAGGGCCACGGGCGGCGTCACGGTTGAAATGACGGCGAAGAAGACCACGAAAAGGTGCAGGGTCAGCGGGGCGATGCCGACAGCCTCAATGCCCGATGAAAGGGCGATCACGATGATGAAATAGGTGGCCCCCGGCGGCAGGCCCATGCCCAGCACGATGGAGCCCAGCGCCAGGATCACCAGCGTCAGGAAAAGCGGTCCGTCGGCAAGTTGCGTCAGCAGAAGCGACAGGCGCCCCGAAAAGCCCGACACCTGGATCAGCCCGACAATCAGACCGATGGCCGCCACGATCACAACGATGGTTGCCGACATCCGCCCGGCTTCGGCAAAGGCGCGGTAAAGCCTGCGCCAGGATCGGAATGCCGGGAACAGGACAAGGCTGCTGACCAGAGCAACAAGGAAGCCGTAAAAACCCGCCTTGGCCACCGACGGCTGGACGAAGAGCATGAAGCTGAGCGTGCCGAGCGGCAGGATAAAGACCAGACACTGCAGCCTCTCGCGCGCATTAAGCCCCGGGCGCTCTTCGGGGGGCAGGGCACCGACGCCCTGTCTGCGCGCCTCAAAGTAGACCGTCAGGAAGGTGCCGAAATAAAACATCGCCGCAGGTACGATGGCGGCCACGACGATATAGCGATACTCCAGTCCGATCTGCCCCGCCACGAAGAAGGCCACCACGCCCATGACCGGCGGCATGATCTGCCCACCGGTAGAAGCCGCGGCCTCCACCGCGCCGGCGAAGGTCGGTTTGAAGCCGCTCTTCTTGATCACGGGTATGGTCATCACGCCGGTGGAAACCACATTGGATATGGCCGCCCCCGATAGGGTCCCGAAAAGCGCGGAGCTTGCCACCGCCGCGTGGGCCGCCCCGCCGGTCAAACCCCCGGTCAGGCGGTTCGCGATCTTCAACAGCAATGTCCCGGCACCCGAGGCCATGAGCACAGCACCAAAGACGATGAATATAAGCACGTTGCCCGAAACCACCTGTAGCGGCTGGCCGAACATGCCCCCCGTCTGGGCCCAGAAGTTCAACACCATCGACCGCATGGACTGCGCAAGGGTGGAGTCCGATCCTGCAAGGATGCCGCTCCACTCAGGTAGCCAACCCCGAACGAAGAAATAGACCAGCCAGAAGAGGCAGAAGGCGACGATGAAGCCGCCGAAATAACGCCAGGTGAGGTAGAGGGTGATGGCCGTTGCAATCGGGAACATCACGTAATCAACAGGCCGGGCAGAGGGCAGCACGCCCGCGTCAAGCGCGAAGAGGTTCACGATCCAGAAGGCAAAGACCAGCGACGAAAGCGCGGTAAGGCCAAGATGGATGGCCCGCGACCCCTTGAGATTGAGCAGACAGATGACGAAGGAAAGAACAATCGGAAGGCCCAGGATCAGCCCGGTGGGCAGGATGAACCCACGCTCGAATGATCTGTGCGCCGACCCCAGCCAGTGCCCCCGCAGAATGCCCCGCCGGTCCCGGCGCGACAGCTCTTCCCAGTCAGGTGTCGTCGTCTCGATGATCCAGCGCACCAAGTCAGAGAGCGGACCGGAGGCCGCGTAGAGGGTGATGACCAGCACAAAGATGACGCTCACCACATCGGCGAGCCGCTTTTCGACATTCGGCCCCTCGCTCACGCCTCTTGCTCCAGACGTTTGGCCTCCCACAGGTAAGTGTTGCGCGCGGTGGCGTTGATCTCAACTTCCGCAAGCGCCCGCATGGCCTGCGCCTTCAGTCCCTTGGCGGGGGCCTGAAGCGCGATGAGGTGATCGCACAGCTCCAGCCGCCATTGCACATCCTGGGTCTGTTCCGCCGCACGCATCAACGCATCAGTCCCGCCAGCCAGCGCCGCCACGTGCGCGGCCCGCTCTGCCTTAGACAAGGTGCCGAGCTGGGTCGGATTACCCTCGTACCAGCCAAGTGTTCCGGCCGCGAAGGCGCGGGCGGCCCAGCCGATCTTGCCGTAGAACTCCTTGAGCCATGGCTTTGCCGCCAATTCCTCGGGCAGGGTCAGCCCTGCAACGATGTCATCCATCGGCAGGCCTCTGTCCATGCCAAGGGCTGTCTGTTCCATCACGTGCAGGATCGCGGCGCGTGTGGTTCTTAGCACCTCCCGCACCTGCGCCTTGCCTGTCACGGGGCGCGTGTGACCGGGGGCCAGCACCTCTGCCCCCAAAGCCTCCAGCAGGGCAAGGCTCTCTGCCCAGACCCCGAAATCACGGTAAGCGGTGCCCCGGATTGCATAGAGGTTCGGGAAGGCATGGTACCAGTTATCCCCGCTGAAAAGGATACCTTGGTCTGGCAGCCAAACACAAAGATGATCTTCCGTTTCTCCGGGCGCGTGGATGAGTCGCGCCGCGACACCGTCAAGGTCGATGTCACGGTCCGCCTCGACCAACTGCGTGGGATGCAGATAACCCGCGCCCAACCCCTCGACCGGCCTGTCGCCCGGTCCGCACCCAAGCGAAATCCGTTCCTCCGCTGTCAGGCCGAACCCGAACTGCGCCTGGGTGCGGCGGCCAAGCGCCCGGTGCGGGAAAGGCGGCTGATCATCGACCGCCACAAGGTCGGACCGGTGCAGATGGCTGGCCAAGATCGGCTGGCTGCCATCGGAAAAGACGCTGGCGCCCGAGATATGGTCCCGGTGCGCGTGGGTATAGATGATCCGGCCCACGGGCTTGGGCGATCTTATGCGGAACCCGGCCAGGATGTTCTCCGCCGCGCTGGTGGATTCGCTGGTGTCGATGATTGTGACCGTCCCGGCCCCTTCGATCATGTGCACGTTGGAGGCGGCATAACCGACAGCCGTCCAGATTCCGGGGGCCAGCGCGATGATGTCGCGCCGGGTCTGGGCACGGTGGGCAATCAGGTCAGGATGTGCCATCGCTCTCCCCGTGGCGCTGGCGCACCGGGCCGCGGTACTTGGACGAAAGCTCCTCCGCCACCTCGGATCCGTCGTAGAGGAAGGGCAGCACGCCCCGGCGCAGGGACCGGCCCCGCATCGCCTCGATATCGGCCTCTGACTTGGTTACCCGCTGGGACATGCGCCGCCCCCATTGGGCCAGCAGACCGTAGAGCCTTTCGATCTCCTCGGAGTGGTCCGAGCCCTTGGCCAGATCGTGAAACTCCTCCGGGTCTTCCTGCAGATCAAAGAGCATGGGCCGGAAGCCCCCTTCGGCGTGCATCAGCTTGTAGCGCCCGTCGAAAACCATGAAGAGCCGCGCATCGCGTGGCTGTAGTCCCAGTTTCACCGCCTGCGGTGTGGCGGAGTAGTCATATTCGCTGATTGCGAAGTCACGCCAGGGCGGTTTTTCCCCGCGCAGCCAGGGCAGCAACGACCGCCCTTCGATGATATGATCCGGCACCTCGCCGCCTGCCGCCTCCACGAAAGTGGCGGCCAGGTCGATGCTTTCCACCAGGGCGTCACAGGTCGTGCCGCGGGTCGCATCGGCCTCGGCCCGTGGATCATAGATGATCAGGGGGATCTTCACCGAAGGCTCATGGAAAAGGTCCTTCTCTCCCAGCCAGTGATCGCCCAGATAATCGCCGTGGTCGGAGGTGAGCACGATCATCGTGTCCTCCATCCGGCCCGTTTCTTCGAGGTGGTCGAGCAGGCGGCCAAGCTGGTCGTCGCACTGCTTGATCAGGCCCATATAGGCCGGGATCACTTTTTCGCGCACCTCGTCCCGCTGGAAAGCCTGGGCAATCTTGTTTTGCATGTAGGCACCGAAGACCGGGTGGGGATCCTCGCGCTCCAC
Source organism: Sulfitobacter sp. (assembly GCA_013002405.1). Taxonomy (GTDB): domain Bacteria; phylum Pseudomonadota; class Alphaproteobacteria; order Rhodobacterales; family Rhodobacteraceae; genus Sulfitobacter. The sequence goes on along the minus strand of JABDKA010000221.1, from coordinate 29,211 downwards.
CTCGGAGCGGACCGCCTGCGGCACGTGATTGGCCCCGTACATGGCGTTATAAGGTGCTGGAACGATGTAAGGCCAGTGCGGCTTGATATAGCTGACGTGAGCACACCAGGGTCCTTCGGCTTGTTCGATAAAGTCGATGGTACGGGACGTGAGCCAGGGGGTCTCGCTGTCCTCCTCCCGAATATTGGCGGGCTTGTCTGCGTTCCGAAACATCCAGCCCGAAGCGATCTGGTCCTCCTCTATACCAGCATTGGCATAGTCGGCCCAGGGATTTTCCCCGTCGTACCCCTTGGTCTTGAGGTATTCGTTGTAGGGCGAGCGGCGTTCGTCATAGAAGCCATCCGGCCCCTGCGCCCAGAGGCCGTCATCCCTGATCCAGACGTCGAACCCGCATTCCGCCTGACGCGCGCCGATCTCACTGTCGGGTGACAGCCCCAGCCGCGCCATGCCTTCTGCATCGGCCTTCATGTGGGTCTTGCCGATCAGCCAGCAGCCCATCCCAAGCTTGCGCAGATGGTCGCCCATCGTCTGCTCCCCCACCCGGAGGGGAAAGCCGTTCCACTGGGCCCCGTGGCTGGAGGCGTATCGCCCGGTGTAAAAACACATCCGGCTGGCCCCGCAGATGGGCGACTGGACGAAAGCATTGGTAAAGCGCACGCCGCGCGATCCGACCCGGTCAAAGTTGGGTGTAGAGAGATGAGGATGCCCCGCGCAGCTGAGATAATCAAAGCGCAGCTGGTCGTACATGATGAATAGAATGTTCATGGTGCCTCCCCGTCCTGCACTATTGCGTCGGCCCGCCCCGCGCGCAACAAAAAGAGCGGCGGTCCGAGGTGGGCCTGCCCGAGACAAGGACAAGGCCCCATGAGCAGCCCCGAACGTCAGTTTCTGGCCGATCTCTTTCAGGCGGCGGTCGATGCCGCGGACCCGATGAAGGCACTGGAAGGGCAACTGCCGGATCCCCCGAAGGGCCGCACCGTTGTGGTGGGCGCGGGCAAGGGCGCGGCGCAGCTGGCCCAGGCCTTTGAGACGCTTTGGCCGGCCGACTTTGAGGGCGTCGTGGTCACCCGCTACGGCTATGCCGCGCCCTGTAAAAAGATGAGGGTGCTGGAGGCGGCGCATCCCGTGCCGGATGCGGCGGGCGTTGCGGCCAGTGCAGCACTGAAAAAGGCCGTGCTGGGTTTGGGACAGGACGATCTGGTGATCGCGCTTATCTGCGGGGGCGGGTCATCCCTTCTGGTCGATCCGCCCGAAGGGCTGACGCTTGCCGATCTTCAAGGGCTCAATGAAGCCCTGCTCGCCTCGGGCGCGCCGATTTCGATAATGAATGATATCCGCAAGTGTTTCAGCGGCATCAACGGCGGCAGGCTGGCGGAGCTGGCCGCACCTGCGCGGGTGGTGAGCCTCATGGTCTCAGACGTACCGGGGGATGCGCCGGGCGAGGTGGCTTCGGGCCCCACCATTCTGGAACGCCCCGATCCCGCGATGGTCCGTGACATGATTGCGGCGCGGGGCATCGCCCTGCCCCCGGCCTGCGCGGTCTACCTGGAAGGGCTTGTGCATCAGCAGCCCGGCGTGGGCCACCCGGAAAGTGACATCCGGGTGATTGCCTCCGCCGCTATATCTCTTGCCGCTGCGGCAGACATGGCGCGGGCGCGAGGGGTAAATGCCTGGGTGCTGTCGGACCGGATTGAAGGGGAGGCCCGGGATGTGGCCCTGGTCCACGCTGCCCTGGGTCGGCAGGTGGCCGAAAGCGGCTTTCCCTACGCCGCGCCTGTGGTGCTTCTTTCGGGAGGAGAGACAACGGTCACCCTGCGCGGCAAGGGGCGCGGCGGGCGCAACGCTGAGTTTCAGTTGTCCCTGGCTCTGGCGCTTGAGAGGGTGGTGGGGATGGTGACCCTGGCCGCCGATACGGACGGGATCGACGGGTCAGAGGACAACGCAGGTGCCTTCGTGGATAGCGGCACTGCGGGCCGGATGCGGGCGGCGGGCATCGATCCGCAGCGCGCGCTGCAGGACAATGACGCCTATTCGGCCTTCGCAAGCATCGGCGATCTGTTCGTAACCGGACCTACGGGGACGAACGTGAACGATTTTCGCGCGATCCTGATCGGGTCGATTCCTGGGTGATGGGAGAGAGGCCCCGGATGAGGTCAGGGACTAATGGTGGGACAGGGTCATTTGTGTTGCGCCAAATGGGCGATGATAAGTTCCTTGTAGAGCGCCTGGATCCGCCGGGTCAGTGGCCTTTCTCCGGTGCCGATGGGCTTTCCGTCGATTGAGGCCACAGGGGTCTGCGCGCCGAAGGTCCCGGTCAGAAATGCCTCATCCGCGCCGTAGGCCTCGTAAAGCGAGAAGTTCTTTTCGAAAACCGGGATGCCGTTGAGGCGGCAGAGGTCGATCACCTTCTGACGGGTCACCCCGTTCATGCAGTAGTCCCCGGTTGAGGTCCAAACCTCACCCCGCCGCACGATGAAGAAATTGCAGGCGTTGGTGGTGTTCACGAAACCATGGGGGTCCAGCATCAGCGCCTCATCCGCCCCCGCCGCCTCGGCCTGGAGGCAGGCGATGATGCAGTTGAGTTTGGAATGAGAATTGAGCTTGGGGTCCTGGCTGTGCGGCAGGCCGCGCACCTGAGGAACGCAAGCAAGGCGGATACCCGCTGACTGCAACCGGTCCACGGGTCTGGAATGTTCCATGATGATGACAAGCGTCGGGCCCCCGGTGCTGAGGGCGGGATGCTGGAACGGTTTGTCCTTGATCCCCCGCGTGAGCATCAACCGGCAATGAACATCCGTCTCCATCCCGTTGGCCGCCTGGGTGGCGCGAATGGCCTCCATGACCCCCGCTTTATCCATGCCCACGTCAAGAGAGATGGTTTTGCAAGAAGTGAAAAAGCGGTCCATGTGTTCGTCGAAAAAGGCCCAGACCCCATCATAAAGCCGCATTCCTTCCCAGATCCCGTCCCCCAACATGAAGCCCGCATCATAAACAGATACCTTGGCTTCAGCCCGGTGGACAATGTCACCGTTGACGTAGATCTTGATGTCGCGGTTGCGGAGGTCTTCGTCCGCATCGTGGGTGGTCTGGGTGTCGTGCATAGGGCCCTCTGCGCTAGGCCCCGTTGATAGCAGGTTTTTGCCCTGCCGCCAGACCGGCCTCAGCCCTCTTCGAGGTAGCGCAGCAGCCGCCCTTCGGCTTGGTAGAGGTCGGCTTTGTCATACCCCGTCACATCCAGCGCCACCTTGCCTGCCCGGGCAATGACCCGGGGGTGAATATAGCTATTGCGCGCGATGGTCGCGGTGTTGTTGAGACGGGCGGCCGCAGCTTCGGCCATGGATTTGATGGTGGCCTCCCCCGCTTCTGCCACCTCGAAAGCCGCCAGCGTGCCGGTCCAGGTGCGGAAGGTCTTTGCGGTGAAGCCATCGTCACCGGCTGCCTCGGCGATGTAGCCATTCAGGTTGGAGGAGTTGAGCGTTTGCGGAGCGCCTTCGTCGTCGACCCAGGTCAGCAGTTCCGCTCCGGGCAGGTCGCTGATCCGTTCCAAGACCTGGGCCAGCTTTTTGTCCGTCAACTTCTTTCTGACCTTCTTGCCGCCTTTTGCGGTGTAGCTGAGGCCCACGCGGTTGCCATCAAGGCTGAGATGCTTGCGCCTGAGGGTAATGGCGCCGAAGCTGCCATTTTCTTTCGTATAATCGGGGTTCCCCACCCGCACAGAGGCCCGGTCTATCAGCACAACTGCAGAAGCCAGAGCGAAAGCTTGATCGCCCACATCTTCCTTCAAATCCTGCCGGACCCGCCGTCGGATGCGGGGCAGGACATGGCCAAAGTCAATGAGACGGTCGAACTTCGTTTCCGCCCGGTGGGCCGCCCATTCAGGGTGATAACGATACTGCTTGCGCTGTCGGTCGTCCCGGCCCGTGGCCTGCAGGTGGCCGTTGGGCAGGGGACACATCCAGACGTCCTTGTAGGCGGGGGGAACGGCAAGCGCATCCAGCCGTTTTCTCTCCGGCCCACGATTTATTGTAGTGCCGTCCGGCGCGATATAGCTCCAGCCGCGCCCGCGTTTGCGCCGGGTGATCCCGGGTTCAGCATCGCTGACATAGATCAGATCGGCGGGCACCATCGCGGCTCAGGCCTTGCGCACTTCGGAGGTGAGCTTGAGCACGTTGTCGCCGTCCGACTGTTCGATATAGAGAGCGGGATCATCCTTGGACCCGTCCCGGGTGACCTCGTTGCCCTTGATGGTCCGGGTGGTCTTTTGCTCAAAGGTGCTCTGGACCGTGCCGGTGGCGGTTCCATCACCCCAATCCCATTCTACCTTATCGCCTTCGCTGATGTCGGCCATCGGTCCGTCTCCTAAAAGTTGTGCTATCTCCTCACGAACCCGCACCGGGGGCGCTTGGTTCCGCGCTTTATCAGCTGCCCCTGTTCCAACCGCGCTGGAAAGGCTAAAGAGCAGGCGACCCATGCCAGCCGGAGCCCTGACCCATGACCTTCGACCGTTCGATCAAGATCGCCCCCTCCATCCTCGCCTCCGATTTCGCCAATTTCGGCGCCGAGTGCGCGGCGGTGGAGGCACAAGGAGCGGACTGGGTGCACGTGGATGTGATGGACGGACACTTCGTACCCAACATCACTTTCGGCCCGGCGACCTGCGCGGCCATCCGGCCGCACATCAAAGGCGTGATGGACGTGCACCTGATGATTTCGCCGGTGGACCCCTACATCGAGGATTTCGCCAAGGCCGGGGCCGACGTGATCACCGCGCACGTGGAAGCGGGGCCGCACATTCACCGCACCCTTCAGGCGATCCGCGCGAGCGGGGCCAAGGCGGGCGTGGCGCTAAACCCCGGCACTCCGGCCGAAGCGGTGGCGCATCTGCTTGATCTGACAGACCTCATCTGCGTGATGACGGTGAACCCCGGCTTCGGCGGGCAGAAGTTCATCGACATGAGCGTCAAGATCGCGGCGCTGCGTACGATGATCGGCGACCGCCCGGTGCACATCGAAATCGACGGTGGCGTGGATCCTGTGACCGCACCCATGGTAGCGAAGGCGGGGGCGGATGTGCTGGTGGCAGGTTCAGCGGTCTTCAAGGGGGGCTCGGTTGAGAACCCAAAGCCCTACGGCGAGAACATTCGCGCCATCCGGGCGGCGGCGGAAGGCGTTTGGGCCTGAAGCTTATCGCCGACTTTTGAGCGCTGTTCGCAAAGACAGCCAAATGTTGAATGGGCGGCTTTAGCCGAGGCGGTCCGCGAAGGCATCCTTGAGCCTGTGCTTGAGGATCTTGCCGGTCGGTGCTGCGGGCAGATCGGTGGCGATGATGTAACGGCTGGGCCGCTTGTAACCCGCAAGCTGCTCCCCCACGAAGGCGCGCAACTCCTCCTCGCTTACGTCCTCTTCCGAGGCGACCTGAACGAAGGCCAGGACCTTTTCGTCTCCCGCCACCAGATGGCCGATAACGGCGGACTGAATCACCTGTGGATGGTCGTTGATCGCGGCTTCCACTTCCGGCGGATAGACGTTGAAGCCCCCGTGAATGATGAGTTCTTTCGAGCGGCCGAGAATGTGCAGATGACCCTTCTCATCGATCTTCCCCAAATCACCCGTGCGCAGCCATCCGTCAGGCGTCAGTGCCTTTTCGGTCTCCACCGGATTGCGGTAGTAGCCCTTCATGACATGAGGGCCGCGCACCAGGACCTCCCCTTGGCCCGCACCGTTCCCTCCCGGCGCCTGATCGTCGATCATGATCTCTGTTCCCGGCGTCTTGGGCCCGACAGAGATATCGGGGGAGCCGAGGGGATTGTCGGTGGCCGAAGCGCCCGAGGAGGTTTCGGTCATGCCAAAGCCGTTTTGCAGCGGGAGGCCATAAAAGGCCTCCGCCTTGCGTTTCCAGGCCGGATCAAGCGGGGCACCGCCCGATGAGACATAGCGCAGGGTAGGCGAGCCGAGCTCCTTGAGGCCCTTCTCCTTGGTATATTGCATCACCAGCGCGTGCATCTGCGGCACGGCGGGCAGGACGGTGACCCCGTTCATCACCGCATCGTAAAGCGCCTCGGCGGAGAAGCGCGCCTCCTGCTGGACCTTGGCCCCGGTACAGCAGGCCGCGGTAACAACAGAGATCAAACCGAAGACGTGGGTCAACGGCAGGACGCCATAGATCACGTCGTCCCCATTCATGTTGCGCAAGTTGCGGGAGGCGATGCCGCCGAAACGCATGTTTTCGTGGGTCAGCATCACACCCTTTGGGTCACCCGTGGTGCCCGTGGTATAGAGCAGGACAGCCACGTCGATCAGCTCTGGGTCGGGGTTGGAGGACATCGGCGTGGCCAGATGGAGCGTGCCGAAGGGACCGATCACTTCCCTCGCATCCATGTGTGCGGCATGGGCGATGGCATCCTTGGACACATGTGTTGTCAAGATCACCGCCGCAGGCTTTGCGTGGTCGACGATGCGCTTGACTTCCGCTTGGGTCTGGCGGGCGTTGACGGGGATGGCCACGGCATCGAGCTTCCAGCAGGCAAATAGGGTGGCAACGGCAGCCGCGCAGTTTTCCGACAACATGAGGACGCGGTCATTGGCCTGCACACCCACCCCTCGCAATTCCGATGCAAGCGCGTTGCTGGCCCGGTCCAGATCGGCAAAGGACCAGTCGAACCCTGCGCTGTCACTCAAGGCGGGCGCGTCGGGCCGTTTTGCAACCTGATGCGCCAGAAATTCCTCTACTCGGGCCATGGGACCTGTCTTTCTGTCACTTGCTTCAATTCCCGGATCGATAGTTCGGCTTGCGCTTTTCCACGAAGGCGGCGATGCCTTCTGCGGCCTCGTCCCGTCCAGCCGCCGCGGCCATCGCATCGCGCTCCGCATCAAGTTGAGCCGCCTCCGTCGTCTCGTAGGCATCGGCCACAAGCCCCCGTATCACACTCTGGGCCTGGCGCGGGCCTTCGACCAGGGTGTCGGCAATGGCCATGGCCTCAAGCATCGCATTGCCCGGCGGGCAAAGGCGGTTGACCGCGCCCAGATCGGCGAAACGGCCCGCCATGACGGGGCGGCCCAACAGGCACATCTCCATCGCAAGCGGACGGGGCAAAAGCCGCGCCATAGCCGATGTGAGGCCGCCATCGGGCACCAGTCCGGCCTTAACGTAGGCGGCCGTGAACTTGGCCTCTTTCGAGGCGACGATGAAATCGCAGGCCAGCGCCAGCGACAGGCCAGCGCCTGCCGCCCCGCCCTCAACGGCGGCAATGACCGGGACCGGACAGGCGCGCAGGCCGCGCACCAGATCGTGCAACTCATCCACTTTGCCGCGCCGCGCCTCTTCGGAAATGCCTCGCCGTTCGATCAGAATATTGAGGTTACCACCTGCGCAGAAAAAATCGCCTTCGGAGGTGAGTATGACCGCACGGATGCGCTTTTCATTCGCCTGCTGGACAGCTTCGTTGATGCAATTGTAAAGCTCGGGCGAAAGGGCGCCGCGCTTTTCGCTGTTGCCATTCCAAATGATTAGCCGGTCACCCCGGTCCTCGATCCTTGCGCTCATGTCAGTCGCTCCTGTGGTACCCTCTTGAAAACCCCGGATGAGGTGGCAATCAGGGTGCCGTCTTCCTGTTCGAGAATTGCGTCGATGTAGAGCAGGCTGCGCCCGCCACCCACGACCCGGCCCGTAGCGGTAACCCGCCCGGCGCGCCCGGGGGCAACGTAGTGGGTGTTCATCGAGATGGTCAGAAAAGGCGCCTTGCCGGTCTCATCCACAGTCAGCGAGCCGGTTGTCCCGCTGGCATTGTCCAGGAGACAGCTTGCGATACCGCCGTGCAGGACACCGTGCCGGTTGGTGTGCTGCGGACCCACGTCCAGAAAACAGCGCCCGCGCACCCCGTCGGACACGTCAACGACGTATCCGATCAGGGTCTGCGTTCCCGTCTCATCCCGGATCAGCTGGCTTGCGTCAGGCTGCATCATCTTGGGACCGCTGTCGCTCACGCAGCGGTGAGGTCGATGTAGCGTTCGAGGTGGTGGTCGGTATCCCCGAACCGGTGATCCGCCATGACGATGCGCTTGGCGATATGGGCCAGCTCGTATTCCTTGGTCATGGCGATGCCGCCGTGCAGCTGGATGCTGTCCTCCGCCACCAGACGGCCCGCGCGACCAATCAGGTTCTTGGTCGAAGACACATGTCTCTCACGCGACTTGCGATCCGATTCCAGGTGGCCCGCGGCGTTGATGACGGCAGAACGCGCCTGCTCCATCTCGATCAGCAGGTCCGACATGCGAAAGGCCAGCGCCTGGAAGGTGCCGATGGGCCGCCCGAATTGCTTGCGCGTCATCAGATAGTCCTTGGTCAGACGTGTGGCTGTTTCCATCGCGCCCAGCGTCTCCGCGCACTGGGCGACGTTGGCGGCGGCGATACGGGCCTCGATTGCCGCGAAAGCCTCGCCCGCCTTGCCCAGACGCGCCGAGGAAGCGACGCGCACGTCGTCAAGCATCACCTCTGCCGCACGACCGCCGGCCAGCAGCGCATAGCCCTGGATCGTGATCCCCTTGGTGTCTGCAGGGACGAGGAAGAGCGATATACCCGCATTGTCGCCTGGCGCACCGCTTTCACGGGCCGAGATGACAAGGTGATCTGCGGCTTCGGCATTCACGACAACGGCCTTGTGACCGTTAACAACGATCTCATCACCGTCGGCCTTGGCCGTGGTCTGCACGCGGTTGAGATCATAGCGGCTGGTCGGTTCACCGTGTGCAAAGGCCATGTGACAAGCACCGCCAATGATCTCCTCGACCAGCTCTTTCTGCGCGTCGGTTCCAAGGTCAGCGACAAGGCCACCGGCCAGGACGGCCGTGTCGAGGAAAGGCTCCACAACGCCCGCGCGGCCCAGTTCCTCGAAGACCACGGCGATGTCGAACCCCTTGCCGCCGAAACCGCCCTGCTCTTCGGTGAAAAGCGCACCGATCACGCCAAGCTCGGCCAGCTCATTCCAGATCTCTTCGGACATGCCCGAGGGGCTGTCGATGATTTTGTTCCGGGTCGCCGTGTCGTATTTCTCGCGCAGGAACCGCCGCAGCGTGTCCTGCAGCATCTGGCGTTCTTCTGTCAGATCGAAATTCATACTTTACGCTCCCCCGCTCATCGTGACCTTGGCAATGATGCCCTTCTGGATCTCGTTGGATCCGCCGAAGATCGACAGTTTGCGGTTGTTGAAATACTTCGACGCCACAGGGCCCGCGCCCAGCGGATCGGGCAGACCCATGTTGGAGCCCTCGATGGCTTCGGATGCGAAAGGCATCGCGTAGGCCCCGACGGCGCGGCGCGCCAGATCGTTGATTTCCTGACGGATTTCCGTGCCTTTGACCTTGAGCATCGACGCCTCGACGCCCGGCGCAGAGCCAGCCGCAGCTTTGGAGATGATGCGCAGGTTTGTCGTGGACATGGCGTTCAGATCAATCTCGACCTGTGCGACGCGGGCGGCGAAATGCGGGTTCTGCATCAGCGGTTTGCCGTTCGACATCTCGGATTTCGCCAAGCGCTTCACAGTGTTCAGACCCGCCTGGGAGAAGCCCACGCCCGCGATGTTTGTGCGCTCATGCGTCAGCAGATACTTTGCGTAGGTCCAGCCCTTGTTCTCTTCACCGACAAGGTTCTCGACCGGCACTTCGACATTGTCGAACCAGACCTCGTTCACCTCGTGTGTCCCATCCAGCAGGATGATCGGGCGCACTTCGATGCCGGGGGTGTCCATATCGATTAAAAGGAAGGAAATGCCTTCCTGCTGCTTGGCTTCCTTGTCGGTGCGCACCAGGCAGAAAATCATGTTGGCGTGCTGGCCCAGAGTGGTCCAGGTCTTCTGGCCATTCACGATATAATGCGTGCCCGCGTCGTTCTTGATGGCCGTGGTCTTGAGCGAGGCGAGATCGGAGCCTGCACCCGGTTCGGAATAGCCCTGGCACCACCAATCATCCCCATTCAGCATGCGCGGCAGCCAATAATCGCACTGCTCCTGAGAGCCGAATTTCTGCAGCACGGGGGCAAGCATCGAAAAGCCGAAAGGCACGATGCGGGGCGCGTTGGCGGCGGCGGCCTCTTCCTCGAAGATGTGACGCTGAACGGCATTCCATTCGGCCCCGCCGAACTTCTTGGGCCAGTTCGGCACCAGCCAGCCCTGCTCATTCAGGATTGCGTGCCACTGCTCCATGTCTTCCTTGGTCAAATCGTCGCCATCGGTCCCGGCAACCTTGTCGCTCAACTCCTTGGGCAGTTTTTCCTTCAAGAAGGTGCGGACCTCCGCGCGGAAGGCTTTTTCTTCTTCGGTATAGCTCAGATCCATGGATCTCTCTCCCTCAGTAAATCTCAAACAGGCCAGCGGCACCCATGCCGCCGCCAATACACATAGTGACGACGCCCAGCTTGGCACCGCGACGTTTTCCCTCAAGCAGCAGATGGCCCGTCAGACGCGCACCGGTCATGCCAAAAGGGTGGCCGATGGCGATGGAACCGCCGTTGACATTGTATTTCTCCGGGTCAATCCCCAGCCGGTCACGGCTGTAGAGGCACTGGGAGGCGAAAGCCTCGTTCAGTTCCCAGATGTCAATATCGTCGATCTTGAGGCCATGACGTTCCAGAAGGCGCGGCACGGCGAAGACGGGGCCGATACCCATCTCGTCCGGCTCGCAGCCTGCCACGGCAAAGCCTTTGAAAGCACCCAGCGGCTCAAGGCCCTTCTTCTCGGCCTCCGCACTGTCCATTACAACGACAGCCGCCGCACCGTCGGACAGCTGGCTGGCATTGCCTGCCGTGACATAGCCGCCTTCCCGCACGGGCTGGAGCCCAGCGAGCCCCTCCATCGTGGTGCCGGGCCGGTTACATTCGTCGCGGTCGACGGTGACCTGATGATGGGTGATCTCACCGGTTTCCTTGTTCTGCATCCCCATGGTGGTTGTCATGGGCACGATCTCATCCTCGAACTTGCCCGCCTGCTGCGCCTCGTGGATAAGCCGCTGGCTGCGCAGGCCGAATTCGTCCTGATACTCCCGGCTGACGTTGTAGCGTTCGGCCACGATGTCGGCGGTCTCAATCATGGCCATGTAGATCGCCGGATAGTGCTCCTCGATCCAGGGGTCTTTAACGGTCTTCGCATGCGGCTGCACCATGGAGATGCTCTCGACACCGCCCGCGACCATGGGACCTGCGCCTTCCTGCGTGATGGCGTTGGCGGCCATGGCGATGGACTGCAATCCGGAGGAACAGAAACGGTTGATCGTCACGCCAGAAGCGCTGATGGGCAGGCCCCCGCTGAGCGCGATCTGGCGCGCGATGTTGGAGCCTGTGGCCCCTTCAGGAAAGCCGCAGCCCATCATCACGTCCTCAACCTCGGCCGGGTCGATCCCGGCACGCGCCACGGCGTGCTTGACTGCGTGCCCCCCCATGGCGGCACCGTGGGTCATGTTGAAGGATCCACGAAAGGATTTCGCCAACCCGGTGCGGGCGGTGGAAACGATGACAGCCTGTTTCATTTCGCGTACTCCTTGTTCAGATCGTCGAAGGTGCGTCCTTCAGCGACGAGTTCTTTCAAAAGCGGTGCTGGTTGCCAGAACCAGGCATCCTCAGTGGCGTAACTTTCGATGTCAGCCAGCACCTTTTCCAGACCCTGAATATCGGCCCATTTCATCGGACCGCCCCAGTAGCGCGGGAAACCATAGCCGAAAAGCAGCACCATATCGACGTCGAGCGGGCGCTTGGCGATGCCCTCACCCAGCACCTTCGCCGCCTCGTTCACCATGGCACACATGTAACGGCGCACAATCTCTTCGTCCGAGAAATCACGTGGCGTAATTCCAAGCTCTTCCTGCTCTGCCTTCACCAGTTCCATGATCTTGGGGTTGGGCGTGCCACCGCGCTTGCCCTTCTCGTAGATGTAATAGCCTTCGCCAGTCTTCTGGCCAAAGTGCCCCTGCTCGCAGAGCCGGTCGATGTAGGTCGGTATGCGCTCATCAGGATGGCGGTGCGGGGCCTTGCGCTTGCGCGTGGCCCAGCCGATGTCGAGGCCCGCCAGATCGGAAACCGCGAAAGGTCCCATGGCAAAGCCGAAACTCACCAGCGCCTTGTCGATCTGGAAGGGCGAGGCCCCATCCAGCACCATGTGCCCTGCTGCGTCTCGGTAGACGGCGAGGATGCGGTTGCCAATGAAGCCGTCGCAAACGCCCGCGCGCACGCAAATCTTGCCCAGCGCCTTGCCCAAGGCAAAGCCGGTGGCGGTCACGTCGATGGCGGTCTTGTCGGCCACAACCACTTCCAGCAGCTTCATGACGTGGGCCGGAGAGAAGAAGTGAAGCCCAATGACGTCCTCGGGCCGCTTCGTGCTCGCCGCGATTTCATCAACGTCAAGGTATGAGGTATTGGAGGCCAGAACGCAGCCCTCCTTGCAGACGGCGTCGAGCTTGCCGAAGACCTCCTTTTTCACGGCCATGTCTTCGAAAACGGCTTCGATGACCAGATCGACATCCTTGAGGCTGTCGTAGTTCTGGGAGACCTCGAGAGCGACGTTGAGGAGCGCGTCGTGCTTTTCCTGACTGATCTTGCCGCGCTTCAGCGCACCGGCCAGATTTCCGGCGATCCGCTCCTTCGCTGCAGCAGCAGCCCCATCGCTCATCTCAATCAGCACAACCTCCATCCCGGCCAACAGGCAGGCGGTGGCGATGCCCGCCCCCATGGTCCCGCCGCCGATCACGCCGATGGACTGCAGCGCGCGGGGCTCGACGCCCTTCAGTTCCGGCAGGTTGCTGACCGCACGTTCGGAGAAGAAGGCGTGGATCATGCCTTGACGCTGGTCCGTCTTCATCAGGTCGAGGAAGATGTCACGCTCTCTTTCAAGACCCTTGTCAAAGGGAAGCTCCGTCGCTGCCTGAACGGCGCGAACGGCCATGGCGGGGCTGATCTGGCCGCGGCCCTTTTTCAGGACCGCCTCATAGGTGGCGTCCCAGTCGATGGGATCGGCGGGGGGCAATTCAGATACCGGACGGCGTTCCGCGCCGCTCTCCAGCAGTTCCTGCGCATAGGCAAGGCCGACCGCTTCCGGATCGCCTTCTTCCACCCGGTCGATGAGGCCCATCTCGGCCGCCTCAGGTGCCTTCAGATGGCGACCGGAGGTAATCATTTCGATGGCCTTGTCAGCCCCCGTCAGGCGTGGCACCCGCTGGGTGCCGCCCGCACCGGGGATAAGACCCAGGTGCACCTCAGGCAGACCAACGCGCGAGGATGGCTGGGCGATGCGGTAGTGGGCCGATAGCGCCACCTCCAACCCCCCGCCCAGAGAGACGCCGTGCATGGAGGCCACCACCAAGAGCGGGGAGGCCTCGATCCGGTTGCAGAGGACGGGCAGGTGCGGCTCCATCGGGGGTTTGCCGAATTCGGTGATGTCAGCGCCCGCAATGAAGGCGCGGCCTTCCCCGACAATGACAACCGCACGCACGCCTTCGTCCGCCTCCGCCCGGTCCATCGCATCCCAGAGGCCCTGGCGTACGGCCTGGCTCAGGGCGTTCACCGGTGGGTTCTGGATGCGCACGACGGCCACATCACCCTTGCGTTCGTATGCTACCTTGTCACTCATTCTTCGGTCTCCTTCATTCTCAGCCGCGCCGGGTCATGGCGGCGGGATGTCCCGTCCGCCGTTCCAGCGCGCGGACCGCATCTCGGAGCGCAGGCCCCACTTCGGTCAACATGCGTTCGTCAGTCAAGTCGCGCGGCAGGGCCCCGCAGGTAAAGGCCACGGATTCGCTGAATTCATCGGCATAATAGGGAACACTGACGGCATTCACAGTCCGCGCATAGCGGGTTGGTTCCGGGGCAATGACAAAGCCCTGCCCGATAAGCTGGTCGTAGCCTTCCTGCCGGAATAGCGCCACCTGGTCGGCATTCTCAAGGCTCTGGAACTTCTCGTCCCCCATGGTCGCCAGGACCGCCATGCCTGAGGAAGAACCGAGCATCGGAATGCGCTGCCCGGGCTCCAGCCAGATCGTGGCGACCCCCTCGGGCCGCCAGGTCTTTGCCAGAAGCATCCTCTCCCCGTCTCGCACGGCGATCAGGGCCAGTGTGCCCGTCTCATCCGCCAACCGTTGCATCGTATCCGACGCGAGGTCCACGAAACTGATCGAGAGGGAAGCAACCGATCCAAGTGCCACAGCGGCAGGACCAAGGCGGAAGCGTTCGTTTCGCCCCGCGTGGCTGAGATAGCCCAGCTCACATAGTGTGTAGGTAAGGCGACTGATTGTGGGTTTGGGCAAACCCGTCCGCTCCGCGATTTCGGCGTGGGTCAGGCCATTATCGCTGGCGCGAAAAGCACGCAGAACACCGAGGCCGCGTGCCAGCGTGTTCGCAAATTTGCGGTCGGTTGTCTGGCCTGTCATCGCGCCACCACCGGATTGAGGGACAAGAATGCAGCCGCGGCCCTGATACCGCCTGCCTCAGGTAGAATCCCCAACAGAAGCGAGATTGCTGCGAAGCGGGGGATCGGAACACCGTATTTTGGCTGTGCGTCGGTCAGGCTGAAATCTCCTGCCGATGGCGGGCCGCAGCCACAGCCAATGAAAAGAGTTCTTTCAAGTTCATCGCCCACCCCGATCTGTTTTACTCAGCGAAATAATGTTTCACCGATCTTAGGGCACGCTAGGGACAGCCCGCGCAAGAGGCAAGTGGATTTCTGGGCCTGACTGAATCAAGTGCCAAGACGCTCAGAAAGAAGGAACTCAGCCGTAGATAAAACAGCTCTTCGGCACGGCACCCTCGGGCAATTCCTGCTCTTGGAGTGAGTCGAAGTACATTCTGTCGCTCGCAACCATCAGGCCGCCTTTGGCCAGCAAGGGTTCGACAAGCGGGGAAATGGCGCGCGCGAACTCGTCGTTCTTTTTTGGGCTATGACCACCCAGATCGGCGTGGATCAGCGACGCGGTGGGGCCAAAGCGCTCAAGCGCCTGAGGAAGGGTTTCAAAAACGTCGCCCATGATCAGCATTTCATCCGGCGGGGTGCTGTCAGGATGGGAGGCGATGGCACGCTCGAATACGTAGATCTCCCTGCCGGGCATGATCTCAACCATATGATGGTAGGTGCGCCCGTTCCCCAGACCCAATTCCAGGGCAGGGCCACCTAGGTGGGCTGTCTTTTCCGCGGCATGATTCAGGCAGGCGCGCTGCGATGTCATGCGATTGATGAATGCGTCCAGTCGGCTCATTAAAGTCTCCTTGAGGGCTGCGCGTCCGATGCGCGAGGCGATTGCAGTGGATATCTTGCCCTATTGCCGGGTCACACACCATAGCCGGACCTAGACGCTGCCCGGCAAATCGGCTTCACTGCGAATCCACAGGGATCCGAAACCAAGCCAGGACGTGAATGACCACTTTGCTGGAAGTAGAAGCGCTGACGATCGGCTTCGGCAAGGCGGACCCCGTTGTGCACGACGTAAGTTTTTCCGTCGAGCAGGGCCAGACAATGGCCCTTGTCGGAGAAAGCGGTTCCGGCAAGACACTGACCTGCCGCAGCGTGCTTCGCATCCTTCCAGAGGCCGCCCAGGTCCGCAACGGATCGGTGACCTTCTTCGGTGAGAAGGGCCCGATCAACCTGATCGAGGCCTCCGAGAAGCGCCTGCGGGGCATTCGCGGCGACCGGATCTCGATGATCTTCCAGGAACCGATGCGCTCCCTCTCGCCCCTGCATCGGCTGGGCGATCAGGTGTCAGAGGTGCTTCATCTGCACCGTAACATGGGAAGGTCGGAGGCCAAGCGCCTGGTGCTGGAACAATTTGAAAAGGTTGGTTTTGTTGATCCAGAACGGAGCTGGCGCAGCTATCCTTTCGAGATGTCGGGCGGGATGCGCCAGCGGGCGATGATCGCCATGGCAATGGTGGCCAAGCCGGAACTTCTGATCGCGGATGAACCGACCACCGCACTTGATGTGACCACACAGGCGCAGGTGCTGGGGCTGATCAACCGGCTGCAAAAGGAAACCGGGATGGCGGTGATCCTGGTAACCCACGACCTTGGCGTGGTGGCCAACATGGCCGAACATGTGGTCGTAATGAACAAGGGACGGGTGATGGAGGCCGGGCGCGCCGCCGACGTGCTGAGCGCGCCGGCCCACGGCTATACGGCCAAACTTTTTGCCGCGGCCCCCCTGATCCCCGAGGTGGCAAAACCCGCCAGAGCCCTGCCACACGACGATCTGATACTTGACCTCACCAACGTCACCAAGACCTTTACCATGCGTGCAGGCGGCTGGCGCAAACCGGTTGAGGTGATTGCCTGTCGTGACGTCAACCTCAAGTTGCAGCGCGGCAAGACGCTCGCCGTTGTGGGCGAAAGCGGCTCTGGCAAGACGACCTGTGCCCGCGTGGCATTGGGATCCGAAAAGCCCGATCCGGGGGGCGAAGTTCTCTTCCGATCTGAACCCGACGTGCCTCCGGTCCGCGTCCACAACATGACACCCGGCCAGCGCAGGAAATTCCAGCGCGAGGCGCAGATGGTCTTTCAGGATCCCTATTCGTCGCTCAGCCCCCGGATGCGGGTGATCAGCGCGATGACCGAACCAATGGAGATCCATCAGATCGGCAGCAAGGCAGAGCGGCGCGACAAGGCGGCTGAAATGCTGCGCTGGGTGGGCCTTGATCCCGACATGCTGCGCCGATATCCGCACGCCTTTTCCGGCGGTCAGCGTCAGCGGCTATCGATCGCGCGGGCCCTGACGCTGGATCCCAAGCTGCTGATCTGTGACGAGCCGACCTCGGCGCTCGATGTTTCTGTGCAGGACCAGATCCTGACGCTCCTGGAAGACATCCGCGAGCGGGCCGGACTAAGCTATCTGTTCATCAGTCATGACCTGGCCGTGGTGGCCCGGATCGCGGATGAAGTGGCGGTGATGCGCGCGGGTGTGATCGTGGAACAGGCACCGCCGGACACGCTGTTCTACAATCCGCAGCATCCCTACACCAAGGCCCTCATCGCGGCCCAGCCGGAGCCTGACATCTCCCGGCCCATCGACCTCGAGCTTGTCTCGAAGGGTGCCGGTGCGCCGACCACCTGGCCCGAGATGTTCCGCTTTAACGGTGGAGAGGCCCCTGCATTGCGTGAACTCGAACCCGGGCATATGGTGCGTTGTCATGCTTAAGATCCTCACCTCCCTGCTGATCCTGATCGCCACGCCGCTCTTTGCGCAGGTCGACCTGAAGGAATCCTCCTTCTGGGCGGCCGAGGTTCGGGATGGGAACCTGCCCCCGGTGGCCGAACGGATCCCCGAAGAACCGCTGGTCGTCAATCTGGAGGCAAAGGGCAGGACATTCGGCAAGCAAGGCGGCACCCTGCGAACGATGGTGTCCCGCACCAAGGACGTGCGCCAGATGGTGGTTTACGGCTACGCCCGCCTGGTCGGTTACGCGCCTGATTACACGCTTTATCCTGACATTCTGCGTGATGTGGAGGTGGAAGACGACCGTCGCTATACCCTGCACCTGCGCCGCGGGCACCGCTGGTCTGACGGTGCGCCCTTCACATCCGAGGATTTCCGCTACTGGTGGGAAAACGTCGTCAATAATCAACTGATCACCCCAGGCGGCCCGCCCGAGTTCATGTATGTGGACGGCAATCTGGCCAAGGTGACGTTTCCCGATCTGCACACGGTCGTGTTTGAATGGCCTGCGCCTAACGCCAACTTCCTGCCCCTGCTCGCCCAGGCCAGCCCACCCTTCATCTATCGCCCGGCACATTACCTCAAGCAATTTCACGAGGATTTCGCCGATCCCGAAGCGCTGAAAAAGGAAACGCGCAAGGCACGGGTGAAAAGCTGGGCCGCGCTGCATAACCGGCGCGACAACATGTACAAATTCGACAATCCCGCGCTGCCCACCCTGCAGCCATGGATCAACGCCTCCGGCCGGACTTCGCGGCAGATCTTCGTGCGCAATCCCTACTACCACCGCATTGACGCCCGCGGCGTCCAGCTGCCCTACATCGACGTGGTTGAGATGAGCATCGTCGGCGGTGGCCTGGTCGCCGCCAAGACCAACGCGGGTGAGGTGGACCTGCAGGCACGGGGCCTCGACTTTCCCGACATCTCGATCCTCAAGAAGGGGGAGGCCGACGGCGGCAATTACCGGACGCTTCTTTGGAGAAGCGGTGTGGCCAGCCAGATTGCCATCTATCCCAACCTCAACTTCGCGGACCCTGTCTGGCGCGAGGTGATGCGGGACGTGCGCTTCCGCCGGGCCCTGTCGATGGGGATCGACCGGCGCATGATCAACCGCGCGCTCTATTTCGGACTGGCGGCCGAGGGAGGGATGGCCGTGCTCTCCAGCAGTTCACTTTACGATCCGGAAAACCTGCTGGTCTGGTCCGACATGAACCTGCGCCGCGCCAACCGCTTGCTGGACGAAATGGGCCTGACTGAAAGGACCCCCGCGGGCATCCGCAAGCTGCCCGACGGACGTCCCATGGAATTCGTCGTCGAAACCGCCGGTGAAAGGCAGGAGGTGGAGAACGCCCTGGCCATCGTGACCGACACATGGCGTGACATCGGCATCAAGCTGGTGATGCGTCCTCTGGACCGGGAGATCCTGCGCAACCGTGTCTACGCAGGCTTGAGCATGGCCGCGATCTGGTACGGCTGGGACAATGGACTGCCCTCCGCCGATACATCACCCCATTATCTGGCCCCCACCAACCAGGAGTTCTTTGCCTGGCCGAAATGGGGGCAATTCTATGCCACTGGCGGTGAGGCGGGAGAGCCGCCCGATATCGAGCCTGCCAAGCGTCTTCTGGAACTTTCTGAAGAGTGGTCCCGCACCTTCGATACCGAGAGGCGGCGCAAGATCTGGAATGAGATGCTGGATATTCACGCGACCAACCAGTTCGGCATCGGCATCCTCTCTGAGGCGCCCCAGCCTGTCGTGATCAACGAAAACCTGCGCAACGTGCCAGAAAAGGCGATCTGGGCTTGGGAACCCGGCGCCCATTTCGGGATCCATCGGGTTGACGAATTCTACTTTGAGACGCCCTTTGAACAGGTGTCGCAATGATGTTTCTGCGCTATGCAGTTTATCGTTTCTTTACGATGCTGCTGACGCTCTGGGTGGTGTCGATCCTGGTCTTCATCATCATCAACCTGCCCCCTGGCGATTTTCTGTCCAACCAGATTGCCGAATTGCGGGCCACCGGGCAGGCCGCCGGGGTAGCAAAGGCCGAATTCCTGCGCACGGAATACGCGCTCGACCGCCCGCTGTGGGAACAATACCTGATCTGGGTCGGCTTCGTGCCCGGCCCCAACGGTTTCGCCGGACTGCTGCAGGGTGATTTCGGCTGGTCTTTTGAATTCGACCGACCCGTGGGCGAGATTGTGGGCGACGCGCTCTGGCTTACCGTTCTGGTGAACCTGGCGGCCGTCCTCTTTGTCTATGTCGTGGCCCTGCCCCTGGGCGTGCTGGCCGCAGCAAAATCAGAGACCTGGATCGACTACACCGCCGGTTTCGTCGGCTACCTCGGCCTTGCGACCCCAAACTTCCTGCTGGCGCTGATCCTTTTCTACTACGGCAACAAGTACTTCGATCTGCCCATCGGCGGCCTGATGGACCCGAGCCTGGAAGGGGAGCCGATGTCCTTCGAAAAGGTCAAATCGATCCTCTTGCACCTTATCGTGCCCACCTTTGTGATTGGCACCTCAGGGGCGGCGGCGATGATGCAGCGGCTGCGCGCCAACATGCTGGATGAGCTTAGCAAGCCCTACGTGGAAACCGCCCGGGCCAAGGGCATGGCCCCCAGCCGGATGTTGGCAAAGTATCCGCTGCGCGTCGCCTTCAACCCTTTCGTGGCGGATATCGGCAACCTCCTGCCCGCCATGGTCTCCGGCTCGGTCCTTGTCTCCGTTGTCCTCGGCCTGCAGACGATTGGCCCCTCCCTGCTCACCGCGCTCAAAAGCCAGGACCAGTTCCTCGCTGCCTTTATCCTGATGTTCGTGGCCCTGCTCACCCTCATTGGCACCATGGTTTCGGATCTCCTGCTGGTCCTGCTTGACCCGCGCATCCGCTACGGGAGCCGTGACGGATGAGCATTCAGCCCGACAACCGTTTCGTGGATCCCGAACCCTGGTCGGACGAGACCGACATCAGCGCACCCGAACGCTCTGACATGGATGCGCCGGGCTGGCTGCTGACCTGGCGCAAGTTCAGTCGGCACAAGCTGGCGCTGATCTCGGGCATCTTCCTGCTGACCTGCTACCTGATCCTGCCCATCGCGGGCTTCATCGCGCCCTACACACCGAACGAACGCAGCGCGGACTACCTCTATGCCCCCCCCCAGTCGATCAACCTCTGGCACGAGGGCTCCTTTGTCGGGCCCTACGTCTACCCGATCACGGCCAAGGCGGATCTGGAGCAGTTTCGCTGGACCTACACGACAGATACAAGCACCCCCGCTCTGCTTGAGTACTTCTGCAAAGGCGAAGAATACCGGTTGTTCGGACTTATTCCATCGGACACGCATCTCTTCTGTGCACCCGAAGGGGCCACGGTCTTCCTCTGGGGCTCGGATCGGTTGGGCCGCGATGTCTTCAGCCGCATCCTCTACGGCGCGCAACTGTCGTTAACCGTGGGCCTGATCGGCATTACCGTCTCCTTCCTGCTGGGGATCACCTTCGGTGCACTCGCAGGCTATTTTGGGGGCAAGACGGACTGGATTGTGAACCGCGTGATCGAGATCCTGCGCTCCCTGCCCGAGCTGCCCCTCTGGCTCGCCCTCTCGGCGGCGGTGCCGTCGAACTGGGGGCCGGTCGCGGTCTTTTTCATCATTTCGATCATCCTCGGCATTCTTGACTGGCCGGGCCTTGCCCGTGCGGTCCGCTCGAAATTCCTGTCCCTGCGGGAAGAGGAATTCGTCAAGGCGGCAGAGATGATGGGTGCGAAACCGGGCCGGGTGATCCGGCGGCACCTGCTGCCCAACTTCATGTCCCACCTCATTGCAAGCGCGACCCTGTCGATCCCCGCGATGATCCTGGGGGAAACCGCCCTCAGCTTCCTCGGCCTCGGCCTGCGGGCTCCGGCGGTAAGCTGGGGCGTCATGCTGAACGACGCCCAGAACCTGGCGAGTATCGAGATCTACTGGTGGACCGCCATTCCGATGCTGCCCATCATCGTGGTTGTTCTGGCCTTCAACTTTCTCGGTGACGGACTGCGCGCTTCGCTCGATCCTTACAAGAGCTGAGCAAAGACAGTCGCAAATGTGAAGCGGCAAAGACGCCCTCGATTCGCACCGGACATTGCAGTTGAGGAAAGGCCCCACCCGCCCTTTCATCCCGCTGATTGAACTCCGAGGGTCCGGGGGCAGAGCCCCTGCGGGTCGGCTGGCCCCCAAAAGGGCCAGTCGAAAAAAGCCCTAGCCGTACCAGCCGCCCATGCGCACGGCGATTTCGCCTTCCAGCAAGTCGGCAAATTCCTGCGGATCCTGGGTGCCATTGTCCCGACCGCGATAGTGATAGGGATAAACGTAAGTCGGGGCGAACTCAGACACGGCCGAGGCCGCGGCGGCGGCGTCCATCGTGAAGGGCAGGTTCATACAGACGAAGGCAAGATCAATATTCTCGAGTGCGCGCATTTCTGGTACGTCTTCGGTATCGCCAGAGATATAGACCCGGAAGCCCTCGAAATTCAGCACGTAACCGTTGTCACGCCCTTTGGGGTGAAAGTTCATGCGCTCTTCGGTCAGGTTGTGGGCCGGGATGGCCTCGATATCCATGTCGGAGAACTGAATTGTACCGCCATTAGGAACATCGCGTGCGCTCCCTTTCAGGCCATCGGAAAGCATCCCGAAGACCGCCGGATTGGTGATCAACCGGGTGCCTTCAACGGCGATCGCCTGGAGCGTTTCTTCGTTGTAATGATCGCCATGCTCGTGGGTGATCAGGATCAGGTCGGGATCGGGAAAATCAGCGTAGTTGGCCGCCTCACCGACCGGATCGACATAGATCGTTCCCTTGGGCGTCTCCATCACGAAAGAAGCGTGCGAGACAGGGTGCACGGTGATGTTGCCCGCAGCGGTTTCGAAAACGTCGCTGGCGTGGGCCGCGGCACGGGCGGCGTAGGGCAGAAGGGTGATGGCACCGCCTGCGGCGGCGGCGGTGGCCAGGAAATGGCGGCGTGTCTGTTTCATCGGGGGCTCCCATCTAGATGTTAGTGGGGAACTAGCCGATATTGACCCAAAGTCAACTCAGCGGTCGTCGCCGTTGCCGTCGTCCACCCCACCTTCCAGGTGTTCTTCCTCTATTGCCGCATGGGCCGCTGAGGTAACGGCCTTTCTCTCTTCCTCGGTCAGTTCATCTACTTTGCCATCGGCCAGTCGAACGGTCACCTCCCGGTGCGCAAACTTGATGCCCTCGCGTTCGAACAGTGCGCGGATTTCCTCGTATACCCTTTTGCGTATGACCCACTGATCGCCCGGTTTGGTCATGAACTTGACCCGGATGATCATGGCGCTGTCCTGCATCTCGATCACGCCTTGGGACTTGAGCGGCTGGATGAAGTCCTGCCCGATCACCGGATCCTCCAAAAGCTCTTGCCCCAGTTTCTTGACCAGCTTGCGAACCTTGTCGACGTCCGTGTCATAGGTGACCCGCAGGGGCAGTTTCATCATCACCCAGTCGCGCGAATAATTGGTCATGACCTGCAGCTCGCCGAATGGGATTGTGTGCAGCGCGCCCAGATGGTGGCGCAGCTGGAAGGAGCGGACAGAGATCTTCTCCACCGTTCCCTTCACGCCACCCACGTCCAGATACTCCCCCTTGCGGAAGGCATCGTCGAACAGAAAGAATGCCCCGGCAAAGATGTCCCGAACCAGCGCCTGGCTGCCAAAGCCGATCGCCACGCCGACGATACCGGCGCCGGCGAAAAGCGGGCCGACATTGATACCCACTTCCATGAGGACAACCAGCACGACGCTGACGAATACGACGATCAGCACGGCGTTCCGGAAAAGCGGAAGAAGCGTGGCCAGCCGCGAGGCGGAGGAGCCGCCCCCCTCGTCCCCCAATTCGGCCTCTTCCTGATCACCGCTTTCCTCCTCGATCTTGTCGTCGATCCAAATCCGGAAGGCGTGATAGACGATGTAGCCGATGAAACAGATCACCATGATGTCGAGCAGCTGGTCCGCCGCGCTCTCCACCATCTCGGTGCTGTCATTGTCCCAGATCGCAAAAAAGGCATAGGTGCCTGCAACGAATGCAAGGATCGCGGCGATCCGCCGGGCGAGGGCTTCGAAACTGTTGATGACATGGCGCCGCGGGACCGAAGCGGCGCGCGCCTCCTCTTCGGCGACGGCGGCGCGGGTCTCCTCCAGCTCATGCGCCATATCCTCTGCCTGCTCTTCGGTCTTTGCATCGGCCAGGGCCGCCTCCTGTGCGGCCTCTTCGAGGGCAAGTTCGTTCATCCGACGCATCGCCCGTGCCCGGGCAAAGCTGCGCTCAATCAGGAAATTGATCACGCCATAGACCACGATGATGGAGATCAGGATGGCGTAGGCTCCCAGGATCATCGGGTAGGTGTCGGTGATGCCCACAATCAGATCGTAGGTCAGCTGGAACCAGGCGAAGATCAGATAGAGGATCACGACCGGAGCCCAGATCTGGCTCAGGAAGCGGATCGAAATGCCGCACTCCTGCGGGGACCGCCCGTGGCGCAGCGCGCCCGATATGGCCCGGCGGTTGACCAGCACCAGCAGCAGGTTGAGCAGCATGATGATGAAGGCCAGCCCCGCCGACAGGAAAGCATAGACATCGTAGTTCAGACCCAGTTCCGCAATCCAGCTGCCGAAGAGTGTCACACAGATATCGAGCCCGGCGACCATCCAGAGCCAGCGGTGCAGGCGCCTTGCCTCACGGTCGGTCAGGGCGGGAATGCGATATTGCGTCAGGAAAGGGGAGAGGATCATCCGCCAAAGGATGGCCACGAAGCGGCAGGTGAAATAGCCGATGTTGATGATCGTCGCGGTATATTGGATGGCCGTATCCTGCAGCGTGCCGAAGATGGCGAAGCCCAGCACGTAGGCAACCGCCATCGACACCAGGATGCCCAAAACTCCCGCGAAGAAGCGGAAGACAAGAAAGGGCATCTTTTCCGCATAGCCTTCGGGGTGGACCATGATCCGCGCCACGACAAAGCGCTTCATGATCCTTTTGCCAAAGATCTGCGCCTCAACCACCATCCCCACTCCGAAAAGCAGGAGACTGTAGATCAATGCCTTGCCAAAGGCCCATAGCGTGCCGTCCGGACTGGCCGCACGCAGGATATAGAGAACCTCATTGAAGGCCGCAGGCAGATCCAGCAGACGCTCGAACAGGGCCGTGCGGAATTGCAGGGTCCTGTCCTGGACGCGCATGACGACGGACCCGGTGGGTGCCTCGGCCTCCTGTCCGCTCGCCTCACCTGCTGTCTCCGGCGCGCCGATTTCGGCCATCAGGTTCCCAGCGCTGTCGATTACGACGACGCTCACGCCATTCTTGGCAGCACGGTCGATGACTGTCTCAAGGTTGGGGGGGGGCGTGTCGGCTGTCGTCTCATCAAGGGCGAGGACAGAGGAAAGACCCTGGGCCTGTGCCAGGTTCGGTGCGGCCGCCGGGATCAGGAACACGCAGGTAAGCAGGAAAAAGAATAATAATAGGCGCATTTTCCCCCGCAACTCCGCCCAATAATTCAACAGGCTACGCGAGCGGATCACGCATTGCAATCGTGGGGGCGGGCAACGGGTTGCGCAATCAGGCAGGGCCGTGCATGCGTTTTACAATCGCATGGAATCCGTGCATGTTGTGAAACGGAATATGGGACGACAGGGCCCTGAACGACAAGGAACGCCCATGGCCCCCGCGGCGCAGAAGGAACGCATCGCTGTACTGGGATTGGGCTATGTTGGATTGCCCCTTGCCCTTGGCCTTGCCCGTGCGGGGTTCGGTGTGATCGGTTTCGATGTGCACAGGCCCATGATCACCGCCCTGAATAAAGGACGCGATCCCAACGGCGAAGTGGCCGATGCTTCCCTCGCAGACAGCACCGCCACCTTCACGGACAGGCCCGATGATCTGGCTGCCTGCACGACCTTCATCATCGCCGTGCCCACCCCCATCACCGACGCAAAAGCCCCCGACCTTGGCGCCGTGCTGGGTGCCTGCGCCACCATCGCCCCCCACCTTGCCCCTGGGGCATTGGTCATCCTGGAAAGCACGGTCTATCCCGGTGTCACCGAAGAGGTCTGCGGCCCTGCCCTTGCTGCCGGCAGTGGTCTGACCGTCGGCACCGAGATCAAGCTGGCCTACAGCCCTGAGCGGGTGAATCCCGGTGACGCGGAACATTCGATGGAAAACGTGGTCAAGATCATCGCCGCGCAGGATGCCGAAACGCTCGACCGGGTGGAGGGGATCTATGCACCCGTCGTCAAGGCGGGCCTGCACCGGGCCTCCTCCATCATGACCGCCGAGGCGGCGAAGGTGATCGAGAACACCCAGCGCGATCTCAACATCGCGCTGGTGAATGAGTTTGCGCTGATCTTCTCCCGTCTTGGCCTCGACACGCTCGAGGTGCTGGAGGCGGCAGGCACAAAGTGGAACTTCCTGCCTTTCCGGCCGGGCCTTGTGGGGGGTCACTGCATCGGGGTCGATCCCTACTATCTGACCTACCGGGCTGAACAGCTTGGTTATCATCCGGAGGTGATCCTGGCCGGCCGCCGCATCAATGATGCCATGGGGGCCCACGTGGCTCAGACACTGATCAAGGCGATGCTGGCGCGTGACTTCGGTGTGCGGGGAGCAAAGGTGCTGGTCCTTGGATTTACCTTCAAGGAAAACTGCGCCGATACGCGCAACACGCGGGTGGCCGATATCGTGGCTGAGCTCTCCTCCTACGCCGTTTCCTGCGACGTTCATGACCCCTGGGTCGGGGCGGAAAGGCTAAAGGAGGAGTACCGGGTAAGGGGCATCGACGAGATCAAGGAAGGCACTTACGACGCGATCATCATCGCCGTCGGTCACACCAGTTTTGTCGAGATGGGCAGCGACCGCGTGCGGGCCTTTGGCAAACCAGGTGCGCTGCTTTATGACATCAAGGGCGTTTTCGGCAAATCCGGCAGCGATCTGAGGCTTTAGGATCAGGACCGGGCGGATGGAGATATTGGCACAAGACAGCATCGAGGCGACGAGCGCCCCCACCGCGACCCGCAGGGTCATGTTTTACAGCCACGACACCTTCGGTCTCGGCCACCTGCGCCGTTGCCGTGCGCTGGCCACGGCCATCACGAGCGGGGATGAACAGGCCTCCGCCATCATCCTCACCGGCTCACCGGTGGCGGGCCGTTTCACCTTTCCCGAACGGGTCGACCATATTCGGCTGCCCGGCGTGACCAAGCTGCCCGACGGCAGCTACGACAGTCAGACCCTTGGCATGGACATCGAAAAGGTCACCGCTCTGCGCGCCGGTCTGATCCAGACTGCCGTTGAGCAGTACGAACCCGATCTGCTGATCGTCGACAAGGAGCCCACCGGTTTCCGGGGGGAGCTTCTGCCGACGCTTGAGTGGCTTGCCCACCGTGGCCACACGCGCACCGTTCTGGGGCTGCGCGACGTTCTGGACGAACCTGAGGTTCTGGCCGAGGAATGGGCGCGCAAGGGAGCCGTGGAGGCCACGGAAAACTTCTACGACGAGATCTGGGTGTACGGCGTCCGCGACGTCTATGATCCCACGCGGGGGTTGCCGCTGTCAGTGCGCACCCGCGCGCGGATGCACTGGACGGGCTATCTGCGACGCGAAGTGTCCGAGGTCGTGGAAACACCAGACAAACCCTATGTCCTGATCACCCCCGGCGGGGGTGGCGACGGGGCGGCGATGGTGTCGCTTGCGCTGTCGGCCTACGAAATGGACGAGACATTGAAGCCTGATGCAGTTTTGGTCTACGGCCCCTTCCTGTCTGGTGAAGTGCGTGAGAACTTTGACGCCCGCGTCGCAAAGTTGAATGGCCGGGTCACTGCGCAGGGTTTTGACAGCCGCATCGAAAGCCTGTTTGCCGGGGCCGAGGGTATCCTGTGCATGGGCGGCTACAACACCTTCTGCGAGGTCCTGTCCTTTGACAAACGCGCGCTCATCGTGCCCCGCACCATCCCGCGTCTTGAACAGTGGATCCGCGCCAGCCGGGCGGAGCAGCTTGGTCTGGTCAGGATGCTCGACGAAAAGCGCGATGGCATGACGCCCGAAGCGATGATCAAGGCCATCCGCAACCTTCCACAACAGGGCAAACCCTCGGAAGCGGGGGCCAACGGGTTGCTGGATGGTCTGGATGTCGTGGTGGACCGGGCACGGGCGCTGATGCGCGGGGGCGTCTCCGCATGACGACAGCGCCCCTTGCGGTTGTCGTCAAGGGCTGGCCGCGTCTGTCAGAGACCTTCATCGCGCAGGAGCTTGTCGCGCTGGAGGAGGCCGGTATCGCGTTCGAAATCTGGTCGCTGCGTCATCCGACGGACAGAAAGACCCATCCGCTGCATGACAGGGTGCGGGCCAAGGTCCGCTACCTGCCCGAATACCTGCGGGATGAGCCGCGCCGCGTGGCCAGAGCCATGGGGGCCGCCGCTGACCTGCCCGGTTTCGACGCCGCAGCGGCGGCCTATGCCAAAGACGTCGAAAGGGATGACACCCCCAATCGCCGCCGACGTTTCGGGCAGGCCTGCGTCATGGCCACCGAAATGCCTTCGGGCGTCACGGGCATCTACGCCCATTTCCTGCACACCCCTTCTTCCGTCGCCCGCTATGCCGCGATGATGCGGGGGCTGCCCTGGTCCTTTTCCGCCCACGCCAAGGACATCTGGACCTCTCCGGAATGGGAACTGCGCGAAAAGCTGAGTGCGGCCCACGCGGGTGCCGCCTTTGGCGTGACCTGCACGCGCTTTGGGGCGGAACATCTGCGCGCTCTGGCCGATGATCCGGCCCGCGTTGATCTGGTCTATCACGGGCTTGACCTTGCCCGCTTTCCTGCCCCGCCCGCGCGCAGGCCCCGTTCGGCGGGATCGCGCCTGCACATGCTGTCGGTCGGGCGCATGGTGGAAAAGAAGGGCTTTGACCGGCTGATCGATGCACTTGCGATTCTGCCAGCCGCGCTGGACTGGCACTGGACCCACGTCGGCGGCGGTCCACTGACCGATGAGATGCGCGAACGCGCGGCGCGGCGCGGGGTGGGTGGCCGGATCACATGGCGCGGGGCCTGCGACCAGCCCGAAGTGATTGATGCGATGCGCAAAGCCGATCTCTTCGTTCTGCCCTCCCGCATCGCGGAGGACGGCGACCGGGACGGCCTGCCCAATGTGCTGATGGAGGCGGCCAGCCAGAAGCTTCCGATCCTGAGCACCCCGGTCTCTGCCATTCCGGAATTCATTGAGGACGGCATTCACGGCATCCTGGTGAGTGACGCGCCCGCTGCACTGTCACAGGCGATTGTGCACTTTTCCGAAAACCCCGCTCTGGGACCTCGTCTGGCCGAGGCCGCCTTTGCCCGGCTGCAGTCGGACTTCCTCATGCACCCCGGCATTGCGCGGCTCAAGGAAAGACTGACCTCGATGATGGCGCTGGAAGCGGCATGAAACTGGCCTTCTACGCGCCGATGAAATCGCCCGATCATCCGATCCCTTCCGGCGATCGTACCATCGCGCGCAATCTGATGGCCGCCCTAAACTTTGCGGGCGCAGAGGTAACCCTCTCCAGTACGTTCAACTGTCGCGAGGGGAAGGGGGAGGCAGCCGCGCAAACCGCTATTCTGCAAGCAGCGCAAGGGGAGGCTGAGCACCTCATCGCAGCCGGGAAGGCCGCAGGCTGGCAGGCCTGGATCAGCTATCACAATTACTACAAGGCCCCCGATTTGCTGGGGCCAACCGTCACACAGGCGCTTGGCATTCCCTATGTTCAGATTGAATCCACAAGGGCGCGCAAGCGGCTCGGCGGTCCGTGGGACCTTTTCGCGCGACAGGCCGAGGCGGCGGCAGAGCAGGCCAGTCTGATCTTCTACTTCACGGAGCGGGACGCGGAGGCACTGGCCGCTTACGCGCCCCCAGGTCAGAAGCTGTGCCACCTCAAGCCCTTTCTGCGGCGGACCGAAGCCACCTACCGCGCGCAAACCGGGAGGGGCATCATCAGCGTCGGGATGATGCGCGCGCGGGACAAGTT